>NZ_JBEZDY010000035.1:0-94977 GCF_040648555.1 Actinoplanes sp. NPDC049118
AGAGATTCCGTGGCGCGCGGTGCGGGCCTCGTTCCCGAACAGGTGCCACCCGGTTGCGACCCACCCGAACCGCGAAACCTGAGGATTTCGAGGCCTTCATGCCACGCCGTTCGGCCATTTCGGCCATTTCGGCCGGGCCGGGCCGCCGCGATCGCCTGTCCGAATAGACGCCCACCTATTGACACGGCGAGTTCGGCGGAGCAACGCTCGCTGCACTCTGTGTTCGTGTTACGAAGTCAGGGGGCAGTCGTGTCGAGGTATGCCGGTGGCGCCCGCATGGCGGGCCTTCTCGTCTTCCTGATGCTCCTGACGGCGACGCCCGGCGCGGCGCTCGCCGCGCCGCGGGCGCCGGAGATCCAGGGGCAGAGCATCCGGGCGGGCCACCTGCGGGTGCAGGTGCTCACCGCCACGCTGCTGCGCCTGGAATACGCTGCCGACGACGCCTTCGAGGACCGGCCCACCTTCAACGCCGTCGACCGCGCAGCCGGGCGCACCTGGTTCACCGCCTCGACGCGCGACGGCGAACTGCGGGTCCGCACCGGTGCGGTGACGCTGCGGTACCAGCTCGGGAGCGGGCCGGTGTCGCCCGCGAACACCACGCTGGAACTGCGCGCCGGCGGGCGCACGACCAGCGTGCATCCGGCATTCGGATCGCCCGCGCGCGACGACGCACTCGGCGGCTGGTACCGCGGCCTCGACTACTACGAGGGACAGGCCGGCCCGGTCGAGCAGCTGGACCTGCACCCCGGCATGCTCAACCGCGGCGGCTGGTACCTGCTCGACGACACGGACACCGCGTTGCGGGCGGGCGACGGCATCGCCGCGCGCCCGGCGCGCACCGGCGCCTATCAGGACGGATACCTGTTCGGCTACGGCCACGACTACCGGCGCGGGCTGGCCGACCTGCGCACGCTCACCGGGCCCGCCCTGCTCCCGCCGAAGTGGGCGTTCGGCACCTGGTTCTCCAAGTACCAGGCGTACAGCGCCGAGGACTACGAACAGCGGCTGCTGCCCGCCTTCCGCGAGCACGACGTGCCGCTCGACTCGCTGGTGATCGACACCGACTGGAAGGCGCCGAACCAGTGGGCCGGCTGGAACTGGAACGGCGAACTGTTCCCGAAGCCGGAGGAGTTCCTCGACGGGCTGAACCGCCAGGGCATCGCCGCGACGCTCAACGTGCACGCCGCGATCTCCGGCGACGACCCGCGTTTCGCGCAGGCGCAGGCCACCGCGAAGGGCCGGCTCACCCCCGCGACGAGCAGCTTCGCGCCGAACCCGTACCGCTTCGACTGGACCGACACCGACCAGGCCGCCGCCTATGCCGAACTGCACCGGCCGTTCGAGCGGCAGGGCGTGCGGCAGTGGTGGCTGGACTACTGCTGCGACGACAGCTTCGCCGGTACGCCCGGCGTGACCGCGGACAGCTGGGTCAACGAGCTGTACCGGCTGGGCGGGGAGGCGCGCGGGCAGCGTGGCTTCTCGCTGTCGCGGATCGGGGCGTCGTTCCCGGGGTACACGACACCCGGACCGTCCGGGCCGTGGGCCGAGCACCGCAGCACCGTGCACTTCACCGGGGACACCCGGCCGGACTGGGAGACGCTGCGGTTCGCCGCCGCGATGACGCCGGCCGAGGCGAGCATCGGGATGTCGTACGTCAGCCACGACATCGGCAGCTTCGCGGGCAAGCACCTGCCCGACGACCTCTACCTGCGGTGGGTGCAGCTCGGCGCGTTCCAGCCGATCCTGCGGCTGCACTCCGACCACGGCGACCGGCTGCCGTGGGAGTACGCCGACACGGTCGGTGGGCCGGCCGCCGACTTCCTGCGCCTGCGCGAGTCGCTGGTGCCGTACCTGTACACGGCGGCTCGGCAGACCTACGACACCGGGCTGCCGATGGCGCGGGCGCTGTACCTCGACTGGCCCGGACTCGACGAGGCGTACCGGCACGACACCCAGTACCTGCTCGGCGATTCGCTGCTGGTCGCGCCGGTGACCAAGCCCGGGCTGAGCACCACGGCGCCGGTGTGGTTCCCGCCGGGCACCTGGACCGACATCTTCACCGGTGAGACGTTCCGCGGCCCGGCCACCCGCACCGTCGCCGCGACGCCGGACCACATGCCGGTGTACGCCCGCGCCGGCGGCATCGTGGCCGGGGCGTACCCGGCCGCCAACGTCGCCGCGCAGGCCCGCGACCGGCTCCGGCTCACCGTCTATCCGCACGCGTCCGGCCGCACCACGGTGTACGACGACGCCGGCGACGGCCTCGGCTACCGCGACGGCGGGCACGCCCGGATCCCGGTGCGCTACGACGAAGGCCGGCGTCCGTCACTCACCGTCGGCCCGGTCGCCGGCGCCTACCCGGGCGCCCCGGCGGCACGCCGGTACACGGTCGAGTTCGCCGGGGTCTCCCGCCCGCGCGTCGTCACGGTCGCCGGGCGGCCGGCACCCTTCGCGTACGACAGCGGCAGGCGCCTGCTCACCGTGGAGACGCCGGCCGTCGCGGGCGGCCGGCAGGTGACCGTCACGCACGACGGCAGGCCGCTCACCGTGGCGCGGCAGCCGGCGGTCGATCTGACCTTCACCGCACCGGACGGGCTGCAGTCCGGTGCGACCAGCCGCCTGGTGACGACCGCGCGCAACGACGGCCCGGGCACCATCCGGGCGCTGTCGGCCACGGTGACCGCGCCGGCCGACTGGGTGATCGCCCCGCGGACGCCGACCACCGCGGCGTCGCTCGCGCCCGGCGACACCTTCACCGTCACGTACGACGTCACGCCGGCCGGTCCGTCGCCGCGTACCGCCGCCGTCGCCGCGCGCCTGGCGTACCGCAATCCCGACGGCAGCGGCGCGAGCCTGCCCGCCTCGCTGAGCGTCCCGGTCCGGCCCGTCGATGTCACGTTCCGCGTGCGTGCCCCGGCGGGCACGCCGGCCGGCGCGACGCTCTTCCTGCCCGGCAACATCGCCGAACTCGGTCCGTGGGATCCCGGCAGGCAGGCGATGACCGACCGCGGCGGCGGCATCTGGGAGGCCACCATCACCGTGCTGGACGGCACCGACATCCAGTACAAGTACACCCGCGGCACCTGGGAGACCGTCGAGGAGTGGGGTTCGGTCACCGGCACCAACAACCGCAACGTCACGGTGGACGGCGGCATCACCCGCACCATGCTGGTCGACGACACCTCCACCGCATGGGGCGAACCCGGCGTGCCCGACACCCACCTGGCCATCCGGTACTGGCGTGACCCGCTGGTCGTCTCCGCCATCGCGACGGCGACCGGGGCGACCGTCGTGTTCCAGCGCGACATCCAGCCCACCGGCGCCGACTACGACGGCTCGGTGACCGTCACCGGGCCGGGCGGCGCGGTCGCGGGCACCGTCACGGAGGCCGCGCCGGGGACGCTGGTGTGGACGCCGGCGGCGCCGCTGCCGCCCGGGTCCTACACGCTCACGGTGGCGCAGGTGAGCAGCACCGGGCCGGCCGGCGTGCCGAT
Organism: Actinoplanes sp. NPDC049118; assembly: GCF_040648555.1. NCBI lineage: Bacteria > Bacillati > Actinomycetota > Actinomycetes > Micromonosporales > Micromonosporaceae > Actinoplanes > Actinoplanes sp. NPDC049118. The sequence continues at coordinate 3,495 of NZ_JBEZDY010000035.1, forward strand.
CCGGGAACCGCACACGTCGTCCTTCACCGTGCCGTGACAGAACGGCGCTGCGGCCCGGCCACCGACCTGGGGCCACGGCTGAGCCGGCGGGTGGTGCTTCTGGCCGCCGGAGGGCTGCTCGCCGGCTGCTCCCGGCAGCCCCAGGCCGAGAAGGTCCACCTGCGGCTGGCCACCGGGCCGGCGGGGGCGGTGTACCGGCGCATCGGCGGTGCGCTGGCCGAACGCATCACCGAGCAGGTGCCGGGCGTCACCGTGACCACCGTGCCGAGCGGTGCGTCCACCGACAACATCCGGATGCTGCGGGCCGGCGACGTGCACCTCGGGCTGTCGAGCCTGGACGCGGCGGTCACGGCCGACGGCAGCGTGCCCGAGGGGCTCTCCGCGGTGTGCCGGCTCTACGACAGCCACCTGCACCTTGTGGTCATGGCCGGTTCGACGATCGACGGGCTCGGTGACCTCGAGGGCCGGCGGGTATCCCTCGGTGCGCGCGACTCGGGCACCGAGTTCACGTCGCTGCGGGTACTCGAGCTCGGGCACGTGAACGCCGACGGCCGGTACCTCAGCCAGGCCGAATCGGCGGCGGCGCTGCGCGACGGCGGGTTCGACGCGATGTTCTCCCTGACCGGCGTGCCGACACCCGCCATCGTGGACCTGGCGCAGCGGCATCCGATCCGGCTGATCCCGTTGGACGAGCAGGCCGACGCGCTCGTCAAGGAGTACCCCGGCTCATACACCCCGGCCACGATCTCCGCGACCGCCTACGCCGGCGTTCCGGCCACCCGTACCGTCGCCGTGCCGAACGTGCTTCTTGTGCGCGACGACCTGCCCCGTGAGCTGGTCTACGCCATCACCGACACCATCTTCGTGCACACCGGCTCGATCACCGCCGAGGCCGTTCCGGAGGCGTGGCAGATCAACGTGCGTACCGGGATCTCCACCGCGTCGATCCCGCTCCACCCGGGCGCCGCCGCCTGGTTCCGGGACCGCAAGCGCTGATCTCAGGGGCGGCAGGCCGGCAGCGTGACCACCGCCGCGAATCCGTGCCCGGACCCGTCCGGACGCGGCAGGCCCTCCTCCAGCCGCAGCTCGCCCCCGGCCGCCCCGACCAGGTCGGCGCAGATCGCCAGCCCCAGGCCGGTACCGGAGACGTTCTGGTGCCGCGGCGAGCGCCAGAACCGCCAGAGCGCCTGTGCCCGCTCGGACGCGTCGAGGCCCCGGCCGTCGTCCCGGACGGCGACGACGACGCTCCCGGCCGCACCACCGGGCACGACCCGGGCGCTCAACTCGACCGCCCGCGCGTCCGACAGCCGCAACGCGTTGCTGATCAGCTCGTCCAGGACGCTGCCCAGGCCGCCCGGCGGCTCCAGCAACCGCAGCCCCGGCGGCACGTCGACCGTCAGCGTCTCGCCCGCCGTCGCCGCCAACGCCCGCCACCGGTCCAGCCGGGTGGCCAGCACCGCGTCCAGCTCCACCGGCGATGCCGTCCGCATGCTCTCCATCCGCGAACTGGCCTGCAGCGCGTCGAGCATCCGCTGCATCGCCGTCATCTCCTCGACGGCGACGTCGTACACCTGCCGTCCGTCGCCGGCCGGGGACAGATGCGGTTCCAGGCTCTCCACGGCGAGCCGCAGGCTGGTCAGCGGGTTGCGTAGCTGGTGCGAGGCGTCGGAGACGAAGGCACGCTGGCGCTGCACGGCGTTCTCCACCGCGTCCATCATGGTGTTGAACGAATCCGCCAGCCGGCGCAGCTCGGCCGGGCCGGCCTCCGCGTCGGCGCGGGTCCGCAGATCGCCCCGGGAGATCCGCGAGGTCGCCGCGTCCAGCTCGCGCACCGGCCGCAGCACCCACGCCGACACCGGCCAGGCGACGGCCACCAGCGCGATCAGCGGCAGCAGCCCGAGCCCGGCGAGCCGGGCCCAGCGCACGAGGACGCGATCGCGCGCCTTGGACAGGTCGGAGATCGTCACGACGGCGCCGACTACCTCGCTGTCGCGGCCCACCGGCTCCGCGACCACCAGCGCGGAGTCGTGCCACGGCGCCCACTCCCCGGACGGCTCGGACCTCGCCCCGGCCAGCGCCGCGGTCACGATCCGGGGCAACGCCGGCTCGGACCGCGCCGCGTCCCGGTACGCGCCGGCCGGCCCGAGCAGCACCGTGCCGGACGTGTCGAGCACCGCGGCCGGGATGCCGTACAGCTCGTGGTAGCGCGTCAGCTCCTGGTCGAGCGCCTCGGTCCGCCCGGTCGACAGCGCGGTCTCGGCAAGCGACGCGAACCGGTCGATGTCGCCCAGCCGGTCCACGTAGACCTCCTGCATCTCCCGCTCGGCGACGGTGACGCCGAGCGGCACCCCGAGCGCCGCGACGAGCAGCACGGCGAGGGGCACCAGGACGACGAGCAGGCGACGGTGCACCGCGTGTCAGCCGATCAGCTCCGGCTGGTCGGCCAGGAGCCGATAGCCCACACCGTGGATCGTGCGGATGAGCACGACCCGCCCGAGCTTGTGCCGCAGCGCCGCGATGTGGGTGTCCAGGGTGCGACTCGTCGACTCCCAGGTCGCGCCCCAGATCTGGTCGAGGATGACGTCGCGGCTGACCACGTTCGGCGCCCGCCGGGCCAGCAGCAGGAGCAGCTCGAACTCCTTGCGGGTGAGCGCGACCGGCGTGCCGTCGACGGTGACCTCGCGGGTGCCGACGCCGATCCGCATCGGGCCGACGACCAACGGCTCGTCCGGATGGCACAGGGCGCGGGCCCCGCGGGTGCGCCGCAGCACGGCGTCGATGCGGGCCAGCAGCTCGGGGACGCCGAACGGCTTGACTATGTAGTCGTCGGCGCCGGCGCGGAGGCCGCGGACCCGCTCGTGCTCCTCGGACCGGGCGGTCACGGCGATGACGGCGGTCTCCGGGCGGTCACGCAGCCTGCGTATCACGTCCAGCCCGTCGCCGTCGGGCAGACCGAGATCGACGAGGACCACATCGGACGGCGCGGCCTCCGCGGCCTCCGCGGCCTCCGCGGCGGTGGCGACGCGGTGCACCTCGAAGCCGGCCTGGGCCAGGACGGTCACCAGACCCCGCGCCACGCGGTCGTCATCCTCGATGACGGTGATCCGCATACCGGCAGATTCTAGTTCTTGGGATTCCTCTGACACCATCCGCGTTCTCGCCGGTCGAGACTGAGGCGATGCCCGCATCGACGGAGGAGGCCGCACCATGAGAACGACAAGCAGGCACCGGCTCGCCGCGCGGGTGATCGCCGTGTTCGGCGCCGTCTCGCTCGTCGCCGCCTGTTCTGGCGACGGCGGCACCGGGGACGACGGCGGGGCGGGCGGATACCCGGACCGGAACATCACCATCGTCGTGCCCTTCAGCGCCGGCGGCCCGACGGACACCGTCACCCGGATGATCTCCGAGCCGATGGCGAAGGCGCTCGGTGGCAAGATCGTCGTCCAGAACGTCGAGGGCGCGGGTGGCACGGTCGGCGCCGGCGAGGTCGCGCGGGCCACGCCCGACGGCTACACCGTGCTCATGCACCACATCGGCATGTCCACGGCGCCCGCCCTCTACAAGAACCTGGGCTACCAGCCTCTCGAGGACTTCGCGACGGTCGGGCTCGTCACCGAGGTGCCGATGACGATCGTCGCCCGCAAGGACCTCGAGCCCGCCACGTTCCAGGACCTCGTGACCTACGTGAAGGCGAACGCCACAAAGGTCACCCTGGCCAACGCCGGCATCGGCGCGGCGTCACACCTGTGCGGCCTGCTGTTCCAGGCCGCCGCCGGTGTCAAGCTCCAGGAGGTCCCGTACGAGGGGACCGGCCCCGCGCTGACCGACCTCGTCGGCGGCCAGGTCGACTTCATGTGCGACCAGACGACCAACACCACCGGCCAGATCTCCGCGGGCGAGGTGAAGGCGTACGCGGTCACCACGCCGGAGCGGGTGAAGAGCCTGCCCGACCTGCCGACCACGGCGGAGGCCGGGATGCCCCAGCTCCAGGTCAGCGTCTGGCACGGCCTCTACGTCCCGGCCGGAACGCCGCCGGAGGTCGTACAGAAGCTGTCCGACGCGCTGAAGGTGGCGCTGGCCGACCAGGCGGTCATCGACGCGATGGCGAAGCTCGGCACCGCGCCGGTACCGGCCGGGGACGCCACCCCGCAGGCGCACCGGGCGCACCTGGAGGAGCAGCTCGGGACCTGGGCGAAGATCATCTCCGACGCCGGGGTCAAGGCCTCCTGAGGTGGAACGCCGACGGTCCCTCCCGGACGTCCTCGCCGGGAGCATCTTCGTCCTGATCGGTGGCGCGTTCGTGGTGGGGTCGCTCGGCTACGAGCTGGGCACCCCGCTGCGGATGGGCCCCGGCTACTTCCCGCTGCTGGTCGGCGCGAGCGTCGCCGCGCTCGGCCTGGCCATCGTCGTCAAGGGGCTCGTCGCCGGCGAGGTGATCTCGTTCGGGCCGGTTCCCTGGCGCGCGGTCACCGCCATCACGCTCGCGATCCTGTTCTTCGGATTCGCCGTCCGGCGCCTCGGTTTCGTGCCGACCTCGGCGGTCACCGCCCTGCTCGCCACGATGGCCAGCCCGCGGGTGCGGCCGCTCACCGCCGTCGCGGTCGCCACCGGTCTGACCGTGGCCGCCACGCTGATCTTCGTCGTCGGACTCCAGCTACGGATCCCGCTCTTCGGCAACGGGCTCGGGTTCTGACGCATGGACCTGCTCGACAACCTGGCGCTGGGTTTCTCGACCGCCCTGCTGGTCGAGAACGTCCTCTACTGCTTCCTGGGAGTGCTGCTCGGTACGGCGGTCGGCGTGCTGCCCGGCATCGGGCCGACGGCGACGGTGGCGATGCTGCTGCCGATCACGTTCAACTTCGAGCCGGTGACGGCGCTGATCATGCTGGCCGGCATCTACTACGGCGCACAGTACGGCGGCTCGACGACGGCAATCCTGATCAACCTCCCCGGTGAGTCGTCGGCGGCGGTCACCGCGCTCGACGGCCACGAGATGGCCCGCCGGGGCCGGGCCGGGCCGGCGCTGGCCGTCGCCGCGATCGGATCCTTCATCGCCGGTACGGTGGCCACGGTCGTGCTCGCCGTCGCGGCCCCGCCGCTGGCCCGCGTCGCGCTGAAGTTCGGCCCGGCCGAGTACTTCTCGCTGGTGCTGCTCGGCCTGATCGTGTCGATCGCGCTGGCGCGCGGCTCGGCGCTCAAGGCGCTGGCGATGATCGCGCTCGGCATCCTGTTCGGCACGGTGGGGCAGGACATCTACACCGGCACGCCGCGGTTCGTGTTCGACCAGCGCGAACTCTACGGCGGCATCGACTTCGTCTCGGTCGCCGTCGGCATGTTCGGGGTCGCCGAGATCCTGCGGAACCTGGAGACCGGGCAGATCCGAACGGCCATCGTCGACCGGGTGCGCAACCTCTGGCCGACGGCCGAGGACCGGCGCCGGATGGTCGGCCCGATCGTGCGGGGCACCGGCCTCGGCGCCGCGCTCGGCGTGCTGCCCGGCGGTGGCCACGTGCTGGCCTCGTTCACCTCGTACGCCGTCGAGAAGCGGATCTCCCGGCGGCGGGAGGAGTTCGGGCACGGCGCGATCGAGGGCGTCGCCGGCCCCGAGTCGGCGAACAACGCCGCCGCGCAGACGTCGTTCATTCCGCTGCTCACCCTGGGCCTGCCCGCCCACCCGGTAATGGCGCTGATGGTCGGCGCGTTCATCGTCCACGGCATCACCCCCGGGCCGAACGTCATCAACGACGAGCCGGCGCTGTTCTGGGGCCTGATCGCGTCGATGTGGATCGGCAACGTGCTGCTCGTGCTGCTGAACCTGCCGCTGATCGGCATCTGGGTGCGCATGCTGCGCATCCCGTACGAGGTGCTGTTCCCGATGATCGTCCTGTTCGCCGCGATCGGCACGTACTCGCTGGGTTTCAACGCGTACGACGTTTACGCGATCGCACTGTTCGGGATCCTCGGCTACGTCCTGATCAAATGCGGCTGCGAGCCGGCGCCGCTGCTGCTCGGCTTCGTCCTCGGACCCCTGCTCGAGAAGAACCTGCGGCGGGCCCTCATCATCTCCCGCGGCGACACGTCGGTCTTCCTGACCCGGCCGATCTCCGCGGTGCTCCTGGCCTTGGCCGCGGCGGCGCTGGTCGTCACCGTCCTACCGGCGATCCGCAGGCGGCGCGAGGTCGTGTTCGCCGAGGACGAGTAGGAGGTCGGCTCAGGCGCCGAAGGTGGCGACGAGGCCGGACAGCACCGCGACCAGGCCGAGAACCGCGACCGGGCCGGCGGCCCACGCGGCGGCGCGGGCCACCCGCCGGTCGGCTCCGAGCTCGCCGAGGTCGCCACGGACATGTCGGTAGCCGCCGGCCCCACCGGGCACGGCGAGGACCAGCAGGGGCGTGTAGAGCAGGCAGCCCGGCACGACCGCGAAGGCCGCGTACCGGGCCGCGTCGAAGTGCCGGGACAGCCCGATCCCGGCGAGGCAGAACAGGCCGAACACCAGCAGCCCACCCAGCTGCATTCCGGCCGCGACCGCCGCCGCCCGTGCCGGCCGGCCCCGGGCGGCGCCGACCACCATCCCGTACGCCCGCCTGGCGAACAGGTGCGCGACGACGAGTGCCCAGCACAGCAACCCGAGGAATCCGAAGATCAAGTACGCCTCCCGGCTGTGGTCAGGGCACTAGATCATGCGGCGCCGTACCCGCCATACCACCACGCCGATCAGGACCGCCGCGACGGCGATGAACAGGGCCGCCTCGATGAGCTGGAACGTCCAGAACCGGTCGGCCGGGTGGTAGACCCCGAACTGCTGGATGCCCCGCGCGTGCAGGAACTGGTTGAGGTTGGTGCCGGCCCGGTTGGCCGCGCCCTCCAGCTCGTAGTACTCGGTCCAGCTCAGCCTGCGCCCGGTGGCGTCTGCGTAGCCGCGCTCGATCATCCAGTCAGCGAAGCCGGGCAGGTGCCCCGCCTGGTCCTTCGAGCCGCCGACGGGGACCGGCTCCATGGCGGTGAGCGGCGTGGCGTACGCGGGACGGGCCAACAGCCCCACCGCCATCCGGGCGGTGAGGAACGCCCCGAACGCGACGCCGAACGCGGGCAGGCTGCGCCGCAGGATCGCCCCCGCGGCGGTGGCGACGCCGAACGCGAACAGCGCATACGCCACCGGAACAAGTCCCTCCAGGTCGAAGGCGTCGTACTGGAACCGCCCTTCCCACGCGTCGAATGGCTGACGGAACCAGGTGAGCACCGCGGTGAACATCCCGGTGAGCGCGACGGTGACGCCGGCCAGCGCCGCGAGCTTGGCCGCCAGCCAGCGCATCCGCGGCACGGCCTGCGTCCAGGCGAGCTGCCAGGTGCCGTCCTCCAGTTCGCGCGCGAGCAGCGGCGCACCGAGGAACGCACCGATGACGACGGGGACCAGATAGAAGGCCGCCAGGAGGTTCTCGACGTACCCGTACTCCTCGTCGAGCCTGCGGAAGGAGGCCGCGCAGGCCTCGTTGACACCGGCCTCTCCCGCACACCGGGCGGGACCCCCGGGGAACAGGTCGTGGGCCTGCGTCCCGAGCACGAGCAGGGCAATGCCGAACATGCCGACAAGCAGACCCAGGACGCAGACCTCGGTCCGGTGCTGGCGCCAGATCAACCACGTCATGCCGTCACCTCCGATGTGACCGCGGCGCCCGGCTCGGACGGCCGGCGCAGGTACGCCAGCACCAGGTCCTCCAGCGCGACCGGCTGGGCCTGCCACCCGGGCGCGGCCGGGATCGCGCCGTCGCGCACCAGCAGGGTCGTGTGCCGGTCGCTGTGGACGGCCTCCACGACGGTGCCGGACCGGTCGAGGTCGGTGGCCGTGCGCGGGCCGACGAGCAGCCGGTGCTCGGCGAGGAGGGTGTCGATGTCGCCGGTGAGCGTGACCCGGCCGTGGTTGAGCACGACCAGGTGGTCGCAGACGCGCTCCAGCTCGTGCACGACGTGGGAGGAGAACAGGACGGTCACCCCGCCTTCGGCCACCGCGCCCATGAGGACCTGCAGGAACTCGTGCCGGGCCAGCGGGTCGAGGCTGGCCACCGGCTCGTCGAGGACGAGCAGGTCCGGCCGCTTCGCCAGGGCCAGAGCCAACGCGACCTGGGCCTGCTGCCCGCCGGAGAGCGTACCGGCCCTGCGGTCGAGCGGGATGCCAAGCCTCGCCAGCCGGCGCTCGGCCAGCCCCTGGTCGAACCGCAGGTTGCAGGCCCGGCCGAAGCGGAGCATCTCGGCGACGGTGAAGCGCTTGTACAGCGGGTGGTCCTGGGCCAGGAACCCGACCCGGGACAAAGCTTGCGGGGTGCTGGCGGTGACGTCGTGGCCGAGGACCTCCACCGTGCCGGTGCTCGGTGCCAGCAACCCGACGGCCAGGCGCAGCAGCGTGGTCTTGCCCGCGCCGTTCGGCCCGACCAGGGCGATCACGCCGCCCGCCGGCAGGGCCAGGGTGCAGTCGCGCAGCGCCCAGCCCCTCCGGTACCGCTTGCCCGCACCGTCGGTGCGCAGCGCGAACTCGGTCGCTGTCACGCCACGTCCTCATTCCTCGTCTGCTGGTGGACGGAGGTGAAGAGTGCGTCGACCGCCTGCTCGTCGAGGCCGGCCGCGTAGGCGCGGCGCAACCAGGTCGCCAGGCCGCGGCGCAGCGACGTGTACGTCGATGCCGACATCGCGGCCGACTGCTGTTCATTGACGAACGTGCCCTGGCCGGGCCGGCCGGTGACCAGGTTCTCCTGCTCCATCTGCCGGTACGCCTTGGCGACGGTGTTCGGATTGATCGCCAGGTTCTCGACCACCTCGCGGATGAGCGGGAGGCGGTCACCGGGTTGGAGAAAGCCCAGCAGCACCGCCTGGCGGACCTGCTGGACGAGTTGCAGGTACGGCGGCACGCCGGAGTTGGTTTCGAGCCGGAAGACGAACACGGTAGCCCCTTGCTGCTTTACTAGTAACATAGTAAAGCAGCAGGTTGGCGGTCAAGTAGAGCCGACGCGACCGCACGACCGCGGTGACGGTGCGACGTTGAGCCTCGGCGAGTACGGCTGCCCGCCGGCGCGGGCGGCGGGCCGGAGCGCCCGCCGCCCGCGTTCGTCATGGTTGCCGGACGATGCTCTGCCCCGGGTCGACGACCACGACCGCGACGACGGCACCGTTCCTGCGGAACGTCACCGTCCTCGGCGCCCGCGTCGGGTTGACGGCCAGCAGGTGGGGACGCTCGGCGCCGCCGAACGCGAGGCCGTACGGACCGTCCGCGACCACGGCCGGCTGCGGCGGACCGTACGCGGCCAGCAGCTCCACCCAGTAGCGCACCATCGCGCGACTCGTGCTCTCCTCCCGGGGCAACCGCGGGGTGAGCCGGCGCCGGGCCGCCGCGGGATCCGCCACGGCGAGATCGGCCGCGAACAGGTCACCCCACACGCGGGGCGGCCCGCCCACGTCCCGGGCCAGTTCGGCCGAGCGGGCCGCCGCCTTCTCCGGGTCGGCGCGGTACAGCGAGCCGAACGTCAGCGGCAGCAACTGGATGCCCGTGATCGACTCCGGCCGCGGATCGAACCAGGTGGCATAGTCGATCTTCGCGTCCCAGACGATGCCGGCGACCGTGTGCGCGTAGCCGGCCGGGCGTTGTCCCTCCTCGCCCAGCCAGTACCTGCGTGCCGTCGCCGCCTCGAGTGCGTAGTGGGTGATGCCGTACGCGGTCAGCCGCGCGTTCTGCGAGACGATGCCCCAGCGGGTCACCGCCTCCCAGGCGGCCACCGCCTCGCCCGACGACTCCTGGTTGTTGCCGTCGGCGAACGGGGCGAACCCGGACGCCGCCGAGTGCCCGAGGTAGGCGTTGAACGCGCGGAACGCCGGGAAGCCCTCCGCGCCGTCGCCGGACAGCGTGCCGCTGTAGTCGCGCGCCACCAGGGAGACGGCACCGCCGTAGTCGCGGAGGAAGGCCGGGTCGGACTCGGCGAGCACCGCTGCCGCGCGGACCAGGTAGCCGTACTGGAAGTGGTGGTCGTTGTAGTCGCCGCTGCCGAACTCCGCGGGTACGGCGATGAGCCCGCCCCACACCTTGTCGTACGCCAGGTACCGGACGTCGCCGGTGCCGCCGTACGTGAGCCAGTCGACGAGTTCCGTGCGTAGCCGGCGCAGGGCCGCCTCCCGTTGCGCGAGTGCGCCGATCCCCTTGGCCACCTCGGCGACGGTGGCCAGGCGGCCGAGCTCCTTCATGCCGAAGTAGCTGCCGCCGTCGGCCGTGGCGGGCTTGTCCGCCAGGTCCCGGTCGAGGTCGGCCAGCACCGCGGCGCGAGCGTCGTCGGACAGGGGGACCACCGGCGCCTCGGTGATCAGTCCGGGCATCGGCACCCGGACCCGGACACCGGTGGCCCGCACCACCGTGAGCGCGCCGAGCGAGTCGGGGTATCCGCCGCCCATCGGCTCCAGGCCGCCGCCGGGCACGAGCCCCGCCTGCTGGTGCGGCAGGAGTGCCCAGACCGCCGGCCTGCCGGACTGCCGTTCGACGCGGAGGTTCTGCGTCACCGTGCCGGTGACGCCGTCGTACGTCATGTGGGACGTGCTGCGGATGACCGGGTCGCCGGCGGCGCCCGCCAGCGCCTGTTCCCATCGGGCGCCGTCGGCCCGGTCCGGCACCCGGGCGACCACGATCGAGCCCCTACCGGGCTGGTCCACGGTGAGCGTGCTGCCCTTCTGCCGCCAGCCGGCGCCGTCCTGGGCCAGGACGTCCCAGCGCTGCCCGGCGATGCTGAGCTGAGCGAGCGGTCCGGCGCCGCCGACCCGGCCGATCGGCCCGCTCGCCGTCAGCGACGGGTCGGCGTCCTCGAAGTCCAGGTACAGCAACGGGCTGCCCTGCACCACGGTGATCTCCACGGTGCCGCCGGCGCGGAGCTCGGCCCGCAGCACGACGTGGAAGGCCCCGTACCCGATGACCCGCACCGTGGAGATCGCTCCGCCGACGCTGAGGGCCGGCTGGAACGGCGTCACCACCGCGTTGGGGGATGCGACCGGCGCGACCGAGCTGACCCCGATCCCGGCGCCGGTGTTCTTGATCGCCAGCGGCCGGGCCCAGATCGGCTGTTCGAGGGGACCGGTCAGGGCGGAGGTCCACCACTGGTTGGTCGGCAGCGCCTGCCCGTTCAGTGGCTGACCGGCCTGCACCGGGCTCTTCTTCGGGCCCGTGTCCGCCGGGGCTGCGTCGGCGAGGCGCGCCTTGCCGCCCGGCTCAGGACGGCCCAGCAGGTTCATGGCGGCCCCCTCGCTGAGCGCACCGGGCGCGGGCGGCGCCGGGTCGCGTTTCTGCGTGTCGGATCCTTCCGGAGTCCAGCAGGCCGCGGCGAGCAACACCGTCGGCACGACACATGCGGCGGTCACGATCCGCCGGAGGTGGTTGGTCATCCCGCTCCGTTCACCGCGGGGGTACGGCCCGCCGCGGTCTTGGTGTCGATCTCGGCGGTGAAGCGCAGCCCGGGTACGAGCGCGCTCACCGTGTCGACGGCGTCGGTGCGAGGAACCAGGACGACGGTGAGTTGTTCGTGTACCGCCTTCTGGTCCTCGGTGAGCGGGGCGTCGGAGAGCGGATCGGGACCGATCCGGGCCTCCACGTGGTCGACGGTGACCGGCACCGGGCGGTTCAGGCCCGGACCGGCGATCCGCGCCGCCATCCCGAGGCGCAGCTCGCGGAGCTGCTCCTCGGTCGCCCTGGCGGCGAAGCTGAGCTTGGTGTGGTCGTACAGCGTGATGACGGGCTCACCGGCACCCATCACGCCGCCGACGGCGATGTTCACCTTGGACACGGTTCCGGGTACGGGCGCGCGCAGCGTCTCCACCCGCGGCTGTTGCCGGGCGAGGGCCGGGTCCGCGGCCAGCCGCACCCGGGCCAGTTCCTGGCCCGCGGCGACCCGGGTCTGCTCGGTGACCAGCATCTCGGTCACCACGCCCGAGGCGGTGGAGCCGACCGGGAGCGCGTCCGCGGTCAGGACCGCGTCCTGGAGGGTGACGAAGGCGCTCTCGGCGAGCCGGTGGTTGAGTACGTATGCCCCTCCGACGCCCGCACCGGCCAGGAGCAGAACGGTGACGAGGAACGTCCGGACCGCGGGGATCCGCGACCTGACGGTGCGTCTGCCGCCGGCCGGGGCCGGATCCGGAGCGACCGGGTGCGTCTCGTCGGCGGACTGCGCGGAGGGTTCGAGACGGTCGTGTTCGACCACACTGGTCATGGCGGTAATCCCTTAGAGAGATGGAACGGATCCGATGGGTGGCGCGCTCAGTGAGCCGTTGCGATCGCGGGTACGTCCGTGGGCCCGGTGGCCCTATCGGCGCCGGTCGGGCCGGCCTCGCCGGTGTCGCGACCGGTGACCGACTCGACGATCATCCGGCCCAGGATCAGCACGATCATGGTGGCCCAGGCGGCGGAGAGCCAGGTCGGTGCCGGGTCCGCCATGACGGCGAGACCGACGACGATGCCGGTCACGTTGAGCAGGACCAGGGCGAGCTGCGGCATCACGACCCAGAGCGACCGGGTGCCCCCGCCGGCCTGGTTGGTGACGCTCCACTTGGCCGGCTTGCGGCGCAGCGTCGCCCAGAACGCCCGGGCGTGCACCGGCGCGGCGCCGATGCTCGCGACGATGGCCGAGCCCTTGAATCCGCCGGACTGCAGCCAGGTGACGATCAGGACCATCGCCTGGAACGGCAGGTAGTGCGTCGCCCAGGTCACCCCGTCGGCCCGGATCGGGCTCAGCGCGAACAGCAGGTACAACGCCGGCAGCAGCATGAAGGTGAGCATCGCCAGCGACAGCAGGTAGTGCGTGCCGACGAAGAGGTACTGCAGCCGCTGGTCGACGGTGAGGCCGGTGCCGCGGCGGAACAGCCCGCCGCGCAGGACCACCTCGAACCCGCCGCTGGCCCAGCGGAGCTGCTGTTTGAAGTAGGACGCCACATCCGTCGGGGCCAGGCCCCGGGCCAGCACCTGCGGGACGTAGGTGGATTTCCAGCCCCGCCGGTGCAGCTCCAGCGAGGTCCAGATGTCCTCGGAGTTGCTGCCGGTGGCGATGCCGCCGATCTCGTCCAGTGCGCTGCGCCGGAACATCACGTTCGTGCCGACGCAGAACGCGGCGTTGAAGTGGTTCTTGCCGGGGCACACCAGCTCGTAGAAGATGCGCTGTGCCTCCGACGTGCCGGTGGAGACGAGGTTCGTCTGGTTGGTGTACGACTGCGGCGACTGCACGAACGCCACGTCCGGGTCCTCGAAGTGCGGCAGGATCTGGAGCAGGAAGTTCGGCTCCGGAACGTGGTCCGCGTCGAGGATCACCACGTACTCGCCCGTGGTGCGTGCGAAGGCCGCGTTGACGTTGCCGGCCTTGGCGTGCAGGCCACCGTCGCGGCGCAGATAGCCGACGCCCTCGTCCGCGCAGATGCCGCGCAGGGCGTCGCTGTCGCCGTCGTCGAGGACCCAGGTCCGGTGCTCCAGCGTCATGTCCCGTGCCGCCCGCAACGTCGTCCGGACCAGCTCGGGCGCTTCCCCGTACGCGGTGATGAAGACGTCGATGCCCGGCACCTCGGCGCCGGCGCGGAGCCGGTTGCGCCGCACCGTCACGTCCACCGGCTCGGCGCGGTTGTCGTGGGCCAGGATGGTCCACCACGTACCGATGGCGTGGATGGCGGTCAGGCCCTCGGCCAGCAGCATCGCCGTCCACAGCCAGACCGGCCCGCGGTACTGCGGGTCCAGCAGGAACGTCTGGTAGAAGAGCGTCGCGAGCAGCGCACCGAGGATGGCGAGGCGGGTGGACCGCTGCAGCGGCCGCCAGGCCTGCCGCGCGGACGCGACGGCCTTGCGGGACGGGGGATCAGTGGTCGACATGGTGGCTCCAAGAGATTTCTGCAGGCCTAGGTTCAGGTAAGAGCCGCGGATCGGCGGGTGTCCCCGTCGAAATGGCCCGAGTCACCCCCGCGACATTGCGTGGGTGCCGACTGGCATTCCGCCTGGCAAACGGCGATCACATTTGGTCTTCCCGCTGTCGGACGGGTGTGGACCCTGGTCGGCCGACGTCATCGAGTGGCACCGGAAAAACGTTAGGGGTCGACCGCCGTCATTGGCAAATGCGGTGACCGCGAACACAGGCGAGACGGTGGTGAGATATGGAAACGGCGCCGACTTCGCTCGTAAACGCGATGTTCATCGAATGTCGCCCCGAATTGATCATCATCGCCGTTTCGCAGCAGGTCAGTGCGCCCGGTAGGCGACGACGGTGACTTGAATCGCTTCTCCGGTCGGTGTCGCGACGGCGGCCCTCCCGATGATTGCGCCGGGCATTCATTGCGCCATCCGAAAACACGCCGGCACCGGCTGCGGCCGGGAAGATTCCGTGGTCAGGGCGCAGTCCACGGTTCCGACACCCTCGGTGTCGAATGCGCGGCACGGTCTCCGTGCCGCCGAATACGGCCCCCCGTCAGGCATTTAGGCAAGTCATTGAAAGGATCGATCGGGGGCGCCCGGCATTACCGGGCGAAGATCGCCGCCGTGGATTCCATCCGAGTGGGAGGATGAGTACTGTCACACCCTGGTCTGGCGGGACGCGCGAGATTTCCGGGCAGGTATCTTCTGATTATTGCGGTGGCCGCCGCGGGTCTGGGACACGCCTCACCAAATTGACATCTGAGCGTCTTTTCTACTACCGCGGAGTAACAATTTCGATCGGGAGGCACGATGAGCGGCGAGGCGCGGGATTCGTACCGGCCGACCCTGGAAGCGGTCGCCACACGGGCCGGCGTGTCCCGGGCCACGGTGTCCCGGGTCGTCAACGGGTCGACGACGGTCGCAACCGACAAACGCGTCGCCGTGCTGCGGGCCGTCGACGAGATGGGGTATGTGCCCAACCACGCGGCGCGCAGTCTCGTCAACCATCGGATGGACTCGTACGCCCTGGTGCTCACCGAATCCGCCGACCGCTGCTTCTCCGACGACACCTTCTTCCCGTCCCTCGTGCACGGGGTGAGCCGGCACCTGGACGAGGCCGGCAAGGAGCTGGTGCTGCAGATGATCAACTCGCAGCGGAGCCACGACCACCTCCAGCAGTCCGCCGCCGGCCGGTACGTGGACGGCGTCATGGTGGCGTCCGCACTCGACGCCGGCCCGCTGACCGGCAGGCTCGTCCGGATGGGGGTACCGGTGGTGGTCAACGGGCGACCCACGGGCCGCATCCCGGTGCCCTACGTCGACGTCGCGAACGCCGACGGCGCCCGGCTCGCGGTGCGCCGGCTCGTGGAATCCGGCCGGCGGCGCATCGCCACGATCGCCGGCGCGCAGGACGTCACCGGCGGGATCGACCGGCTGGCCGGATACCGGGCCGAGATGACGGAGTCCGGGCGCCGGCCGATCGAGGCGTTCGGGGACTTCGGCCGGGAATCCGCCATCGCCGCGATGGACCGGCTCCTCGAGGAGGAGCCGCGACTCGATGCGGTCTTCGTCGCTTCCGACCTGATGGCGTCCGGCGCCCTGCGGGCACTGCGGCGGGCCGGCCGGCGGGTGCCCGACGACGTGGCGGTGATCGGTTTCGACGACACCGCGGTGGCCTGGCATGCGGATCCCCCGCTGACCACGGTGCACCAGCCCATTCTCGACATCGGCCGGACCATGGCCCGGCAGGTGCTGCGGATGGCCGGCGGCGAGACGGTCGAGCCGTCGATCGTGCTCCCCGCCGAACTCGTGTTCCGGGAGTCGGCGTGAGCCCATGGCCGCTGCGGCCGCCGCGACACCCACCGAGCGCCGGTCGACCTCGCCGTACACGCCGGACGACGCCGACGGGTTCGAGACCGGACTTCGCTCGCAGGCGGCGCAACAGGGCCGTTCCGGTGTTCCCCGCCGCCGTGGAGGACCGTTGGGACGGCTTCCGCCCGCAGGCCGTCGCCCACGGTGTGGTCAGCTCCCTCTCCCTGCCCCTGACCATCGACGGTCAGACCGTCGCGGCTCTGAATCTCTACTGCTGTCAGCCGGCCGCGTTCGCCGGGCCGACCCGGCAGAACGCCCGGGCGTTCGCCGCCCAATGCTCAGCGGCACTGGCCCTCACGCTGCGCCAAGTCGATCTAATCGAGCTGCGGCGGCAGCTCCTCGAGGCGGCCGGCTCACGCGCCATGATCGATCAGGCCATCGGCATCCTCATGGCGCAGCAACGCTGCCACGCCACCGCCGCGTTCGACACACTCCGCAAGGCATCACAGCACCGCAACCGCGAACTCCGTGACATCGCCGCCGACATCATCACCGGCGTCACCGGCGAACCGTCGCACCCGCCCCCTGAGTTCACCAGCCGGGCGACGCCGGCTCCGCACGCGGCCTGGCCTGCGGCCGCTTCCAACGCCGGGCTTTCGCCGCCGGCTGCGAATATCGCTTGCTGAGGTACGCGCGGGTCGCCTAGCGTGCGTCGGGCACCTCCCGGTGCGCAGGCAACGGTTACTTCCGCTCAAAACGGGGAGACGCGGGTTCGAATCCCGCCGCCGCTTCGGTGGTGTCGACCAGTGGCCGAGGTCGCCTTGGCCCGCAAGGGCCCGTCGCCGTCGCCGCCGTGGTCTCGGGAGGCGCGTTCACGTCGCATGCCCGGTGCGATGGATACGGCTACTTCTTCGACCGAGAGCCTGTACGGCTCGCCGTGTCCGCCCCGGATCTCGGGCATGCGACGTGAACGGTTCCGGGTAACTCGGTTGCCCGGCCGTCGGCGCCGCCATTAACCTCGGGCACGCACTTCCCGGTGCGAAGGTGACGGTTACATCTTGGAGGGGCCCGCTGGCCTCGGCGAAGAGCCCGTCCGTCGCCGGGTTCCGATCTCGGGAGGCGCGACAACACCGCATTTCCCGTGGGCATCCGGGCGGTGTGCCGGCGTCTTCATGTTCCACGGATACGGGGGACGTCATGTCCAGGTTCAACTTCAAGCTGCGCCAGAACCGGCACGAAATCGACGACATCGTCGCGGCCGAGGGCGTTGCCGCCGCCGAGCGCATTGCGGCCGCCCTGCGCGCCGCGGCCGCCGAGCGCATCACGACGATGGCGCCCGCGGAGACCACCGAGGGCATTGCGACCGCCGAAGGCGCGCCGGGTTTCACCCGCGAGCCGCGCGCCGAGCTGTTCCTGCTGGGTGTGTCGAACATGGTCGGCGAGGACACGTTCTACGAGGGCGCCGAACAGCGGGACGGCCGGTTCCGCGAGCTGGTCGCCGCCGTCGCCGTCGCCGACCCCGAGTGGTTCGCCCGGTTCGTGCGGTGGCTGCGCACCGGTGCGATGCTGCGCTCGGCGTCGGTGGTGGCGGCCCTGGAGGGTGCCCGCGCACAGGTCGCGGCCGGCATTCCGGGATCGCGGGCGGTCGTGGACGCGGCGTTGCAGCGGGCCGACGAGCCGGGTGAGGCGCTGGGGTACTGGCTGGGCCGCTACGGCCGGGCGCTGCCGAAGCCGGTCAAGCGGGGCGTCGCGGACGCCGCGGTGCGGCTGTACCACGAACGCAGCCTGCTCAAGTACGACACCGACAGCAGCGCGGTGCGGTTCGGCGACGTCCTCGACCTGACCCACCCCACGGCCAGGGACGAGCGGCAGGGTGACCTGTTCCGGCACGCACTCGACCGGCGTCGCAAGCGCGACAACCCGATCCCGGCGTCGCTGCGGATGCTGGCGGCCCGGGCCGAGCTGATGGCGTTGCCGGTCGAGCAGCGATGGGAGATCGGCGACCCGGCCGTGCTGGACGCCGCCGGCATGACCTGGGAGGCGCTGGCCGGCTGGCGGCAGACCACGATGGACGCCGCGGCGTGGGAGGCGATCATCCCGGCGATGGGCTACCTGGCGTTGCTGCGCAACCTGCGGAACTTCGACCAGGCCGGTGTCAGCGACGCCGTCGCCGAGACCGTGGCGGCGAGGCTGGCCGACCCGGGCGAGGTGGCGAGGTCGCGCGTGCTGCCGATGCGGTTCCTGTCGGCGTACAACGCGGCACCGAGCCTGCGATGGGCGTACCCGCTGGAGAAGGCGCTGCAGCACGCGCTGGCGAACGTGCCCGCGCTGGACGCGCGGACCCTGATCCTGATCGACACGTCGGGGTCGATGGAGTGCCCGTTCAGCAAGGACGGCACGCTGCGCTGCTGGGACGCGGCCACCGTCTTCGGCCTCGCGCTGGCCGCCCGCGCACACGACGCGACGGTGGTGTCGTTCTCACACGCCACCAAGGTGTTCCCGGCGGTGGCGGGCGAGTCGGTGCTGGCGGCGGTGCGCCGGTTCAAGGCGGGCGGCTACTTCTACGGCGGCGGGACGGAGACCGAGAGGGCGGTGCGCACGCACTACGACCGCCACGACCGGGTGGTCATCCTCACCGACGAGCAGGCGCACTGGCACGGTGCCACGAACGTGGCGGCGTCGGTACCCGCCTCGGTTCCGGTGTTCACCTGGAACCTGGCCGGTTACCGTGCGGGGCACACGCCGGCGGGGGCCGGCAACCGGCACACCTTCGGCGGGCTGTCCGACGCCGCGTTCGCGATGATCCCGCTCATCGAGGCCGGATCCCGCGAGCAGTGGCCGTTCTGAGCGGGTGAGGCGTCGCCGGCCCTGCGTGGTCGCGGGTGGTCAGCGGGCCGGGGCGAAACCCACGATCTTCTCGTTGAGGGCCTTGGTGAAGACGCGCCCTCCGCCGACCGTGACGTCGCCGACGCTGACCCGGTTCCAGATCCTCACCCGGCTCAGCAGCGCACCGTTCGACGCGCGCATGGCCACCAGGTATGCCGGACCCGCGTTGTGCCCGGTCGGCGACTGCTGGAAGTACACGATGCCGGTGTCGACGGTGAGCGTGGTCCGGGGATGGATTCCGCTCCACCAGCGGCGCCGTCCGGTCGCGTCGTAGGCCGCGTAGCGCTGCCCCGCCGTCGCGAAGATCCCGTACCGGCTGGGGTAGGCGGCCGTGTATCCGGCCTCCTCGCCGGCCCACGCCGGGTTCCCGTCCCTCACCCCGTACGCCCGCAGCGCCCCGTCCGCGACGTACGCGTGCGTACCGTCCACCGCGATGCCGCTGCCGCCCTCCACGGACCGCGACCACAGCTTTGCGCCGGTGGCGACGTCGAGAACCGTCAGGGTGCTGGTGCCGCCCGCGTCGATCTGCACCGCCGCGTACCCGGGGGTGGTGGCGAGCTTCACGTATCCGCCGGGCAGCCGGTACGACCAGGCCGGGCGGCCGTCATCGGCGTGCCACGCGAAGACGGTGGTGTTGTCGCACTCGACCTCGCACCCCGACTTGGACACGGTGATCAGGTAGGGGCCCGCGAGCATCGGCTGGTGCGGGAATCGTTCGCCGGGCTGGCTCCGGTCCCACAGGACCCGGCCGTCGGGGCGGAAGGCCCAGAGGTGCGTGTCCTCGCGGAAGGTGGTGACGTACAGGGTGCGCCCGTCCGCGGCCGGCCGGTAGCCGGCGATCGACTCGATCGCCCCGGTGGCGAACGGCAGGCGCCGGCCGGTGCCGGCGTCCCGGCGTACGACCTGCGTGAGCGAACGAAGCTTGGCGGGGTCGGCGACGCCCTCCATGTGGTAGGTCGAGCCGGCCAGGTAGGTCGGGGCGGTCTCGATGGCCGCGGCGGCGGGACCGACGCTCCAGGCGAGACGCAGCCTGCTGGCGCCGGCGGCGTCCGGCCCGGTCACCGGGGCGGCCGCGACCGGTGCGGCCCCGGCGAGAAGCGTCAGGCAGGAGAGGGTCGCCGCCACGATCTTGTTCATGATCGTAGGATCGTCGCCCGCGCCGGGCCGGGCCCGCCGGACTCGCGGACGGTCACCCGCCCGGGCCCGTGATCCGGCGAAAATGGGGAGCGGCGCAGCGCGGTAACGCCTAGCGTCGCGAGGAGTACCACGCCCACCCGGCACGAAGAGGAGATCGATCATGAGGACGTCCGGCGGTATCCCCGGTTCCTTGTCTGTCTCCACCGCCGGAAAGGCACCTCGTGTTAGGTCTGTTCGAAAACCCTGTTGACCCCTTCCCGACCGCCGACGACCACGTACCCGCCGCCGGCGCATGGCGGTTCCTCCTGCGGGAGTTCCGGCCGCTACGACCCGTCGTAGCGGTGGCCGTCGCCACCACCATCCTGTGCGCCGCGATCGAGGTGTGGCTCATCGGGTACGCCGGGGGCCTCGTCGACACGCTCGCCGCCGTGAGCCCGGAGACGTTCTGGGCCGGCCACAGCACCGAACTGCTCACCGTCGCCGTGTTCGTGCTGCTGGTCAGGCCGCTCGTCAACCTGATCGGCGAGGCGCTGGACGACGTCGCGTTCCGCGCCAACGCCCGCCCGCTCGCCCGCTGGCGGGCGCACCGCTACGTCTCGCGGCAGTCCGTCGGCTGGTTCCGCGACGACCTCGCCGGCCGCATCGCCACCTGGGTCCGCGACGGCGGCGAGGCCGCCGGCACCGCCGCGTACTCGGTCATCCACACGCTGGTGTTCGTGGTCGCCTACGTGGCCGGCTCGGTGTGGCTGATGTCCACGATCGACGTGCGCCTGCTGCTGCCCCTGCTCGCCTGGATCGTCGCGTACGCGCTGCTCATGCGCCGGGTCGTTCCGCGCTACCGGCGCGCCTCCGAGCGCCTGCAGGACGCGGAGTCGGCGCTGACCGGCCTGCTCGTCGACTCGTACGCGAACGTCGACACGCTCGCGTTGCTCGGCGCCCGGGACGCGCGCACCGAGCACGACCGTCGGGTGTTCGCGCTGGCCCGGCGGGCACACCTGGACCTGCAGCGGGTCGAGGTGACGATCAACAGCACCATGATGGCGCTCAGCGGCGCGCTGCTCGTCGGGCTCGTCGGGTACGGGATCGCGCTCTGGCGTACCGATGCCGCGCCCCTCGGCCTCGTCGCGGCCGCGCTGGCGCTCAGCTTCCGGATCACCGCGATGGCGGAGTGGCTGCTGGACGCCGTGTCGTCGCTGTTCGGCGCCGTCGGCGCGCTCCGGCGGGCCCTGCGGACCATCGCGCAACCGCTCACGGTCGCGGACAAACCTCAGGCAACCCCTCTTCGGGTACGGGGCGGAGCCATCGGTTTCTCGCAGGTCAGCCACCACTACGGCCGTGGCCGGGGCGGGCTCGACCGGCTGAGCCTCGACGTCGCCGCCGGTGAGCGCGTGGGCATCGTCGGCCGCTCCGGCGCCGGCAAGTCCACGCTTGTCGGCCTGCTGCTGCGGTTCCACGACGCGGAGTCCGGCACGATCATGATCGACGGCACCGACATCACGGACGTGACTCAGGAGAGCCTGCGCGGCCAGATCGCCATGGTCGCCCAGGAGGCCACCCTGCTGCACCGCTCGGTCCGGGAGAACATCGCCGGCCCCGGTGGCGTCGCCGACGCACGCATCGAGGCGGCCGTGCGCCGGGCGTCCGCCGACGAATTCGTCGCCCGGCTGCGCGACGCGGACGGCCGGACCGGACTGGACGCGCACGTCGGCGAGCGCGGTGTGCTCCTGTCCGGCGGCCAGCGCCAGCGGATCGCGCTGGCTCGGGCGTTCTACCGCGACGCGCCGATCCTGGTCCTGGACGAGGCGACCTCCGCGCTCGACTCCGAGGCGGAGGCCGCCATCCACGACACCCTCGGCGAGGTGATGACCGGCCGTACCGTGATCGCGATCGCGCACCGGCTCTCCACCATCGCGCACCTGGACCGGATCGTCGTCCTCGACGCGGGCCGGATCGCCGAGCAGGGCACCCACGCCGAGCTGCTGGAACGCGGCGGCCTCTACGCGGACCTGTGGTCGCGGCAGTCCGGCGGATTCCTCGGCACCGCCGCAGGCCAGGACGGTGCGGATGCGCGCGTACCGGCCGGGGGTTCCTGAGGACTGGAGAGGCGACCGGCGCAAGGTGTTGCGTCAAGATGGGCGTCAACTACGGCTTGGAGAAGGTCCGTTTCGCCAGCCCCGTCCGGGTCGGATCCAAGATCCGTCTGAACGCGACCGTGGTCAGCGTCGAGGACGTGACCGGCAACGGCGTACAGAGCACCTTCGACTTCACCGTCGAGGTCGACGGATCCAGCAAACTCGCCTGCGTCGCCCGTCCCATCTACCGGCACTATGCCTGAAATCAGGCCACGGCCACGCAGGGCAGTGTCTCTACCTGCTGTGTGACGTGGGTCGCACGGCGGGGTGTTCACGTGAAGAGCGCGACCGCACTCCTTCTTGACGACAACGCCGCGCTTCGCGGCGCGTGGCTTCGATCAAGAGGGAGTGCTCTCGTGAGTGGTGCGACGCACCCGGCCCCAAGACGGCGACCGCCGGCCGGCCTGAGCCGCGATGACACCGGTTCCGGGCCGCATCGGACGATGTCGCTGGTGATCGGGATCATCGTGACGCTGTGCGGGATCGCCGTGGCGGTCCTTATGGCGGCGATCGCCGCGTTGAGCGTGGCTGTTCTGCGCGGCACCGCGTTGGAGATCCTCACCGTCGGCGGGGCCACCTTCGGCGCGTGCCTGACCCTGGAGCTCGCCGCGGCCGGGCTGTATGCCGCGTTGCGCGGCCGGCCGTAGCCGAGCCTTTCACTCGAAAGTGGACCCCGTTCACCCTCTGCGGGGACAACCGTCACGTCGCGGGCACGGTGGCGCCTCTACTGCATGACAACGGTCAGCTACGCGATCGGAGAGTGCGGTGGCACCAGCTGTGAAGGGCCTGCCGGCGTGACGCCCGAACCGGACGCCGATCCGCCCCGGACGCCGGTCACCAGCCCCGAGATCGACGAGTTCTTCACGAGCGAGCATCCCCGCCTCGTGAACATCGCCTGGAAGAGGCTCGGCAACCGGCAGGACGCCGAGGAGGCCGCGGCCGAGGTGATGGCGCAGATGTGGTGGCGATGGCCGCAGATCGACAACCACCGGGCCTACGCACACACCGCGCTGGTCAACGAGATCAAGCGAATGCGCGGTGGCGCGTACGCCCGGCTCTGCGATCTGACCTCCCCGGACCGGGTCGAGGAGAGCGTGGCCGCGGCGCCCGAGGCCGATCTCTACGAGGAACGGCAGGTCGTGGAGCAGCACCTGGTGCACCTGCCGCCGGCCCAGCGCGACGTCATCCGGGAGCGGGTGGTCAACGACCTGGACTACAAGCAGATCGCCGCCAAGCTCGGCAAGACCGAGCCGGCCGTACGGCAGAACGCGGCGCAGGGCGTGAAGAAGTTGCGCGCCCGCATACCGAGGCCGGCGTCGGCGCAGGAACCCGAAGCGGCGGACACCGAGACCGAGCGGAGGGAGACCCGGTGAACACCAGCGACAACACCAGCCGCTTCCCGGAGCCACACCGGGATCTCCCGGCCGAGCCCGCCGCCGGTGACGACATCGACCGGCGGGTGGACGAGATGGTCGCCACCGGAGCCCTCCAGCATTGGCGCGCCCAGGTCGAGCGGCGTGTCCTGCGTATCGCCGCCGACACCGGTCAGGGCCTGCCCGACCACCTCACGGCCGAGGAGATCGCGGCTCCCGCCGAGGAGGAGAGCCGGGCGGCCGCTCACGTCTACGTAGGGGAGAGAGCCTCGCGTGCCACCGTCGTCGTGGTCGACGGGCAGCACCGGCTTGGCGCGCTCGGGCGCATCAACGTGCTGTCCGGCAGGGCGGCCTCCCTGGGTACTGCGCTCAGGAACAGCCGCCGTGCCGTGCCGTCGCAGCAGCCGGGCGGAAGGACCGCCGTCATTCCGCCGCGGCACCTCGCCGGCCCGCAGCCGTCGAGGTACCCGCCCCGGCCCGACCCGGCCGACGCGGCCGCCGAGGTGTGGGCGCTGGTCGAGCGGGCCCAGGCCGGCGAGTCCGAGGCCTTCGGCCTGATCTACGACCGGTACGTCGACACGGTCTTCCGCTTCGTCTACTTCCGGGTCGGCAACCGGCAGCTCGCCGAGGACCTCACCTCCGACACCTTCCTGCGCGCGCTCAAGCGCATCCGCGGCTTCACCTGGCAGGGGCGCGACGTCGGGGCGTGGCTGGTCACCATCGCCCGTAACCTCGTCGCCGACCACTTCAAGTCGGGCCGCTACCGGCTCGAGGTCAGCACCGGAGACGTGCTGGACGGCGATCGCGAGGACCCGGGCCCGCAGGGCAGCCCGGAGTCGGCGGTGCTCGACCACATCACCAACGTGGCGCTGCTCACCGCGGTCAAGCAGCTCAACCCGGAGCAGCAGGAGTGCATCGTGCTCCGGTTCCTGATGGGCTTCTCGGTGGCCGAGACCGCGCAGACCATGGGCAAGAACGAGGGCGCGATCAAGGCCCTCCAGTACCGGGCCGTCCGGGCACTCGCCCGGCTGCTCCCCGACGGATTCACCTCGGCTGCGAGCCGGTGAGGCCCCCTGTCGATCACCGGCCCGGCGTTTCACGGCCGTCCTGAAGGGCGAGTGACGGATCTGTCGGATCGGTGCTCCAATGGAGACCCGAACCGGCAATGTCGAGGAGCGCCGATGCCCGAGTCCCCCGTCGTCATGGTGCACGGGATCTGGAATCTACGTGCCGGCCGGACCCGGGAGCAGGCGGCGGCGGACCTCGCCGAGGCGTGGCGGCCCCGGCTGGCCGCCGGCTGCCAGGCGGCCGGTCTGGGCCACGAGACCACGCCCCGACTGGTCGCGGCCTACTACGCCGACGTGCTGGACCCGCTCGTGCAGGGCGACGACGACGCGCTCGACCAGCTCACCCCGGCGGAGGAGGAGGCCCTGCTGCGCTGGCTGATCGAACTGGGCCTGCCGGACGAACTGGCGCAGGGCTCGCTGACCGCGCCGCTGCGACAGGGCATGGACTGGCTGGCGCGCCGGCGCGGCGGCGAATCGCTGACCCGGGTGATGACCGCGGTCCTGCGCGAGGTCTACGCCTATCTCACCCGCCCGGCGCTGCGCGTACGCGTCCGGGACGTGGTGGCCGAGGCGATCGACCGGCACCGGCCGCAGGTGGTGGTCGCTCACTCGCTCGGATCGGTGGTGACCTACGAGGCGCTGCACGCCGGCGGCCAGCAGGTCGACCTGCTGGTCACCCTCGGCTCGCCGCTCGGGCTGCCCGGTTCGGTCTTCGAGGGCCTGGACCCGGAGCCGGTCGACGGACGGGGCGCGCGGCCGCCGGGCGTCGGCCGGTGGGTGAACATCGCCGACGTCGGCGACGTGGTCGCGGTGCCGCGACGCCTCGGCGACCGTTTCCCGGTGGACCTGCACGACGAGGTGAACCTGGGCACGGTCGACTTTCACACTCTCGGCGGCTATCTGTCCTGCGCACCCACCGCCGCGGCGATCATGGCGTACGCCGGATGACCGTGCCGTCGGCGACGGGGAGGGAGCCGTGAGCGACCCGCCACCCACCCGGTCCCGCCGTCTCGACCTGGCTGAGGCCGTGGCGATCCTGGCCGACTCCCCGGTCCTCGCCGACGCGATGGGCCGGTCGATGGTCATCGAGGAACTCAGGCACACGGTCGGGCGGCTCGACTTCGCCCGGTCCGCAAGCACCCGGGCCGAGCTGGTGTCCCTGATCCGGGCCTGTGCCGCGCAACCGCACGGCCTGGCCGCCCTGGCCGAGGTCATCGCCCTCTTCGACCCGCACGCGGGGCAGCGCCTGCGAGCCGCCGTCGAGCTGACCGAGCCCCACGCGCTGCTGCGCGCCGACGAGCGGCACACGCTGCTGGAGCTGCTGGCGCGGGCCGCGCCCGCCGATATCGCCGCGGCCTACCGTTCCACCGTCGGTCGGCTCGGGCCGGCTCTGGCGCCCGCCGCCGACACGCCGGACGCCGTCGTCGAGCTGATCGAGGACGCCATCGGTCCGCCCGGGGACGCACCCCCCGTGATCCGGTTCGTCCTGTTCCTGGCGGCGCGGCTGCACGAGGCACCGTCCGGGCCGCTGGGGGAGTGGGCGGCGGCGGTGGCGCACCGGCTGGCGGTGCCCGCCGATCAGCTGCGGCGGGCTCGGGAGGCGGCCGCCGACCGTCCGTCGTACCCGGCCATGCTGACCTGCCTCCAGTTCGAACTGACACAGGACGGCATTCACCGCGATCGGTACCTTCTGATCGCCCGGATTCAGCGCGAGGACCACACCGGAATGATGTGGTTCGCCGACGATCAGCCGCGCCGGCTCGACGACGTCCGGCGGCAGACGGTCCGGCTCGTGACCGAGATGTCCGGCCGGCTCGCGCCCGGCGATCCGCTGCGGGTGGAGTTCTTCCTGCCGTCGTCGCTGCTCGGCCTGCCGGTCGACCGGTGGTCCGACGGCGGGGAGCCGTCGATCGGCGTGCGGTATCCGGTGGTGGTGCGCAGCATCGACCGCGCGCACAGCATTCTCCTGCGCCGTCGCTGGGAGCTGAGCTGGCGCCGGCTCATGGCGCAGCGGCAGGCCCTGGCGGCGGACGCCGCACACTGGCTGGAACGGCCGGCCCAGATCTCCGCGTCCCTGTCCGCCGCGGAGCCGGTACTTGTCGCGATGGCGGCCGGTCCCAACGATCGCGGCCGGCATTGTGGTCACGAGGTCGCCGCCGTCCTGAACGCGGGCGTGCCCGCCATGCTCTGGTCGCGCAACGGCGGCGACCCCGGCACTGTCCGCCGCGCCATCGCCGACCAGCTCGGACCGGTGACGATGGCGGACCTATGGCGGGCGGTCACCCGCATCCGGGCCGATGCGACACCCGCCGACCCGCATCACGTCGGACACGATCTCAGCCTGATGTGGGACGACCCGAGTCTCCTTCCACCCACACAGCGGCTGAGCGCGCCTCAGTGACAGGAGTGACGATGGTTTCGGAATCGCCGAACGGCGCCGGCTGGCACCTCTACCGCGGCACCGGAGTGCCGGGGGACGGCATCTCCCGGCTACCGGCCCCGCCCGCGTGGCGGCGATTCGACGGGGAGGTGGTGTCCAGCACCGACGACCTCGTGCAGGCCGGCGCGTACGACGCGGGCTCCTATCGGGGCGGACGGTATCTGCCGGACGCCGCGACGATCGACGCGGTCAACGCCGCGCTCTACCTGCGGCGCCCGTTGCTGGTCACCGGCAAGCCGGGCACCGGCAAGTCGTCGCTGGCACACAGCATCGCGCACGAGCTCCGGCTCGGTCCGGTGCTGCACTGGCCGATCAACAGCCGATCCAGCCTGCAGGGCGGGCTGTACAGCTACGACGCGATCGGCCGGCTGCAGGACGCCAACCTGGCGCGCCTCGGACCCGAGGCCGCGCCGAGCCCGGACATCGGGAACTACGTCACGCTCGGGCCGCTGGGCACCGCCTTCGCCGGCTGGCCGATCCCGCGCGTACTGCTGATCGACGAGTTGGACAAGAGCGACGTCGACCTGCCGAACGATCTGCTCACCATCGTGGAGGAGGGTGAGTTCACCATCCCGGAGCTGGTCCGGATGGCCGACGCGGGGCCGGTGACGGTGCAGACCTCCGACGCGGCGGGCCGGGTACCGGTCCGCGACGGCCGGGTCCGCTGCAGTGCCTTCCCCATGGTGGTGATCACGAGCAACGGCGAACGGGAGTTTCCGCCGGCCTTCCTGCGCCGCTGCATCCGCCTCGACGTCCAGGCGCCCGGCCCCGAACAACTCGCGCAGATCCTGGCCGCGCACCTCGGTGAGGAGTCCGTGGAGAGCAGCCGCGACCTGATACACCGGTTCCTGACGCTGCGCGACGCCGGCGATCTGGCCACCGATCAACTGATGAACGCCATCTTCCTTACCAGCGCCGACGGCGTCGGCAGCAGGGCGGAACACGAGCGGCTGGCCGAGCTTGTGCTCCGCCGGCTCAACTCGGAGTACTGAGCATGCTGGATCGGCTGGTGGCGGCGGCGCCGGGCGAGGTGTCGGCGGTGGAGCTGGCGGACGCCGTGTGGCTCGCCCGGTTCCTGCCGGCGGCCGGCGATCTCACCGCGACACCGGCCGGCGACACGCCTGCGAACGACGGCACGCCGGAGCCGCCGCCGGTACCGCAGACGGACGGCGAACCGGAGGACCGGGTGCCGGCCGACGAGCCCCGTACCCGGGGACGCCCCCAAGCGGATCTCGTCCTCCAGGGTGCGCAGGCCCGCGGGCCGACGCTGCGGGTGCCCTCGGCCCCCGCACTACGAAATCGCCGGGCCTTGCAGCGGGCCCTCCGTCCGCTGCGGCGCAGCGCCGACACGAGCAGCAGGTGGATGGTGATCGACCCAGAGGCCTCGGCCCACCGGACCGCCGAGACCGATCTGCTCACGATCGTCTTCCGGCCCGCCCCGGCCCGCTGGCTGGACCTGGCTCTGGTGTTCGACGACAGCGACTCCATGGTGATCTGGCACTCCGTCTCCAACGAGCTGCAGGAACTGCTCGCCCGGCAGGGCGCGTTCCGTGACATCCGCCGCTGGCACCTGGTCAGCAGGCGGGACGACGGCGGGCCGCCGCGGCTGGCGCTGACCGGCTCCCGCCGCGACATCCGGGTGCACAGCCCGGACGAGATCGTGGACCCGACCGGCCGTCGCCTGGTGATGGTCTTCAGCGACTGCGTCGGCGAGGCCTGGAGCAGCGGCGCGATGGCGCCGATCCTGGAACGCTGGGGCCGCAGCGGTCCGGTGGTCATCGTGCAGCCGCTGCCGCAGACGATGTGGTCGCGCTGCGCCGTACCGTTCACCCCGATCGAGCTGCAGTCCGTCGCGCCCGGCCTGCCCAACTCCCGGCTGCGGGTCTCCCGGCCCGCGCCGGCATTGATCGACGAAGGCGGCGACGGGGTCCCGGTCCCGGTCATCGAGCTGGCGCCGCGCTGGGTCGAGCAGTGGGCGGCGATGGTGGCCGGCACCGCCTTCGGCCCGGTCCGCGGCATGGGCCTGCTCACCGGGGACGGCGTCGCACCGGCCGAGGAGGCGCAGACACCGCCCGCCGACCCGGTCGACCGGGTCTTCGCGTTCCGCACGACCGCCTCACCGGCGGCGTTCCGGCTCGCCGCGCACCTGGCCGCGGCCGCTCCGCTGACCCTGCCGGTCATGCGCCTGATCCAGGCCGCCGCCGTGCCGGACAGCGATCACCGCCAGTTCGCCGAGCTCTTCCTCAGCGGCCTGCTACGCCGGGTCACCCTGGCGGAGGCGCCGGTCGAGCCGGACGATATCCAGTACGACTTCATGCCCGGCCTGCGCGAACTGTTGATCAGCACCCTCACGCGGCAGCAGGCGCTGGACGTCCTCCGGCGGGTCAGCGACTTCCTCACCCGCCGTTTCGGCCAGCCGGTCGACTTCACCGCGGTGCTGGCCGATGCCGAGACGACGCTGAGCCCGACGGTCAGGCCGTTCGCCAGCGTCGCGGTCACGGTGCTCGACCAGCTCGGCGGCCCCTACGCCGAGCAGGCCGCCCTGCTGCGACGAACGTTGGGCGGCGCCGCCGTGGACGTTCCGGCCACACCCTCGATGCCGGCCGGCGAGGTCGCCGAGGGCGGGGAAGAGCCCGCGTTCTGGTTCCGGCTCGGCGCGGCACCGCGGCCCACCGGACGGCTGGTCGGCACGGACGTCCGCGTCGAGCGGGTACGCGCGATGCTGACCGGTGACGGTCCGTCGCGACCCTGCGTCCTGGCCGGCCCCGGCGGGAGCGGTACGAGCACCGTGGCGGCGGCGTACGCCCGGCGCTACGCGGACGACTACGAGATCGTCTGGTGGATTCCCGCCGACCGTCCGGAGCGGATCCGTGCCGCGCTGGCCGGCCTCGGCAGGGAGCTCGGGCTGCCCGTGCCGGAGCGCGTCCCGGGGCTGCCGGTCCTGCCCGGCTGGGCCTCGCAGACGGTGGCCGCCCTGTCCGACGGCGAGCCGGTCCGGCGCTGGCTGCTCGTCTTCGACGGTCTGGACCCGGGCACGGACCTCACCCCGTACCTGCCGGCCGGCGGGCACACGATCGTGACGACCCGCGACGGCGACCTCGACCCGGAGCGGACGGTCCCGGTCGACCTGGAGGCCGCGGAGCGCCGGGAGCTGGGGCCGGAGTGGGCTGAGACCGCCGAGCGGTTCCAGCCCGCCGGCCTCCGGGTCCTGCAGGCCTGGCGCGCGACCGCGGGTAGCCCGCTCGACCCGGACACGGTGGCCGCGGTGGGGGCCGCGGACGACCCGATGCCCGCGGCGTGCCGTCAGCTTCTCGCCGAGCTCCCGCCCGAGACGGCCGCCGCGCTGCTGCGCTGCGCGTTCGCCGGTAGCTCGCCCGTGCCGGTGCCGCTGGTCGGCGCGGCCGGCGACCTCGCGGCCACCGGGCTGGTCGACCGGGGCGACGGCGAGGTGTGGCTGAGCCCCGCGATCCGCGAGGGCGTCCGGGCGGCAGCCTCCGCGGCGCAGGCGCGGGCCGCGTGCGACGCCGTCCATCTCGCGCTGTCCGGGGTGGATCCGGGCCCGCCGGACGATCCGCGCACCTGGGCCGCCTACGCCGGGTTGACTCCGCTGATCTTCGGGGCGGCGGCGGCCGAGTCGGCCGAGCCCGCGGTCTCCCGGCTCGTGCTGCGCGTGATCGACTTCCTGGACGAGGCGGGCGAGCGGGGCATCGCCCGGGCGCTGCGTACGGCACGGCACCGCGGATCCGGATGAGCGGCGCCGTAGTCCGCCGGGCGACAAGCATCGGCATCCACGGGTACGGCGCGACCGCCGTACCCGTGGAGGGTGATCCCGGCCCGTACCGGGACCTGCCGTTCGTGCCGGAACGGGTCCGCGCGGTCGCCGCCGCCCTGAAACGGGTGGCGTACTCCACCCGGCGGCACGGCCTCGACCGCGGCCTGACCGCCGCCACGGCCGCGAGCCGGGTGCGGAAGGCGTTCGGCGGCACGGCGGAGGACGTCCTGATCGTCCACGTAGTCGGGCACGCCAAGATGCTCGACGAGTCCCTGTACGTGGTCGGCGCCGACGGCAGGTGGCTGCCCGGCACCGAGGTCGAGCAGTGGATCAAGGACATCGAGCACGACCCCGACCCGCCCTTCGTGCTGTTCCTGCTCGACGTCTGTCACGCCGGCGTGGCCGCGACGCTCGGCTGGCAGCTCCGGCGCGCCGGCGGTCCCGGCCGGGCGTGGGTGATAGCGGCGAGCGAGATCAGGGAGAACGCGTTCGCCGGCTGCTTCAGCCAGGCGGTCGCCAACTTCCTCAACCGGCTGAGCACCGGCAGGATCGACATCTTCCCGTCCTACCGGCACGTGCCGTACGCCGCGATGATCGAGTACCTGCGCAGCGAGACCGCCGCGGTGGCCCGCGAGCGCGGCCTGCCCGAGCAGAACGTGCGGGGCACGCCGATCGACGGCGAGCCGGATCTGCCGTTCTTCGTCAACCCGTGCGCCTCCCAGGACGGCGCCGCCTGGGCGGGGCGGCGTACCGATCGGCTCGCCCGGCCGTTCCTGGACGAGGTCGCCGACGACCTGCACTTCCGCCAGCGCGCCTCCGGCCTGTTGCCCGACCGCCCGGGCACGATGGGCTACTTCACCGGACGCGAGTCCGAGCTGCGGACGCTTGTCGACTGGTTGGACACCGGCGACGGAGACGGGATCGTCCTGGTCACCGGGAGCCCGGGGGCCGGCAAGTCGGCGCTGCTCGGTGTTCTGGTGTGCGCCGCGCACCGGCAGCTGCGCGACGAGACGGAGCCGATCTGGCACGGCCTGGCCGTGCGGCCCGCCCGAAATCCCGGCCTCGCTGCCGTGCACGCCCGCGAGCGCACCGTGGACGCCGTCGTCGCCTCCCTGGTGCGCCAGTGGGAGCTCGGACCCGACCCGGAGAACTGGACCGTCGACCGGCTGCTGGCCGCCGTGCTGGCCCGGCCGGCGCCGCCCACTTTGATCATCGACGCGCTGGACGAGGCGAACGTACCGGACGGCCTGATGACCGAGCTGCTCTTCCCGTTGACCCGCTCGCGCCCGGACGGGCGGCCGGCCTGCCGGCTTCTCGTCGGCGCGCGCGACGACACCCAGCTGCGGCCGCTGCGGGACCTCGCCGCCGGCGAGGGCCGGGTCGTCGACCTGGACCGGACGCCGCCGGACGAGCTGCGCTCCGACCTGAAGCGGTACGTGCAGACGCTGCTGAGCCGGGAGCCGCAGTACGACGACGCCGGCCATCGCGACGTCGTCGAGGCGTTCGCCGGCGCGGTCGCCGACACCCTGGTCCCCGAGGACGGGGACGACGGCCGGGCACGCGGCGAGTTTCTGATCGCGGCCCTGTTCACCCACGCCTTCGTCCGGGCCACCGCGAAGACGCCGGTGAACGACGCGCCGGCCGCCGGCGAGCACGGCCGGCGCGTACCGCGTACCCTGCCGGATCTCCTGGCGCTCGATCTGCGCGGCCGGGCCGGCGGCGCGTCCCGGCTGCGCCGGCTGCTGGTCGCGGTGGCGCACGCGCGGGGCGACGGCATGCCGCTCGAACTGCTCGAACCGGTGTGCGCCGCGCTGGCCCGCGCCGCCGGCCTGAGCCGGGTGCCCAACCTCCGGCAGATCCGCAACGACCTCGCCTCGCTGCGGTTCTACCTTCGCCTGGCACCGGAGTCGACCGACGGCACCACGCTCTACCGGCTGTTCCACAACAACCTCGCCGAGGAGCTGGCCGGCGACGCCGGCGGCCACGTCCTGGCGGCGCTGCTCAGCGCCGTGCCGCGCCACGACGGCCGGCCGGTCTGGGCGCGGGCGGCGCCGTACCTGGTGCGGCATCTCGCCCAGCATGCCGACGCGCCTGCGCTGGACGTCCTGCTGACCGACCCGGATTTCGTGGCCCGGGCGGAACCGTCGACGTTGATCGTCGAGCTGGACCGCGCCGAATCGGCGACCGCCAGGCGGATCGCCACCGTCTACCGCACCAGCGCGCACCGACACGGCCTCGTCGGACCTGACGAGCGGCGGCAGATCCTCATGATCGACGCCCTGCGGCACGGCTTCGCCGACCTGGCCGGGCTCCTCGCCGCCGGCGGCCGGTGGCGGCCGGTCTGGGCGACCGGCAGTCAGGCCAACGCCGCCGTGACGGCGAACCTGCTCGGTCACCGGGGCCGGGTGCACGGCATCGCGACCGTGGCGCAGGGCGGCCGGACGTGGGCGGTCAGCACCGGTACCGACGGCACGGTCCGGGCCTGGGACCTGCGCCGTGGCACCGCCGTGGGGCGCGCCTGGCAGACGTCGGCGACGTGGAACCAGTTCGCCGCCGGCGCGGTCGTGGCGAACCGGCCGCTGGCCGTCGTCAACGTCGACGATCGGGTCCTCCAGGCTTACGACGTGGAGACCGGGGACGCGGTCGGCGCGCCCCTGCCGCACCGGAGCGCGATAACAGCGCTCGCCGTGTCCGGCGGTTACGCCATGAGCAGCACGGTGGCCGGCACGGCGCACCGGTGGAATCTGGAGTCCGGCGCACCGCAGGAGTTCGACACCCTGGGGCGGTGCACCGCGATCACCGGGGCGGACGGCTTCAGCCTGCACCTGGCCGACGGGACGGTCGTCGAGGAGGCCGAGCCGGGCGGCGCCGCACCCGGGCTCCGCGAGCTGCTCGGTCCGCTGCCCGATGACGCCGAGGTGACGGCCGCCGCGGAGACCGTCGTGAACGGCCGGCGCGTCGTGGTAAGCGGCACGGCCGACGGTGCGGTCATCGTGCGCCACCCGGGCGACGGCCGGCGGCGGGACCGGACCCTCGGGCACCACCGCGGCCGGGTCAACGCCGCCGCCTGCACCACGATCGACCGCCGGCCGTACGCGATAACCGGCGGCGACGACGGGATCCTCAGGATCTGGGCACTGACCGCGGGCGATCCGACCTACGTCGTGGTGGGCCACTCCGGCAATGCCGTCAAGGGGCTCGCCTGCGCCCGGGTCGGCGACCGGCCGGTCGCCGTGCTGGGCAGCACCGACGCGACCATCCGGGTGGTGGCGCTGCGCGAGGCCCGTACCGCGAGGCGCTCGCCGACCGGGCACACCGCGTGGACCAACGGCGTCGGACTGCTCGACTCGTTCGCGGTCACCGCCAGCAGCGACGGAACCGCCATGGTCTGGGACATCCGATCCGGTCGGCGGCGGCGCGTTCTGGACGGCCATCACGGCGGGGTCTTCGCGGTGGCCTGCGCCGGCACCCGTGACGGCCCGGTGGCGATCACCGGCGGCAACGACGGGGCGGCGATCGTGTGGGACCTGCGCTCCGGCGGGCAGCGGCAACTCCTGGCCGGGCACGCCGGTGGCGTGTTCGGCCTCGCCACCACCGTCGTCGAGGGCGTGCCGTTGGTCGTCACCGGAAGCAACGACGGCACGGCGCAGGCCTGGGACCTGCGCGACGGCCGGAGGTACGGTCCCGTGCTCACCGAGCACGGCGGCGGGGTGAACGCCCTGGCGTGCGGCCGCGTCGGCGGCCGGCAGGTCGTGGTGACCGCCGCCGACGACGGGGCCGCACGCGTCTGGGACCTGCGCGACGGCAGCCTCACCGCGGTACTCGGTGAGCACGGGGCGTGGATGCACGCGGTCGCCTGCGCCGAGGGAGCGGGCGGCACCCCGCTCGTCCTGACCGGTGACACCGAGGGCCGGCTGCACTGGTGGGACCCCGCCACCGCGGGGCGGGCCGCCCCGGCGATCCGGGCGCACGAGGGCCCGATCTACGGCCTGGCGGCGGCGCGACTCGAGGGGCGCCCGGCGATCTTCACCGCCGGCCACGACCATGTGGTTCGCGCCTGGGACCTCGTCAGCCGCCGGCAGCTCGCCGCGATCGCGATGCCGTACGCCGTGTCCGCGCTGGCCGTCTCCCGTGACGGCATGGTCGTCGCCGGGTCCGAGTGCGAGGTCGTCGCACTGCGCCTGCCCGCCGCCTGACGGCGCTCAGCGGTGCAGCAGGCCGCGGAGCCGGCGGCCTCGTGCCGACCGCGCCTTCACCGCTCGGCGGCGACCGAGGACGACCGCGGCCACGGCACCGGCGGCGGTGAGGGCGGCCACCGCTACCGGCACGGGCCGGTTGCGGACGGCCTGCTGTACCTGCCGCGCTCGCCGCGGCGCCTGCGCCCGGACGCGGGAGACGCCGGATGCGGACCTGGTCCTGATGTTCGACAGGGCGCCGCGAAGACGCGCACGGGGATTCACCCTGCCGGTGAGCGCCGTGACGGTTGCGCCGAGGTCGGCGCGGGTCCGCTGGATGTCCGCCCGGATGTTCTCCGGAGCGCCCGGAGCGGTCCGCGGAGTCGTCACGCCATCGGTGGTGTAGTCGGTCGTCATGTTCTCTCTCCTCACGGTCGAGCTGTGTCCGCCTGCTTGCCCACCCGGCGCGGACCCCTAACGTGACCTCGTCGTTCATTCACGCCGCCGGGCCGGGTTTCACCGCCGTCAGCCGGGGAACCACCGGTCTCAGTGGTTCAAGCAGGTACTGGAGGCTGGCATGACCCGTAGGACGACCAAGATCGCGTACCGCCCGGTCGGATGGCTCGCCGGCGCCGGCGCGGGCGCGGTGGCCGGGCTGCTGTTCAAGCAGACGTGGAAGCTGGTCGGGCACGACGACGACGCTCCGAACGCCACCGACGAGGATCGCGGGTGGGGCGAGATCCTCCTCGCGGCCGCGATCCAGGGCGCGATCTTCGCGCTGGTCAAGGCCGCCGTCGAGCGGGCCGGCGCCACCGGCGTCCGCAGAGCCACCGGAGAATGGCCCGCCTGAACGCGCTAGAGGTACGTGTCCTGGTCGGCCTTGCGGTAGTCGTGGATCTCGTCGAGCCGTCCGGCCGCGGCCAGGGTCGCCCACGCCGGGTTGCGCAGCAGGATGCGGCCGAGGGCGACGAGGTCGAATTCGCCGGCGTCGAGTCGGTCGAGCAGGCCGCGCAGCGCGCCGGAGCCGAGGAAGTCGCGGGTCAGGCCGATCGAGCCGACGGTGATGGACGGCAGGCCGGTGAGGTGCCGGGCCCAGCCGGCCAGATTGCGCGGTGAGCCGGGGAACGCCGGGTCGGCGAAGTTGCGCTGTGAGGCGTGCAGCACGTCGGCGCCGGCCGCGGCGAAGGCATCGAGCAGCACCGCCAGCTCGGCGGGTGACTCGGCGATCCGGGCGGCGTAGTCGCGCTCCTTGAACTGGGAGAACCGCACGATGAGCGGTATCTCGGCCGGAATCGCCGCGCGGACCGCCCGGATCACGTCCGCCGGGAAGGCGGCCCGCGCGGCGGGTGAGCCGCCGAAACGGTCGGCGCGGCGGTTGGTGTGCGGCCAGAGGAACTCGTCGAGCAGGTAGCCGTGCGCGGCGTGGATCTCCACGGCGTCGAACCCGGCCCGGACCGCCACGCGGGCGGCGTCGGCGTACGCGGCGAGCAGCGTGTCGATGTCGGCGAGGGTCATCGCGTGGCTGCCGCCGGGCACGCCCGACGGGGTCCAGGCCGGTATCCCGTCCAGCGGCTCGCGTGCGCTGCCGAGATGCCACAGCTGCGCGGCGATCCGCCCGCCGGCGGCGTGCACCTCGTCGGTCACCCGCAGCCAGCCCCGCTCGGCCGCGCCGCCGGTCATCCGCGGCACGGTCGTCTCGTGGCCGGCGCTGGGATGGCCGACCAGCACCCCCTCGCTGATGATCAGACCGATGCCGTGTTCGGCCCGGCGCCGGTAGTAGGCGGCGACCTCGGGCGCCGGAACACCGCCGGGCGAACGGAACCGGGTCATCGGTGCCATCGCGAGACGGCTGTTCAGCGGCAGGCCGGAAAGGGTCACCGGCTCGAGCAGCGAACCCAGCGGGGTGGTGGTCGTCCTGGTCATGCCGCTACGCTAAAACCTGACACTGACGTCAAGGACAAGTTTTTGTGGCGAGGGAGACACGCCCATGCGCATCGGAGACCTGACGGCGGCGACCGGTGCGAGCGCGCGATCGCTGCGCTACTACGAGGAGCAGGGGCTGCTCGCGAGCGAGCGCAGCCCCGGCGGGCAGCGGCACTATCCCGAGTCCGCGGTCGCGCGCGTCACTCTGATACAGACGCTGCTCGCCGCCGGCCTGTCCAGCAGCACCATCTACGACATCCTGCCGTGCATCACCGAGAAGGCGATCCGCACGCCCTGGCTGGCCGGGCGGTTGCGCTCGGAACTGGCCCGGGTCGAGGACCAGATCAGCTCGCTGCACCGGACCCGCGACATCCTGGCCGGCCTGGTCGAGCAGTACGCCGTCTGACATCGCCGGCGGAGTCACCGGGCGTCAGCGCGGGGGGATCCTGCCCTGGGAGACCGCGTTCTCGAGTTCGGTGGCGAAGGCGTCCGGGTCCCGGGTGCGGACGTAGGCGGCGACGGCGTCGTAGAAGCCCTCCTGGAACGCCGGGCTCATGGCCTCGCCGTGTGCGATGGAGAGGACCACCGGCGCGGTCCAGAGGCTCTTCGAGGAGTTCCGCTGGTAGGCGGAGAGCGACGAGACGTCGACGTCGCGCAGGACCGGTACCGATCCCTTGGCCCGGCTGAAGGCGATCTGGGTCGGCGGCCCGCTGATCTCGCTCAGGAACGCGAGCGCGTTCTTGGCATTCTGGGCCCTGGTCGCCGCGACGAAGACGTCGACGACGGCGAGGAAGCTGTCGCCGGTGCCAGGGAACGCCACCGAGCCGAACTCCCTGCCGTCGCGGGCGCCGCCGGCCACGAGTTCGCCGTACGCGGAGTCGTTCATGGACTCGAACGCGCAGCCGCCCGCCGCCAGCTTCTTGGTGGCCGCGTCCCAGGTCAGGTCGCCGGCCCCGGGGTCGGCGTAGGCGAGTATGTCGCCGAAGGAGCTCAGCGCCGACTCGATCCGGGTGCCGCGCCAGTCCAGCCGGTCGGCGGCCATGTTCTGCCAGCCCTGTACGCCGATCGTGCTCAGCAGCACGTTCTCGAAGAGCTCGACGGTGGCGAACGGGTCCTTGGCGCCGAGACACAGGGGTACGGCGCCGGAGGCCTTGACCTTCTCCAGGTCGCCCAGGAAGGCGGCGAGCGGGTAGCCGGCCGGCGGCGGCGCGACGCCGGCCTTCGCGAGCAGCGCGGTGTTGAACCACAGCACGTTGCTGCGGTGCGCGCCCGTCGGCACGCCGTAGGCCCTGCCGTCGTGCAGGACCGACCGCAGGACCGTCGGCTGCATGGTCGCGCTCAGCCCTCCGGCGGTGAAGACCGGCGAGACGTCGCGGACGACCCCGCGGTCGGCGTACGCCTGTACCGACCTGCCGGCGAAGGTCTGCCACACGTCGGGCGGGTCGTCGCTGCGCAGCCGCTCGGCCAGCGCCACGATCGCCTGGGAGCCGCCGCCGCCCGCGACCGCGGCGTTGACGGCGTCGACGCCCGGATTCGCCGCGCGGAAGGCGGCGAACAGGGTGCCCAGCGCGGCGGCCTCCGAGCCGGAGGTCCACCACGAGACGACCTCGAGCCGGCCGGTGTCCCTGACGGCGCTGGTCGGCGCATCGGCGCCGCAGCCGCCCGCGGCGAGCACCGCCACCGCGACGACGGCCGCCACCGCCTGCCGCGCGCTCATGCCGTCCCCGCGAGGCTTGGCCGGGCCCTGAGGTCGTAGAGCGCGTACAGCCCGACGACTGCGAAGCAGGCGGCGGGAACGATGAACGAGAGGGCCGCGGTCGTGCCGTCCACCAGCGCGCCCTGCACGAGCGGCATGATCGCGCCGCCCACGATCGCCATGACGAGCCCGGCCGCGCCGAACTTGGTCGCCGGCCCGAGGCCCTTGAGGGCGACGCCGTAGATCGTCGGGAACATGAGCGAGAGGCAGAACGACAGGGCCACCACGGCGAGGACCCCCGCCAGGTTGGGGCTCGCCATCGCGAAGAAGCACAGCGCGACCGCCAACAGGGCCAGGACGGCGAGCACCAGGGTCGCGCGGACCCGGCCGATGACCCACGTCATCAGGAACCGCGAGGCGAGGAAGACCAGCAGGCTCAGCTGCAGGAAGAAGCCGCCCATCGCGAGGCTGCCGCCGAGCGCCTGCTGCACGTACTGGATCAGGAAGGTCCACGTGCACACCTGGGCCGCGACGTTGAAGAACTGTGCCACGACGCCGTAGCGGTAGTGCCTGTTGGCCCACAGCGCCCGGAACAGGCCGCGCGTACCGCCCTCGTGCGGGCCGGCGTCGGGGAACTCCTCGACGATCGGCGGCGCCTTCTGGCTGGCGATCGTGAAGGCGATGAGGACGAGCACGAGGGCGAGTCCGAGGTAGGGCGCCATCACCGCGCCGAGTTCGCCCGCGCGGATCGCGTGCAGCTGTGCCGGCGTCAGTGACGAGATGTCCACCGGGTCGGCGAGCTTGGGCAGGATGAGCGTGGAGGCGAGCAGCACGCCGATGTTCGTGCCGACGGGGTTGAACGCCTGGGCGAGATTCAGCCGCCGGGTCGCCGTCGGCTCGGGCCCGAGCGCCATGACGTACGGATTCGCGGAGGTCTCCAGGATCGAGCAGCCGGCCGCCATCGCGAACAGGGCCACGAGAAAGGCCTCGTAGGTCATGATCTTGCTGGCGGGGTAGAAGGAGAACGCGCCGAGCGCGGCCAGCCCGAGCCCACACAGGATGCCGGTCTTGTAGCCGAAGCGTTGATTGATGAAGGCGGCGGGGAGCGCGAGCAGAAAGTACGCGCCGAAGTAGGCCAGCTGGACGAGCGACGCCTGGAACGTGCTCATCTCGAAGATCCGCTTGAAGCCGGCCACCATCGGCGTGGTCAGATCCTGCGCGACGCCCCAGGCGGTGAAGCAGCCGATGAGGGCGATGAAGAGCGGCAACATCCCGCGCCCGACCAGCGAGGTGTCCTTCGCCGGCCCGGCGTCGTCGACGATCGGCGCCGGGGCGATGCCTGCCATCTGCGACCTCCCCGCGGCGCACTGACCGGACCGGCCGGTCGCCACGGGGCTGCGGCGCGCCAGACCGGTACGCCAGATAAGGGTACGGTGAGTTACCGTTCCACTACGCAGACGTTACATCCTCGTTTCCTTGAACGGAGCGAGGCCGAAGAACACCGCGTCGTGGTAGGCCGAGCAGATCGTGTCCAGGAAATATGCCGCCGCGGTCCCGCACTGGTCGGCCGCCGTGCCCGGATCGACCGGCGCGCCGTGCCCCATTCCGGCGATCTTGTAGAGCCGCAGCAGGTCGGCGCCGTAGATCTCGAGTGTCGTGCCCGCGGGCAGCGTCGAGGTGCCGGTCGGCCGCGCCGCGACACCGAGCACGTTCGTGAACTGGTCGCGCAGTTCGGAACCGTTCGCCGGCACCACCGTGTAGTCCGACTGTCCCTGCCAGACCGCCACGCGCGGCCGCGCGCCGGCGTAACCCGGGTAGGCGGCCCGCACCAGGTCGCCCCACTGCGAGGGCGACCGGTCCGGCGGCGAGTACTGGCAGGTGATGGCCGCGATCAGCGAGGTCGCGCACCGGTAGGGCAGTCCCGCGACGACCGATCCCGCGGCGAACACGTCCGGGTAGGTCGCGAGCATCACCGCGCTCATCGCGCCGCCCGCGGACAGGCCCGACACGAACACCCGGCCCGCGTCGACGCCGAGGTTCGCGACGGCGTGGCCGACCATCTGGCGTACCGACAGCGCCTCGCCGGCGCCGCGGCCGGTGTCGCCGGTCTCGAACCAGTTGAAGCACGAGTTGGCGTTGTTGCCCGGCCGCTGCTCCGGCAGCACCAGCGCGAAGCGCCACCGATCGGCGAACGTGCGCCAGCCCGAGTTGGCGAAGTAGCCGGTGGCGTTCTGCGTGCAGCCGTGCAGCAGCACGACGGCCGGTGCGCCCGCCGGCATTCCTTCGGGGCGGTAGGCGTACATCGCCAGGTTGCCCGGGTTGGAGCCGAACGACGCCACCTGTTGGAGACCGGCCGCCGAGGCGGGCGCGGGTACGCCCGCGACGGCAACGACGGCGAGCACCGCCGCGGCGAGTTGGTGGCCGAGCCTCCGGGCGAGACCTGATGTGCGTCGCATGGCAACCTCCGGCCGGCGAAGCCGTCATCTGTTGCGCCGAGGTTACTGTGATGTGACAGACCTGTGACATATGTGGCGGCCACATGTCGACGGCCATCACTATGGCGCGGTGGTACCCCGATGGCCGGGGCGCCACGTCGGCGACCCGGCCACGCTCGGGGCTTGCGCGCCCTGTCGCGCCCTCAGGCGGCTGCCTTCGCCAGCTCGGCGCCGTCGGTGGTCGCGTCCGCGGAGGCCGCGGACTGCTCCTTCGCCTCGCCGAAGCCGCGCAGCGGCGCGTGCCGGATGGCGAGGGCGATCAGGAGCCCGGTGGCGGCCACGACGGCACCCCAGGTGAAGACGGCGCCGATGCCGTCGGTGACGGCCTGCTGGAACAGGTGCCGGGCGGCGTCGGGGAGGCTGCGGAGCAGTTCGGGGGTCATCCGGGCCGCCGAACTCGCGGACGCGCCGGTCGCGGCGGAGCCGGCATCGGCGGTGATGGAGTGGGTGAGGGTGTGTGCGTACACCGAGCCCAGGACGGAGACGCCCAGCGAGCCGCCCATGTTCCGCAGGAACGTGGCTGCCCCGGTCGCCGCGCCGACGTCGCGCAGCGGCGCGCTGTTCTGGGCGATCAGCATGGTGGTCTGCATGAGGCAGCCCATGCCCGCGCCGAGCACGACCATGTAGAGCGAGGTCATGGTCCGGCTGGTGTCGGTGCCCATGGTGGCGAACAGGGCCAGCCCGGCCGCCATCAGGACGGTGCCGGCGATCGGCAGGGCGCGGTAGCGGCCGGTGCGGCTGATCACGGCGCCGCCGGCGAGCGAGGTCACCATCATGGAGATCATCATCGGCATCAGCAGCAGCCCGCTGTTGGTGGCGGAGGCACCCTGCACGAACTGCTGGAACTGCGGCAGGAAGGTCATCCCGCCGAACATCGCGAAGCCGACGATGAAGCTGAGAATCCCGGCCAGGGTGAAGTTGCGGTTGCGGAAGACGGACAGCGGCATGATCGGCTCGGCGGCTCGGCGCTCGACGATCACGAACGCCACGAAGGCCAGCACGGTCACCACCGCCAGGCCGATGATCGGCGCGGAGGCCCAGTCGTACTCGGTGCCGCCCCAGCTGGTGATCAGTACCAGCGCGGTGATCCAGGTGGTGAGCAGCGCCGACCCGGTCCAGTCGATGCGCACCCGGCCGGTGCCGCGGGGCAGCTTGGCCAGGGTGAACCAGCACACGGCCAGGGCGGCCACGCCGAGCGGCAGGTTGACGTAGAACGCCCAGCGCCAGCTGAGGTGGTCGGTGATGAAGCCGCCGACGAGCGGGCCGCCGATCATGGCGATCGGCATGACGGCCATCATCACGCCCTGGTACTTGCCGCGCTCGCGGGGCGGCACGATCTCGGCCACCACCGCCATGACGCCGACCATGAGGCCGCCGGCGCCGAGGCCCTGCAGGGCGCGGAAGCCGATCAGCTGCGCCATGTCCTGCGACATGCCGCACAGCACGGAGCCGACCAGGAAGACCGCGATGGACGCGATGAAGGTGATGCGGCGCCCGAGCAGGTCGCCGAGCTTGCCCCAGATCGGGGTCGCCACGGTCGAGGCGAGGATGTACCCGGTGGTCACCCAGGCGAGGTGGTTGAGGCCGCCCAGATCACCCACGATCGTCGGCAGGGCGGGTGCCACGATCATGTTGTCCAGCATCGCCAGCAGCATGGCGATGACCAGGCCACTCATCGTCACCATGATCTCGCGGTGGCTGAACCTCGCTGGTGCCGCCGGGGCGGTGTCCGCTGCGTGAGACGTCACAGATTGCCTTTCCTCGAGATCAGTTCGCCGGATCGGGTGGTGGCGCCGAAGCTCTCCTACTTGCCGACCGGTAAGTGAACACCTTACCCGTCGGCAAGTAGGTCGGTAAGCTGAGCGGAACGACGGGCGGGCGCAGGGGGATGACCGGTGTGACGGCACGGCAGGGCGACACCAAGGCCGAGATCCGGCAGGTGGCGATGGAGCTGTTCACCAGCCAGGGCTACGAGGCCACCTCGCTGCGGGAGATAGCGGAACGCCTCGGCGTCACCAAGGCCGCGCTCTACTACCACTTCCGCAGCAAGGAAGACATCGTCCGGTCCCTGTTCGGCGACTACCTGGCCGCCCTGGACGAACTGGTCGCGTGGGCGTCGACACAGACCCCCGGGCCGCGACTGCGCACGCAGGTGATCGACCGGATGCTGCGCCTCGGCGCCGAGCACGGCCGGCAGGCCATGCAGTTCGCCCTCGCCAACCAGCACGTCGTCCGGGACCTGCACCCCGGCCGGGAGAACGTCCACGAGCGGCTGAGCACCCTCTTCGACGCCGTCACCGACCCGGACGCCACGGTGCAGGAGGCCCTGCGTACCCGGGTCGCGCTGCTCAGCGTCAACGTCACCATGTTCGCCGCACAAGGGCTCGACGCCACCGATGAGCAGGTCGACGCCGTCGCCCGCGACATCGCACACCTGCTCTCCTGACCCGGCACGCAGCTGCGGGGCGGGCCGACCCGGCCCGCCCCGCAACTGAGTCCGGCAGGATCAGCCGACGCCCTGCACGGCGCCCTTGTGCACGTGTACGCCCGCGCCGATCTCGAGCATGTCCTTCTCGCTCAGGCCGAGGCCCTCCCAGAACTGGACCAGCAGGTAGACGCCGCCGGGCTGCCTGACCCAGAGGGTGGCGCCGTCGTCCGCGCCGTCGTCGGTGAGGAACGGGGCCGCGGAGGGTCCGCCCTTGGCGATGGCCGCACGCTTGGCCTCCTCCCGAAGCCGGAGCGCGGTGGGGTCGGTGATCTCCTGCTCGGGCACCAGTACGCCCGGGGTGTCGCCGACCGTGACCTTCCTGCCCTCGGGGGCGCCGTGCTCGTCCTTGGACTGGAGCATGATGCCGATCTTGCCGACGAAGCTCTGCGGGTCCTGGTCCAGGGCGTCCTTCGGCGCCAGGATCAGGGCGCTGGCGGTGTCCGCCTGGATCTCCCAGCCGTCCGGGACCTTGTCGATGGTGTAGCCCTTCGGCTGGTCGCCCGTGTAGGCGACGAGCCTGGTGGCGGTGACGCCGACCGAGCCCGGGTCCTTCGCCACCGTCGGCGTGGTCCCAGCGGGGGTGCCGCTGTTCGCGACCAGGAGGCCGGCGGCGAGCGCGGCCACGGCGAACGCCGAGCCGGTGATCTTCTGGACGGTACGGCGCCGGCGCAGGGCGCGCCGGCCGCGGTCGAGGTCGGAGTCGATGTCAGCCATGGTGGGGGTTACCTCCGGGCCCGCGAGGGCGTCGAGTTGCCG
Organism: Actinoplanes sp. NPDC049118; assembly: GCF_040648555.1. Classification (NCBI taxonomy): domain Bacteria; kingdom Bacillati; phylum Actinomycetota; class Actinomycetes; order Micromonosporales; family Micromonosporaceae; genus Actinoplanes; species Actinoplanes sp. NPDC049118. The sequence continues at coordinate 47,550 of NZ_JBEZDY010000035.1, forward strand.
GTGCAGGTCCATGTCGTTCCTTCTCAGCGAAAGGCCGGGGCGGCCGGTCGGATTTCCAGGGCGGTACGCAGGTGTGCCAGCGCCCGGGAGGTCTGGCTCTTCACCGTGCCCTCGGAGCAGTCGAGGGCCGCGGCCGTCTCCGTGACGGTGAGTTCGTGGAAGTACCGGAACACCACGGCGGCGCGCATCCTCGGCGGTAGCTCGCGCAGCGCCGTACGCAGGCTGTCGGCCATGGGCTCGCTGTGCTGATCGGTACGCGGCAGCTCCGGCAACTCGGCCGTCGGCCGTTCCCGGCGCCGCCACAGTCGTCGGCGCTCGTCACTGAGCGCATTGGTCAGGGTGCGCCGCATGTAGGCCTCGGCGTTGTCGGCGCGTTGGAAGGACGGCCAGGCCACGTACAGCTTGGTCAGGGTCGACTGCACCAGGTCCTCGGCCAGGTGGCGGTCGCCCGCGGTCAGCAGCGTGGCCGTGCGTAACAGGCCGGCGCGCTGAGCCAGGACGAAATCGTGGAACTGCTTGTCTCGATCGCCTCTCACACCCACATGACGGATCCGTCGGCGTCGAGGTTGCACCGGCAGTCTTGCGCCGGTTCCATCACCCGGCAGGGGTGATATCGCCAAGCATCGATGCATTGCGGGCGCGCCGGTCACTTGCACGGCCGGGCCGGGCGGCGGGGACTCATCTGCGCGGGATGAGGCCGCGTCCACCGTCCGGCGCATACGTTCCGTTTCGCCAGAGCTTCAGAGGAAGGGAAGACCCATGTCCGACTTGATCATCATCGGGTACGGCGACCACGACACCGCCAAGCGCGCCTATGCCCAGGTCCTCCAGCTGCAGAAGGACCACATCGTCGAGCTCAACGGCCTGGCGGTCGTCACCGTGGACTCCGAGGGGCACAGCCACGTCGACACACCCGGAAAATTCGTCTCCGGCGGTGCCGCAGCCGGGGCCCTGTGGGGTGCGATCTTCGGCATACTGTTCCTGGTGCCGGTTGCCGGCGCCCTGGTCGGCGGCGCCATGGGCGCCCTCTTCGGCAAGCTGGGCAAGTCGGGCATCAACGACTCGTTCCGGGAGCGCGTGCACTCGCTGCTCACCCCCGGCAAGGCGGCCGTCGTGATCATGAGCCGTGACCGCACCGAGGACAAGTTCACCGACGCCCTGCGCCCGTTCGGCGGCGAGGTACTCCAGACCTCGCTCTCCCACGAACAGGAGAAGGAGCTGGCCGAGGAGCTCGGCGCGGCCTGACGGCATGCGCGTTGACCACGACCTGACCCGCGGTAGGTGAGCACGTGACGGTGACCGAGAAGGCGACGACCCAGAAACTCACCCTCGTCACCATGACCATGATGGTGGTCGGCGGCATGGTCGGCGCCGGGGTGTTCTCCCTGCCACGGCGCTTCGCCGAGGAGACCGGGGTCATCGGGGCGCTGGTCGCCTGGACGATCGCGGGTACGGGCATGCTGATGCTCGCGTTCGTCTTCCAGAACCTGGCGATGCGCAAGCCGGACCTCGACGCCGGCGTGTACGCGTACGCGAAGGCGGGTTTCGGCGAGTACCTGGGCTTCTTCTCCGCCTTCGGCTACTGGGCGAGCGCCTGCGTCGGCAACGTGACCTACTGGGTGCTGATCATGTCGACGGTCGGCGCGGTGGTGCCCGCCCTCGGCGACGGCGACACCGTGCTCTCCGTGGTGCTGTCCACCGTCGGCGTGTGGGTGTTCTTCTACCTCATCCAGCGGGGCGTCAAGGACGCGGCGGTGCTCAACCGGATCGTCACGATCGCGAAGGTCGTACCCATCCTGGTCTTCGTCCTGCTCGCCCTCTTCGCCCTGGACCCGGCGGTGTTCGCGGACAACCTGCGCGGCGGCACCGACGTCGGATCGCTGTTCGAGCAGGTCAAGGGCACCATGCTGATCACCGTCTTCGTGTTCCTCGGCGTCGAGGGCGCCAGCGTCTACTCCCGGCACGCGAAGCGGCGTGAGGACGTCGGCCGGGCCACCGTGCTCGGGTTCCTCGCCGTGTTCGCCGTGTTCGCGTCGGTGACCATCGTGTCGTACGGGATCCTGCCCGCCGACGAGATCGCCCAGCTGCGGCAGCCCTCGATGGGCGGCGTCCTCGAGGCGGCCGTCGGCGATTGGGGCATGGTCCTGGTCAGCGTCGGCCTGATCGTCTCCGTGCTCGGCGCCTACCTGGCCTGGACGCTGATGGCGGCCGAGGTGCTGTACGTCGCCGCCAAGGACGACGACATGCCGCGCTTCCTGCGCCGCACCACACACGGCGACGTCCCGTTCGCGGCCCTGCTGATGACCACGGTCCTGATCCAGGTCGTGCTGATCGTCACCTACTTCTCCGCCGACGCCTTCAACTTCGCCCTCGACCTGACCAGCGCGCTCAGCCTGATCCCGTTCCTGCTCGCCGCCGGGTACGCGCTGAAGCTGGCCGTCACCCGCGAGAGCTACACCGAGCAGCCGAGGGGCTGGGGCCGCGAGCTGACCGTTGCGGTGATCGCCGTCGGCTACACGATCTTCCTGCTGGTCGCCGCCGGGCCGAAGTTCCTGCTCGTCTCCTTCATCGTCTACGCACCGGCGACGTGGCTGTTCGTCAAGGCCCGCCGGGAGCAGGGCCGGCGCCTGTTCTCCGCCCCTGAACTGGTCATCCTCGCCGTCTCGATCGTCGGCGCAGTCGCCGGCATCACCGCGCTCGCGGCCGGCTGGATCTCCATCTGAACCCCTGCAGGAGGTAAGCCATGCCCATCAACCACGGCGTGTACTCGGAGGTCGGCCGGCTGCGCAAGGTGCTGGTCTGCGCGCCCGGGCTCGCGCACCGCCGGCTCACCCCGACCAACGCCGACGACCTGCTGTTCGACGACGTCATGTGGGTGGAGAACGCGCAGCGCGACCACGCCGACTTCGTCAACAAGCTGCGCGGGCGCGGGGTGGAGGTGGTCGAGCTGCACGAACTGCTGGCCGACACCATGGCGATCCCCGAGGCGAAGGCCTGGCTGCTGGACCGGAAGATCATCGCCAACGAGGTGGGCCTCGGCCTGCTCACCGACACCCGGGCGTTCCTCGACGAGCTCAAGCCCCGCGAACTGGCCGAGTTCCTGATCGGCGGCCTGGCCACCTCGGATCTGCCCGACGACTTCCGGCCCGGCTACGTCGCCCTGGCCCGGGAGACGACCGGCGTCCGCGAGTACCTGATGCCCCCGCTGCCGAACACCCTCTACACCCGGGACACCACCTGCTGGCTGTACGGCGGGGTGACCCTGAATCCGCTGTACTGGCCGGCCCGGCACGACGAGACCCTGCTGATGAAGGCCATCTACCAATTCCACCCCGACTTCGCCGGCAACACGGTCTGGTGGGGCGACCCGGAGCAGGGCTGGGGCATGGCGACCTTCGAGGGCGGCGACGTCATGCCGGTCGGCAACGGCGTCGTGCTGGTCGGGATGAGCGAGCGCACCTCCCGGCAGGCCATCACCCAGGTCGCCGCGGCCCTGTTCGCGCGCGGCGCGGCCGAAAGGGTCGTGGTAGCCGGGATGCCGAAGCTGCGGTCCGCGATGCACCTCGACACCGTCTTCACCTTCGCCGACCGGGACATCGTCACCCTGTACCCGAACATCATGGACGGTGTACACACGTTCTCCCTGCTGCCCAGCGACGCCGAACCCGGCGTCGAGGTCGTCGACGAGGGCGACCGCAGGTTCGTCGACGTGGTCGCCGAGTCCCTCGGCCTCAAGGAGCTGCGGGTCATCGAGACCGGCGGCGACGTGTACGCCTCCGAGCGCCAGCAGTGGGACAGCGGCAACAACGCGGTCGCCGTCGAACCCGGCGTGGTCTTCACCTACGACCGCAACACCACCACCAACACCCTGCTGCGCCGCGCGGGCGTCGAGGTCATCACCATCGTCGGCGCCGAACTGGGCCGCGGCCGCGGCGGCGGGCACTGCATGACCTGCCCGCTGATCCGCGACGGCCTGGACTTCTGAAGGCGCGCGGTGTCCTTCAGATACGAGGCGCTGGTGCTGTTCCTGGCCCTGTTCGCCCTCTACAGCCCGGTCGCCGCGCTCTCGTCGTACCTGCCGATCATCCGTCCGTTCGGCCATCCCCAGCAGTTGCGCCTGGCGCTGGGGCTGGCCGTCAACGTCACCGTCTTCGTGCTGCTGGCCATCTGGGTGGGTGAGCCGCTGCTGGAGCTGCTCGGGATCAGCACCGCCGCGCTCACCGCCACCGGCGGCATCGCGCTGATCCTCGCCGCGGTTCCGCTGATGCGCGGGACCGGGGGAGCGGTGCCGGATGTCGAGCCGGTGGTCGCACCCGCCGGGGAGAGGGCCGTGGCGACGGCGACCGAGCCGCGGTCGGTGCTGTTCACGCCGATCACGTTCCCGCTGACCGTCGGCGGGACCACGTTCGCGTTCGGCGTCGCGGCCTCCGCCGACGCGGGCAGCGTCACCGGCCGGATCTGGCTGTCGGTGGCCGCGGTCGCGTACGCCGTGGTCACCGGCGTCACCCTGTACCTGTCCGGGCACGTCGAACGCCGGATCTCCCCGGCCGCGGCGGCCATCCTCGACCGGGTCGCCGGGATCCTGCTCACCAGCATCGCCGTGGTGTTGCTCGCCAACGGCTTCACCGACCTCGTGCAGAACGCGCTCGGCACCGGCTGACGGCGGACGCAGGGTGGTCACGCCGTCGCGGGAGTGTCGGTTTCGGCGTCGACGTCGGCAGTGGCCAGCGGCAGGAGGATGCGGAAGGTGGTGCCGACGTTGGGTTCCGTCGTGAGGGTGATGGTGCCGCCGACCTCGGTGATGATGCCGTAGACGGTGGCGAGCCCGAGCCCGGTGCCGTGGTGCTCGGTCTTGGTGGTGAAGAAGGGCTCGAAGACGTGGGCGGCGACGTCGAGGGGCATGCCGGTGCCGGTGTCGGTGATGGTGATGTCGGCGTAGGTGCCGGAGGGCAGGCGCGGCTGCCGGGTCGGGTCGTCGCTGAGAGAGATGACGCCGCCCTCGATGATGATCATTCCGCCGGCCGGCATGGCGTCGCGGGCGTTGATGACGAGGTTGCACAGGACCTGCTCGATGCGGCTGCGGTCGGCGCGGATGGGCAGGGGGTGATCGGGGAGCCGGGTGATGAACTCGATGTGCGTGCCGATGGTGCGGTCGAGGAGGGCGTGGGTCTCCTTGATGATCGAGTTGAGGTCGATGGTCTGGGTGGCGGTGGGTTGCTTGCGGGCGAAGACCAAGAGCTGGCGGGTCAGGTCGCGGGCGCGTTCGGCGCTGAGCTTGGCGCGGATGAGGTCGTTGCGGATGTCGGGGTCGGCGGTCTGCTCGAGGGCGAATTCGAGGTAGCTGAGGTTGATGGCGAGCAGGTTGTTGAAGTCGTGTGCGACGCCGCCGGCAAGCTGGCCGAGGCTTTCGAGTCGTTCGGCGCGGGCGGAGCGCTCGAGGATCTGCTGACGTTGTCGCTCGGCGCGTTTGAAGGCGCTGATGTCCCGGGAGATGCCGGAGGTGCCGACGATGGTGCCGTACCGGTCGCGGATCGGTGAGACGCTTGTCGACACGTCGATGATGTGGCCGTCCTTGTGCCGCCGCCGGGTCTGGAAGTGGGAGACCCGTTCGCCTCCGCAGACCCGGGCCAGGACGGGAGGTATGTTCGGTGCCTGATCCGGCGGGCTGAGCCGGAGAATGCTCTGGCCGATCATCTCCTGCGCGGTGTACCCGTAGATCCGCTCGGCGCCGCGGTTCCAGGAGACGACGATCCCGTCGACGTCCGTTGCGGTGATCGAATCCTCGGACGATTCGATGATCCCGGCGAGTATCGACTCCTCTTCGGCCCCCCGGCCGGCGCGGCGTTCCCAGGCGCGCTGGCCGTAGGCGACCGCGACGCTGAGAACGGTCACCGCGCCGGTCACCCACAGGCGCGCCTCGTCGTGAACGGTCCAGCCGGTTCCCTGCCAGGACGCGGTGGCCCAGGTCGTCAGCATGGCGAGGACCCCGACGGCGGCCACCGCCAACGGGCGGGCCGATGCCGCCGCCAGCGCCGGGCCGACCGCGACGACCAACCCGAACGGGGTCGTTCCCCACGGCGTCGCGAGGTCGACGGTGGCGGCGGCGACGACGATCAGCATCGAGAGCGACAGCACCCCCATCCGCCACCAGGCGGGGGTGAGTGCGCGGCGGTCCCGCCGCCAATCGTCGTACCTCATGCATCCCCCCGGAGCCGGCACCGACATCTCGGGTGGGTACCGCTGCCGGGCGCCGCCAGGCTGCCCGGCTTGCGCGCTGATCAGCCGGTTGGCCGGGGAACCTTGTCGTGCTCAGGATGACACGCGGAAGGCGACAGCCCCTCAAACTTGACGATTCCGCCCGATGCCCTGGTTACCTCTTGGCCATGACGCACCCGCTGATGTTCGACGATGCAGACCCGGCCCTGGCCCGCGTGCGGGCACTGGCGCTGGCGTTCCCCGACGCGGCCGAGAAGATCTCGCACGGGCACCCCGCCTTCTTCACGACCAAGGTGTTCGCCTACTACGGGGGATCGGTGAAGGTCGGCGGCGCGTACCGGCAGCACGAGAGCTCCGTGCTGGTCCTGCTCGGCCCCGACGAGCGCGCGGCCCTGCTGGTGGCCGAAGGCTGCTACGTGCCGGCCTACCTGGGCCCCGCCGGGTGGATCGGCGTCGACATCGGCGCCGGCACCGACTGGGACGAGATCGGGGAGTTGCTCGACGCGAGCTACCGGCGCACTGCCGGATCGCGCCGGGTCGCCGCGCTCGACCGGCGGAACTCCCCACGGTGATCCGCCTCAGGCGGACGGCGTGCGGGAAACGGATGTTGTCAACCGCGCTCGCCGGGGTATTCCCTCGCCCATGGTCCAGTGCTTCCGGGACGCCGACGGCGCTCGAGCGTGGTCGCACTGCGGTCGGCAGACCGCGATCTCCACCGCCGAGTACGCGACCCTGCGTGAGCTGCGGGATCGACTGTGCCGCGTGGTCCATCTCGCCGCCTGTGAGCTGGCCACCGGGCACAAGGGAAGACATGTCGCGTTCGTCGTCGCCGCTCAGCAGGGCGATCACTGGTGGTGGCTGCGTTGGGGCGGGCAGCGGCGCGAGCTCGTTCGCTTGGAGCTCTGCGATCGCACGACCCTGGATGAGGACGTTCAGGATGACTGCCTGTTACCGGCCGGCCATCCAGGACCACACAGTTTCGAGCTGTGACACTCCTCATCGTGAGGTGTCGAGCCGGTCCCAGTAGCGCAGTCGCCCGCACCGGTCGAGGAAGTCGGCGGCGGGGTGCCCGCCGGGGCCGATCCGCAGGAAGCCGTCGTCGAGGGAGTCGGTGAGGCCGGCGGCGGTGAACAGCGGCGCGGCGTCGTCGACGTAGGCGACGAACTTGGCGTGCGCGTGTGCGTCGCTGACGAAGTCCCGGGCCACGGGTTGGCGCGCCAGCCGGGCGGCGGCGTCCTTGGTGGTCAGGATCGCTACGGCGTCGTAGAGCACCGACGGCGCACCCTCGAGCTTCTGGTCGGCGACGACGTGGCCGCCGTCGCTGACGTCGACGCCGCCGACCACCGGCGCGATGATCTCCACGGTGGCTCCGGCGGCCTCGGCCGCCGCGCGCACCTCGGCGAGCAGAGCGGCGTCCGTGCCGTCGGTGATCAGGACACCGAGCTTGCGTCCGGCGAAGCTGTGCGGGCCGTTGGCGAGAATGGACAGCGCGGGCGACGGCGCCAGGTCGCGGACCGGTTCGCGGGCGGGCTCCAGACGGTCCGGCAGGCCGGGAAGGCCCAGCCCGCGGGTGATCTCGGCGGCGAGGTCCTCGTCGACGTTGCGCAGCCCGGCGACCATCCGGCCGCGGATGTCCGCGCGTTCGACCTTGCTCAGCTCGAAGACGAACGCGTCGGCGATGTGCCCGCGCTCGGTCGGGGTCTGGCTGAGGTAGAACTGGCGTGCCTGGCTGTAGTGGTCGGCGAAGCTCTCCGGGCGCAGCCGCCGCTTGGCGCCGCCCGGCGTTCCAGGGTAGGAGGCGAAGCCGCGCTCGGGGTCCTCCCGGGGCCCGCCGGTCTCCGCGGGCCAGGAGTTGGGTTCGTAGTTGGCGCGGCCCGCCGGGTTGGCCAGGGCCATGTGCCCGTCCTGCTGGAAGTGCGCGACCGGGCACCGGGGCGCGTTGACCGGCAGGCTGGTGAAGTTCGGGCCGCCGAGGCGCTTGAGCTGGGTGTCGAGGTAGGAGAAGTTGCGGCCCTGCAGCAGCGGGTCGTCGGTGAAGTCGATGCCGGGCACGATGTTCTGCGTGCAGAAGGCCACCTGTTCGGTCTCGGCGAAGAAGTTGTCGACCACCCGGTCGAGGACCAGCCGGCCGACCCGGCGGACCGGGACCTCCTCCTCCGGGATGATCTTCGTCGGGTCCAGGACGTCGAAGGCGAAGCGGTCGGCGAAGTCGTCGTCGAACAGCTGCAGGCCGAGTTCCCACTCGGGGAGGTCGCCGTGGCCGATGGCGTCCCAGAGGTCGCGGCGATGGAAGTCCGGGTCCGCGCCGTTGATCTTCACGGCCTCGTTCCACAGCACCGACTGCATGCCGAGCTTCGGCTTCCAGTGGAACTTCACGTAGGTGCTGCGCCCGCCGGCGTCGACCAGGCGGAAGCTGTGCACGCCGAACCCCTCCATGAACCGGAACGAGCGGGGGAGGGCCCGGTCCGACATGATCCACATCAGCATGTGTGCCGACTCGGGCATGAGTGAGACGAAGTCCCAGAAGTTGTCGTGAGCGGTCTGCGCCTGCGGGAAGCCGCGGTCGGGCTCCTGCTTGGCGGCGTGGATGAGGTCCGGGAACTTGATCGCGTCCTGGATGAAGAAGACCGGGATGTTGTTGCCGACCAGATCCCAGTTCCCCTCCCGGGTGTACAGCTTCACGGCGAAGCCGCGCACGTCGCGGGCGAGGTCGGCGGAGCCCTTGTTGCCGGCGACGGTGGAGAACCGGACGAACGCCTCGGTGCGTTCCCCCGCACGCTGGAACAGGTCGGCCCGGGTGAGGTCGCTCAGCGACTCGTACGTCTCGAAATAGCCGTGCGCGCCGTATCCGCGGGCGTGTACCACCCGCTCCGGGATGCGCTCGTGATCGAAATGGAAGATCTTCTCCCGGAGGTGGAAGTCCTCCAGCGCGGCCGGCCCACGCTCGCCGACGCGTAGCGTGTTCTGGTCGTCGCCGACCACCACACCCTGCTGCGTGGTCAGACCCGGCCGCCCGTCGCCGGCCACCTGGTGCGTCTCGCCACCGGAACCCCGTACCGTGCGCTGCTCGTCCATCGAAGCCCCTCCTTCCGCGTCTCACGTACCCCTTTCCGGGAGTTATCCACGCAAAAGCGCAAACTTCTTGATCGAATTCGCTGATTGTTCGGCCTAGGGTCGGTGCATGACGACGATCCTGGTGCCGTATCACCATGACGAGCCGCTGCCGGACGACGGCATACCGGTGCGGGCGGACGTCACGGTGCGCCCGAACTTCCCTGCTGCCGGCCTCTGGCAACGGCTGACCGCGTTGTGCGCGGCGACCGCCGACGCGGTCGCGCCGGTGGTGGCGGCGGGTGGCGTGCCGACCGTGCTGTCCGGGCTGCTCTTCCCCGCGCCCGGCGGGCCGTCGGCGGGCGCGGTGGTGGCCGCCTGCCGCCGGTTGCTGGCGACCGGCCGGGTGGTCGCCGTGGACATCGCCTGCCCGTGGCGCCCGGCCGTGGACGACGCCGAGCGTGCCACCCGGACGGCCCTGGTCGCCGACCTGACCTCGACGGTCTGACCCCTTGGAGAACGCCGCGACGAAGCCACACGCCGTCGCGCGGCGTCAGTCGAGCCGGGCCAGGCGAGCCCGCAGGAAGGCGCGCTCGGTCTCGTTGCCGGCCAGCGCGATCGCCCGGTCGTAGGCGACCGCGGCCTCCGCCTCGCGTCCGAGCCGGACCAGCAGGTCGGCCCGGGTGGCGGGAAGCAGGTGGTAGTCCGGCAGCTCCACGTCCCGCAGCGCGGCGAGCGCCACCGCCGGCCCGTGCACCTCGGCGACCGCGACGGCCCGGTTGAGCGCGACGATCGGCGTCGGCATCAGGGACCAGAGCTGGTCGTAGAGCGCCAGGACCTGCGACCAGTCGGTGGCGGCTCCGTCGGTGTGCACGGCGTTGATCGCCGCCTGGATCTGGTACGGCCCGGGCCGGTTCCGCCGCAGGCAGCGACGTACCAGGTCGTGTCCCTCGGCGATGAGTGCCCGGTTCCACAGCGATCGATCCTGGTCCGCGAGCAGGACCAACTCGCCGGACGGGCCGAGCCGGGCCGGCCGGCGCGCCTCGGTGAGCAGCAGCAGGGCGAGCAGGCCGAGGGCCTCGTACTCGTCGGGCATCAACGCGGCGAGTTCCCGGGCGAGCCGGATCGCCTCGGTGCACAGATCGGTGCGGATCAGGGGTCCCGTCGTCGCCGCGTACCCCTCGTTGAACATCAGGTAGAGCACGGTCAGCACGGGCGGCAGCCGGTCCGGCAGCTCCGCGGCGCCGGGCACGCGGTAGGGGATGTGGGTGTCGCGGATCTTCTTCTTGGCCCGCACGATCCGCTGTGCGATGGTCGGCTCCGGCACGAGATAGGCCCGGGCGATCTCCGGCACGTCGAGCCCGGCGAGCAGGCGCAGCGTGAGGGCGGTCCGCGCGTCGGGGGCGAGCGCCGGGTGGCAGCAGGTGAAGATGAGCCGGAGCTGGTCGTCCTTCACCGGTCCCACCTCCTGGGGCTGATCCTGCTGGTACAGCAGCAGGGCCTGTGCGTGCCGGGCCTCGCGCGTGGACTCGCGGCGAAGCCGGTCGATGGCCCGGTTACGGGCGGTGGTGACGATCCAGGCGCCCGGGTTGGGCGGCAGCGTCTCCCACTTCTCCAGGGCCACCGCGAACGCGTCCTGCACCGCCTCCTCGGCGAGGTTGATGTCGCCGAGGAGGCGGACCAGCGTGGCGACGCAACGGCCGTATTCCTGGCGGTAGACGAGTCCCAGATCCATGTCGGATGACCGGCTCAGTTCTCGGGCTCCCCTTGGAAGGGCCGCACCTCGACCGGCTCCATGCAGGCCTCCGCGCACTTCTCCGCCCAGGACAGCGCCTGGTCCAGGTCCGCGCACTGGATCACCCAGAACCCGCCGAGCTGCTCCTTCGTCTCGGCGAACGGCCCGTCGGTCATGGACGTCCTGCCGTTCTCGACCCGGACGACGGTGGCGCTCTCCGGCGACAGGAGACCTCCGCCGAAGACCCAGGCGCCGGCGGCCTGCAGTTCCTCGTTGATCTTGTCGACCCGGCCGTACGCGATCTGCGTGTCCTCGTCCGATCTGGTCGGCGCGCCCTCGACGCTGTGCACGGCAAGCATGTACTGCTTCATGATGTCCTCCGGTCTGCCAGGTATGGGGAATGGTTGACGGTAAGGCCGCGGGCGGGTCAGCCCGCCAGGCGACGCGCGACGGCGGGGATCACGATCGCGGCGGCGACCAGGTGGGTGATCATCAGCAGTGCCTTGGTGGCCGGCGCGGCGTCCGCGATCACGTCCGGCACCAGCGAGAGGACGGTCAGCACCACCGTCGTGCGGACGAACGTGCGCCGCGGGTGCCGCGCCCAGCGCGACAGCGCCACGGCAAGGACCAGGCCGACCAGCGAGAACACGGCCGTCAGCACGCCGAACCCGGTGACCGGGATCGGGGCGCCGCTCACGTCGAGGCTGATGCCCGCCGCGCGGCCGGCGGCGGCGACGGCCATGGTGGCGGCGCTCGCGACGGCGGCCGCGGCGACGCCGGTGATCGTCAGCGCGCCGATGCCCGGTGCGGCGGCGCGGGTCGGGTTCGCGGTGGTGGTCATCGTGGCCTCCGGTAGGTTCGGGCACCGGCTCGGTGCCGGTGTCTCACCAGGGCTACGAACCGGCCCGGCCCCGATCGACAGGCCCGTCCAAGATATTTCAAAAAACTTTCGGCCCCACCGCGGTCGTACCATGAACGGGTCACACGGGTGCGGCAGGAGGACGAGGCCGTGAGGGTCGACAACACAGCTGCGGCGGAGTCGGACACCGTCCGTGCCTTCGAACGCGGACTCGCCAGGCGCGGCCACCCCACCGGTGAACCCGGTGAGGCGATGACGACAACGGACTCGCCGTGGTTCGCCGATCGGTGCCGGACCTGTGGTCACTCGTTCCGCACCGGCGATCACGTGCGGGTCGGGCCGGACGGTCGGGTGGAACACCTGGCGGCCGAGCTTTCCTGCGCGGCCACCGGCGGCGAAGATCCCGGCGACAGCGAATCGGCCGTCGCGTTCAGCGCCGGGGCGCTCACCACCTGGCGGCCGGTCGGCGGCGCCGACGTGATCGTGTTGCCGGCGAACGACTGGCGGGTCCGCCGGTCACCGGGCGGGCGCAGAGCCGCGTGCCCGGTGTGCGGGCACACCTTCCGCGCCGGTGAATCCGTCATCGTCTGTCCGTGCGCCGTACAGACGCCCGGCCGGGCACCGATCTGCGGCCTGGCCGTCCACCGTGACCCGGCGGCCGGCCTCGTCTGCTGGGACCACTGGCAGCCGACCGGCCGGATCGACCGGTGCCCGGTCACCTTCAGCCGTCCGGCGGACTGACGGTTGAGCATTCCGGAGGACCGCTTCGCACGTCAGCGGAGCATCGACGGCTGGGACCAGGACCGGCTCGCCGAGGCCACGGTCGTGCTCGCCGGTGTCGGCGCGCTCGGCACCGCGGTCCTGCAGAGCCTGGCGCTGGCCGGCGTCGGGCGCCTGATCATCTGCGATCCCGACACCGTCGAACTGACGAACCTCAGCCGAACCGTCCTGTTCACCCCCGCCGACGTCGGCCGGCCGAAGGCCGAGGCGGCCGCGGCCCGCCTCGCACCGCTGGCCACGGGCGCGTCGGTCGTGCCCCGGCACAGCGACCTCACCTCGGGCGTCGGGCTGGGCGAGCTGGCCGACGCCGACCTCGTGATCGGGTGCCTGGACTCGATCCGGGCCCGGATGCAGCTCCTCGGCCGCAGCGCGCTGGTCGGCACGAACCTCCTCGACGGCGGCACCGGCCCGTGGAGCGGCGAGATCCGGGTGCGCAGCGACCCGGCCCAACCCTGCTACGCCTGCTCGCTCACGGTCGTACAGCGGGGCGTCGCCGACCTTCCCCGCAGCTGCGCCGAGGCGCAGCCGGAGGGACACGAGCCGGCCTCGATCGCGACGACGTCGGTGGTGGCGGGCTGGCTGACCATCGCCGCGCTGCGGCTGCTTCTCGGGCTGCCGCTCGGCTACCACGCGCTGCGGATCGACGCGCTGGGAGGTACGACCCGCCGGGTCGACTTCACCCGGGACCCGGCCTGCCCGTACCACGATCCGATGTCGGCGGTGGACCGCGTCCTGCCGGTCACGCATCGTGACCGGGTCCGTGATCTGATCTCCGCGCTGCCGGCCGGCAGCGACCCGCTCGCCTGGTCGGAGTTCCCGGTCACGGACGTCTGCCGGCGCTGCGGGCTCCGGCTGCCGCCCGCGGACGCGGCGAGACCCGGCGTGACCCCTTGCCCCGGATGTGCTAACACGGTGGTACGCCGAACCGGTATCCGGTTGGCGGAGGCCGACGAGACCCGGAGGCTGAGCGACCTGGGCGTGGCGCCGCAGGAGATCCTGCCGGTTCGGGACCCCGACGGCGTCACGCGTCTACTTCGATTGGCGGTCTAGACGGTGGACAACGCGCTCAGCGAGCGGGACCGGGTGCAGCTGCTCGGTGCGCTGACGAAGGCGTTCCCCACGCCGGAGCGGCTGCGCGGCATCCTGACCGACATCGGGTACCCGTCGAGCCGGATCCCGGGTGCGGGCCTCAGCGTCGAGAACGGGTGGCGCACCGTTCTGCAGGAGCTGGATGCGGGCCTGCTGCCGGACGGCTACCGTTCCCTGCTGCGCGCCTTGATCCAGTACTACCCGGCCAACCCGACCTTCCAGCGGCTGGCCACCAGGTACGCGCCCGAGTCGCCGCCCGCCGACCCGACCTGCCATCTGCTCCTGAAGACGGAGGAGCATGCCGAGGGCCTGCTGGAGCAGGCCCTTTCCGCCGGCGGAGTCACCGCGCACCAGCTGTGGAACTCCGAGACGGCGGCCCTGTACCGCCTGAACACCGACGACATCGCGGCGGTGGAGGGGCTTCTCGGCGGTACCGACCTGAAGTGGAACGCGATTCCGCCGGGCGCCCCCACCTATCTGGTGGGCGAGCTCATCGTGCAGGGCCCCGACGGTCAGCGGTTCCGACTCTCCGACGTACCCGCCCAGCAGACCGTCGGATCGGTCGCCCAGCAGGTCGTCGGGCACTACCTCGACGCTTCCGACGAGCATCATCGACCCACGGTGGTCGACCGTCTGCTCGACGACGGCCGGTCGGAGCGTCTGGATCCGGAGGCCACCCTCGACGAGGCGGGCATCCTCGACGGCGCATCGGTTCAAATAGGCTTCGAGGCGAGGGCCGGAGCGGTCAACCCGGGATGGCGCGATCAGGCTCTGGTCCGGGCACAGCACCAGATGACGGCATTCGCGCTGGATCATCCCGAGGTCGTGGTCACCGCGGATCTTCCCCGCATGGCAACCTGCTACGAGGTCGAGTTCGACGCGCCCGGTTTCGGCCCGCCGCCCGCCGGCGGAACCGAGCCGGTACCCATCGACCGTCACGTGGTGCAGATCCGGCTCGGCGCCGACTTCCCGGTCACCGCTCCGGTCGTGTTCTGGGTCACCGAGGTCTTCCACCCGAACGTATTCCCGAACTACGACTGCGCCGAGTCCGCGGCACAGCCGTCCCTGCGCGGGCTGGTCTGCCTCGGCGAGCTCGCGGAGGCGTACGGGCCGGCGCTGGACTTCGGCCGGCTCTGCCAGAGCCTGCGCGACCTGGCCGGGTACCGGAACTACAGCCTGTTCGACACCGAGGCCGGTGACACGTTCAACAACTTCTTCGACCGGTCGGCCGCCGCCTGGGCCGGTGGCAATCAGGACCGCATCGTGGCGATCGGCGGGCGCCCGCTGCGCCCCGCCGTCACCGAACCCCGGCCCGGCGGATTCCGGCCCGGCATAGAGGCGTTCCCGGCATGACGTCGGACACCACCGTGCGGGAGGCACCGGGCCGGCCGGCCCGGACCGGCCTGTTGCGTATCGAGAGGGTGGAGGAGCCGCCGCCGAAGCCGGTGCGCCTCGCCGACCTCATCGGTGTGGCCGGCGTGCGACCGGCCACACCGGACGGCTGCCCGGTCGTGCTGATGCGCCCTGCCGCGGGCCGCGCGTTGCGGCCGGACAGCTTCCCCGCCGACTCGGAGCAGGGCGGCTTCCTGCTCGGCCGACGGTTCCGGGACGCGGACGCACCGCAGCGGACCGTGCTGGAGGTGACCGAGGCCAGGGCCGCCCGCGGAACCGGATCGCGCTGCACGTTCACGTTCCCGGCCGAGAGCTTCCTGCGCGTCGGCCGGCTCGTCGCGAACAGCACCGACATCGAACTCCTGGGCTGGTACCACACCCACCCCGTGGCCGTGTACCCAGGACATGGCATGTCGGACATGGACGTCGAGCTGCACCGCACCGTCTTCCGGCGCCCGTGGCAGATCGCCGTCCTGGTCAACCTCGAACCGTCCTGCCGGGGCCTGCGCATGTTCCGCCTGGCCGGCGGGCGCTTCCACGACATCCCGTTCACCGGCGTCCGCCGGGCGGGCGCGGTGGTCGCATGACCGGGGCGCCCACCGCCGACCGCCCGAGGGTGGAACACCCGGAGGAGATCAGTGACGGCGAGGCCGTCCGGCTGGTGCACTGGCGAGAGATCGACAGCATCGCCGGGTACCTCGCGGCCGGGCTGTCCGTGCTGGTCAGGAGCGAGGGTGACCTGGTGCCGCATCTCTGCGCGGCGGTGCTCACCCGTCGCACCGACCTGCGGCCGGTCGACGCGAACACCGCAAACACGATCGCCGAGGAGGTGAGCGGCGCGCCGGCCGGACAGGCGCTCGCGCTCGCCCATCTCGACGCGGCGGTGGCGAGCCACCACGGCACGCCGTCATCGGGCCCGCGGCAGCTCGTCGATGCCCTCAACCGGGAGCCCGACCGCGTCGTGCTCGGCTTCGTCGATCCCATGAGCGACGTACCGCGCGCGCTCGGCGAGCGGTTCGGCGTCGAGGTCCTGGTCGATCCGCTGCCGCCGCTGCTGCACCTGCGCTCCGGGACGGTGCCGATCGGGCGTGCCCTGTTCACCCGGGCGGAGGCCGCGATCTTCGCCGACTTCGACGAGGCGACGGTCTACTCCTGCCTGGTGAGCCTGAACGTCGTCGGCATCCGGCGGCTCCTGCGCTCGCTCGTCCATGCGGCCGGGGCACGGGAGGAACGCCTGCCGCTGGCCCGGCTGGGCTCGGAGGCGGTCCGATTCCGGCGGCGAACGGTGGCCAGGTGGGAACTTCTCCAGGCGCCCGCAGTGCGGTACGCCGACGTGGCGGGCTACGCCGTTGTCAAGTACGAGATGCGCGACCAGCTCACCCGGTCGCCGCGCACGTCGGCCGGCGTGCTTCTGCACGGACCCGCCGGCAACGGCAAGACCCTCATCGCCCGGGCCGCCGCCGGGGAGCTCGACGCGAATCTCGTCGTGCTGTCCTGCCGTGCCACCCCGCACCGCGATCAGCAGCTGCTCGAGCACGCCGGCGCCCTGCTCGAACTGGCCCGCCGCACCGCACCCGGCGTGCTGCTGATCGACGACCTGGACGCCCTCGACGACGCCGGCCACACCGCCGGCGGCTGGTCGCTCGGGAACACCCTCCTCGCCCACCTGATCGAACGGATCCAGCGAACGGCGGGTGCGCAGCAGGTGCCCCTCATCGCGACCACCCGCCGGCCGGAGACGATCGATGCGGCCCTCCTGCGGTCCGGGCGTCTCAGGCCGGTCGGCGTGGGCCTGCCCGACCTCGACGCGCGCCGCTCTCTCGCCGCGCACTACGCCCGCCGGGTCGCAGCGCCGGTCGACGGGGCGCTGCTCGACGCCGTGGCCCGGGCGACCGACGGATTCAGCTGTGACGACATCAGCGCCATGTGCCATGCCGTGGCGACCGGCGATCCGGACGATTCCGCGCCGAGCGCGGCGCGCCGGTTCGGCGAATACATCGGGACGATGCACAGGGCGAGACGGCGCGCCTCCGCGCGGCTCGTTCCGCCGGTCGATCCACAGTCGCCCGGCATCGGCATGGTCAAGACCAAGACGGGTCGCTATCAGCTGGATGACCTCGCCGTGATGGACAAGTCGGCTGCCGTACGGCTCGGCACGCCGGGCGAGGACACGACCCCGGACGTCGTCCATCATGGTCACTGATCTCGTCCGGGTGCGTGTCCTCGCCGTACCCGACCTCGATGACGACCGCGGCCACGCCGGGCCCCGGTGCGTGTGCGCCGAATGGGCCCTGGAGTGGAAGGACCACCTGCTCCGCGGCCTGCCCGCCAGCGCGCGCGGGCGGATCGACCTGGACGTCGAGATGGCCCACCCGCGCCCGGCCGAGGGCGAGGCCCTGGCGGCCACGGCGCGGCTCGGCGTGCCCGGCGTCCTGCTGACCCCACCGGTCCCGGCCCAGGCCGATCCGGCGGCGGCCGACCGCCTGGTCGTTGCGCTCACCGATCGAGGACCCGGCCCGGCGCACGCGGCGACCCTCGCACCGGATCAAGACAACGGCCGGTACCCCGCCGACGTCGCCGGCGCGGGACCGGCGCTGCGCGACTCCGCGCGCGACGTGGTCGCCGCCAAGGTGGAGGAGTTCGGCCCGGACCTCGTTCTGGCGCTCGGCACCGGCAGCGTCGTCGCGTACGAGGCGCTGGCGGCGTCGCACTGCCGGGTCCCGCTGTTCGTGTCGATCCGTTGCCCGCTCGCCGTCCCGCGCGTCTTCGCCTCGCTCACGCCCGCGCCGACGCACGCGCTCGGCGCCTGGCCGGCCGCGGCCGAGCACTGGATAGACCTCTACGACAGGCGTGACCCGGTGGCCGCCCGCCGGCCCTTGATCGACCACTTCGACGGCCCGGTCGCCGATCGGCCGGTCAGCCTCGGCGCCGACTCCGCCGGCGAGCGGGAATACCTCTCCTGCCCGACGCTCGGCATCCTGCTCGAGGACTTCTTCGGGCGCCGCCGGGTCGACCGTTCCCTCCCGGCGGAGCTGCGGGCGGTCCTCTGCGAGGTGTGTGCGGACGAGCGGGCCATCAACGGCCTGCTCCAGGACATCGGCTTTCCCATCGCCCGGCTCTCCTCCTTCGTCGGCGCCGACGAGCGGTGGGCCGAGGTCATGCACGAGCTCGTCAGCGGAACCCTGCTCAACGGCGTCGACCGGCTGATCGAGCGGGCCCGGCACCGCTACCCGGACAACGCGCGGTTGCAGCGGCTACGCCGGGAGTGCAACCGGCCGGCATCGTCGCGCCGATAGGAACCGATCAAAGGCGGGCGCGCACCGCGGAGAGCAGATCCGCCGCGACGGTGGACCACGGACGGAGTTCACCCAGGAAGGCCGCCACCGCGGCCGCGTCGGCGAAGGCCGCCTCGCGGCGCTTGACGACCCCCAGGATCTCCTGCCCCCACGCCACCTCTGGATCGGGATGATCGTCGACGATCATCCTCCGGGACTGTTCGGGAGGCAGGAACTCCCGGAGGTACCTGCCCAGCCCCGACTTGGCGCTGGCCAGCAACGGCGTGCCCTGCTCGATGGCCTCCACCCCGGCCAGGCCGAAGCCGTCCGCCCGCGAGGGCATGAGAACCAGCGAGGAGCTTCGCAGGTTGGCCTCGACGCGCCTCTTGTCGACGGTGTACACGCGCGGCAACACCTCGAGTGAGGACGGTCCTGCCCACGAGATCATCTGCTCGCGCAGCCGGTCGCCCTCACCGGGTGGCACGCCGCGAACAAGCAACTGGAGTTCCGGTCCGTGTCGCAGGTGCTGGGCGGCGTAGGCGACGGCGCGTGCCGCGATGTCGACGCCCTTCAGCTCCGCGTCTTCGAGACGGCCGAACAGCAACACCCGGACGGGTGAACTCGGCGGCACCGGGCGGACGATCGGGGGTGGCATGAAGCCGGGGTCGAGTCGAATGATGTCGGAAGGATTCGGGAAGCCCCACAGCTCCAACTGGAACAGGCCGAACACGCCCGGTCCCACCGCCGCCACCAGGCCCGCCGACTCGGCGAGGTCGACCTCGATGTTGGTCCGCTCCTCGGCGGAGAGCGACCGGTCAATCCCTCCGTGTGGCTTGTGCCATTCGATCTCGTCCGGGGCCATGTGGACCAGGTGGACACCCAGCGCCGCGGGGTAGTGGTCGCGGCAGTGCGCCTGGGCGGCCGGTCCGGTGATGCGCCCATGGCCGATGACGACATCGGGCGGACCGCCGATCAGCGTCGGCGGGCGGTACAGCGCCTCCTGCGGCGAGGACCCCGGCGACGCGATCGCCTGCACGAGACGTACCCGCTCGGCGGCCGCCGCGTCTACCTCCACGCTGGTCGCGCTGGCGGCCAGGCAGGTCACCTCCGCACCGGCCTGGGCCAGGGCCACGCAGAGCCTGCGGTTGTAGGTACTGAGACCGCCGGCGTGCGAGGACCACTCCGTCGCCACCACGAGTATCCGCAGCGGCGGGCGAGACCGGGGTGCGACGACCGGCGCCGCCGGGTGGTCCGCGCCGGGCGTCAGCATCCGGGCGATCTCGTTGAAGACCCGATTGTGCGGATGCACCTCGAGAGCGAGGGCCAGGAGCTCCCGGTACCCCCGCGACGCCGCGGCCACGTCGCAGTGGTGCGCGACCGAGCGCCAGAGCTCCTCGACGGTCTCGCGCCGGTCGTGAAGCCCCAGGGTCTCGGCGGCGGTGTACTCGCGGAGATGCCGTATGCGGCCCCAGGTGTCGAACACCATGATCAGCTCATCGAGGAGCCGCATCCGGTCCGCGGCCGTCAAGCTGTCGGTGGACATCCGCCTCCCACCACCGAGTCCGGCACCCCGCTTCGGTCACCGACACCATACTGTCAGCCGACGATCAATGGCGGCCGGCGTCATCCGGAGGCAGGATCAGTAGACCCAGCGCAGTGCGGCCGCCACGTCCTCGTCCGGCACCTCCCGGAACCGCTGCGCCTCGGCCCGGCGCACGGCCAGCACCGCGCCGGTCAGCACGTCGCCCATCGCGTCCCGCAGCGGCGGGCACCCGGACAGCGCCTGCGCGGCGTCGTCCAGCGTGGTCGGCAGCCGCCGGATGCCGCGCTCGGCGAGCTCGCCGGGGGAGAGGGCGGCCGGGTCGCCGGTCACCGGCGGCGGCAGCCGCAAACCCTGCCGCATGCCGTCGAGCACCGCGGCGATCAGCGCGCCGAACAGCAGGTAGGGGTTCGCCGCCAGGTCGAAGCACTTCACCTCGAGGTTGGCCGCCGACTCCTGTTCGCCCGCGTCGCCGGTGACGAGCCGCAGCGCGGCCTCCCGGGTCTCGTGACCCCAGCACGCGTACGCGCCGGCCCAGTGCGAGGGCACCAGCCGCAGGTAGCTCGCGACCGACGGCGCGCCGATCGCCAGCAGGGCCGGCAGCAGCTCCAGAATGCCGGCCGTGGCGGCCTGCGCCTCGTCGGTCAGCCCGTACGGTCCGGGGCCGCCGCTGAACAGGTTGCGGCGCTCGCGCGCCACGGACAGGTGCACGTGCCCGCCGTTGCCGACCCGGCCGGCCAGCACCGAGGGGGCGAACGACGGCCGCAGGCCGTGCCGGTGCGCCACCGCCCGGATGGTCTGGCGCACCAGCAGGCTGTCGTCGGCGGCGCCGACCGGGTCGCGGGCGGCGACGGACAGCTCGAACTGGGCGTCGGCGTACTCGGGGTGCAGCTGCTCGACCTCGACACCCTGCGCGTCCAGGGCCGCCAGCAGGTCCCGGGCGTAGTCGCTCAGCTCGATCAGCCGGGTCGCACCGTACGCGGGGCCGGTGCAGGCCGGGACGAACTCGTCGGTGCCGGCCCGGCCGAGCGCCCACTCCACCTCGATCGCCGTCTTGAAGGTGAGGCCGGCCGCGGCGGCGCGTTCCACCATGGCCCGGGCGAAGCCGCGCTGGCAGGTTGGCCACGGGTCGCCGGCCTGCGAGTACCGGTCGACCGGGGCCCACGCCCAGCCGGGCTGGGCCGCCAGGGTGGTCAGCCGGTCCAGGTCGGGCACCAGGCGCAGGTCGCCGTCGGGGCCGCCGACGTGCTCGCTGGCGGTGATCGAGTCGTCGGTGAGGAAGACGTCGAAGACCGGCGACATCCCGACGCCCCAGCGCGCGGCCCGCGCCAGCCGGGCGGTGGGCACGGTCTTGATCCGCGTGACGCCGGCGGTGTCGACGTACGGCAGCACGATGCCGTGCACCCCGGCATCGCGCAGTCTGCCGGCCGCGTCCTCGGCCCGCGCCGCCAGCTCGTCGGCGTCGCTTCGCATCCGGTCCCCGAACATGATCCGCTCCTGTCAGCGTCGCAGCGCGTACACCCGTTCGGCGTTTCCCGCGCCGATCATCCATGCCACCCGCTCGGCGTCGGGCGCCGACCACGAACCCGCGGCAACCCATCCGCCCAGCACCTCGGTGAGCCCCCGCCGGAACAGCTCCGCGCCCAGCAGGTGCAGCTCCGGCAGCCCGAAGGCGTCGGAGGAGTAGAGAACCTTGTGGAACGGGGCCAGCTCCAGCGACTCCGCGATCACCGCGGCCGCCCGCGCGCCGACGTGGTTGACCGCCAGCCCCACGTCGAGGTAGACGTGCGGGAAGACCTGGGCGAGGTAGCCGGCCTGCCGGTGGTACGGGTAGCAGTGCAGCAGCATGATGGCGACGTCGCGGCCCTGCACCGCGCGCAGGAACCCGGTCAGCAGCGCCGGATCGCTGCCGGCCAGGTCGAGGTCGGGATCGCCGAATCCGGTGTGGATCTGCACCGGCAGCCCGCGTTCGACGCCGGCCCAGAGCACGTGCCGCAGCAGCACCGGGTCGTCGAGGCGGGCCTGCGCGGCACCCTCGGCGCGGCGCAGCCAGCGCCCCGCGGCGGCCCGGACCTCGGCCTCCGACGGCGGCCCGGGCGCGATGGCCAGGCCGTGCCGGTAGGCCAGGACGGACTTGACCGCGTGCGCGTGCTCGGTGGCGGCGGCCAGGGCGTCCGCGTACGCGGCGGCGAAGCCCCCGGCGCTCACCCCGTCCCCGGCGACCTGCTCGGCCACGGCCTCCAGTCGGACCACCTCGGCCGCGGCGGACCCGGCCAGCGCGGCGAGCTCGGCGGGGGTGAGCAGGTCCCCGGCCCGGAATCCGGTGTCGACCAGGAACGTGGCGACGTTCGCGGCGCTCAGCAGCCGGCGGTTGACCTCCGCGGGTCCGAGCCGGGCACGTTCGCGCAGATAGTCGTCGGCGGCCGCGTGCGGCGCCAGCCCCAGCAGCGGCGCGCACCAGCGCCGGATCGCGAAGCCGAGCTGGGAGTCGAGCGACGTGCAGCCGGGCGGTGCGGCCTGACCGGCCTCGGTGGCCAGCAGCTCGAAGCCGGCCCGGTCCAGCGGTCCGCGCACGGCGCCGTGGCAGTGGTGGTCCACCAGCCGCACACCCTCGAGCATCACCGCTCCGGTCATCGATGTCGCGCCGCCGCGACTCCGGCCATTGTCCAGCGTCACCGGCGCCCGGCCCGCGCGGCGCGCCGCCCCGGACGTTACCTGACGAACCCGGGCAATCTCACCGCCAGCCCTGCCCGTCCTCGATCTCGGAGCGCAGCTCGCCGGGCAGGTCGGTGAGGATGTCCGCCACCAGGATGCCCTCGTTGTGGAACTTGACCAGGCGGCGCCCGCCGTCCTCGTGCGCGTACGGCGCCGGATCGACCGGCCGGAAGCGGCGGTGCATCGCGACCACCTGCCAGGCGTCGTCGAACACCGGCGCGCCGGACGAGCCGCGTACGGTGTCGGTCAGGTAGCGGATCTGCTCCTTCGACCGCCCGGCCCCGACGAAGAAGTTGTTCCGGATCGCGTACCGCAACGGCCCGCCGCCGGGACACTGAACGATGTTCAGCCGGGAGCCGGTGGTCAGCTCCGGTCGATGGCGGGCCACCGGCACCGGCCGTCCCGCCAGGGCGTCGTCGGGGGTCAGGCGGATGACCGCGTAGTCCATCTCGCGGTTGACGGCGGCCAGCTCGCCCGCCCGCACCACCGTCGGCCGGGCGCCTTCGGTGTGGTAGTCGAACCAGGCCTCCGCGCCGGCCGTCTGTGCGCGGATCTCCGCTGTGGTGGCGGGGCGCTCAGTGCCGGCGCGGGCCTCGACCACGTGACAGTTGGTGAGCAGCAGGCTCGTCGTGATCAGCCAGCCGCTGCCGACCGCGCCGACCGGCGAGGCCGGCCCGCCCTCCTCGTAGCGGGGCACGAGCAGCCGCGCCACACCCGCGCCGGCCCGCTGGGCCCGGGGGAAGAACCCGCTGTCGACCCACTCCCCGTCGCCGCCCGAGACGATCGCCTCCGGCTGGGCCGGCAGGTCGAACGACGGCTCGTCCCCTCCGTACGCATTCTCCAGAGCCGACTCCACCTCGGCGAGGCGGCGGCCCAGCTCCGTACCGGCGCATCGGCGCCACGCGTTGTGGGCGACGATCACCGCGGGCCGTTCACCGTTGTCCAGGCGGCCCAGCTTCTCCACCTGGTCGACGATGTTGGTGAGATCGACGAACTGGTTGTCGGCCCGGTTGAGCGCCGCGCGGACCGGGCCCGGTATGCCCGTCAGCAGGGCGGTGCGTCCGGCCGCGCTGTCGGCCCCCGGCGCCTCCATCAGCGCGTCGATCAACTCGTCACGCAACCTGGATCCGAGTCCGGCTGTGGGCACGGCACCACCTCGTTCAGTCGAAGTGGATCGTAGGGGCGGCGAACGCCGGATCCGGTGTCGGATCGCCGACATGGGACCGGGGCGTGCCACCGCAGCGTACGTCGCCGACGGTCACCATCTTGGATACGCTTCGGCTACCCCAGAGGAGTCGCGTGTCGATCGGAGTGACGGTGGTGGTGGACCTTGGGTGGCGGGCCGGTCGGTGATACCTCATGATCTCCGCCTGCTGCTCGTGGAGAAGCTCGCCGATCTGCCGATGCTGTCGCAGGGCGACCTGGGCAGCAGGACGGCGCTGCTGGCCGGCGTGCCGCACAGCGGATCGCTGAACCGGAACCACAACAACGTGCGAGGCGACCTGCTGCTGATCGTCAGCCAGCTCGAGCAGACCTACGACCGCGGCGGCGGCTGGCATCTGCTGGGGGTCGTGGACAACGCCGCCGCCGGCGTGGAGGGCACCGAGCTCGGCAGGGCGCTCACCGAGATCCGGGCGCAGCTGGTCCTGCTGGACAACGGGCTCCGCGCGGCACGCCCGCAGCCGTACGAGGTGGCCCAGATTCACCTGCTCGACCTGGTGGGGCCGGTGCTGTCCGGTGTCGGGCTGCTGCCCGGCGCGCCGGCGACCAGTGGTTTCGCCCTGTTCACGCCGTCGTCACGGATGCTGAGGTGCTTCTGCGAGAGCCTCAAACACCACAGCAGCCTGCTGCGGTGGAGCCGCGATCAGGTGACCACCATGGGGGTACCCCTTGTGGTGGATCCGGTCTCGACCCCGGTGGACGTGGTGCTTGAGAAGCTGGCCAAGCTGGGCCCCCTGCTGGCCCGGCAGCACGTCATCGTCCCGGCGTACACCGCCGAGCCCGAGGCCGCCGCCGAGATCTGGAAGCGGATCGACCGCGGCCTCGCCGCCGACGGGCGGCACCACCTGGTGATCGCGTTCGGGCTGCCGGCGGGCAGCCCCGTACCGGACGGCGTGATCGCGCTGCCCGAGCCGCGCTTCGCGATCGCCGACGTCCGGAAGTGGGTCGACGACATCGGCAGCAGCATGCCGTGGGACCAGAACCTCGTCGAGCGCTGGAGAAAGGTGGTCCTCGGTGAGTTCGCCGCCTTCGATCATGACCGCCTGCCGGTCGACCTGGTCTACGACCGGTTGGACGCGCACTGCGGCCTGGTCCAGCTCAACCGCACGCCGGAGGAACTCTTGAACGCTTTGGAGATGCACGAGGCCATGGACTGGAGCGCCCGATGAACGGCCGGATCAGCTACGCCGACGCGCTGAAGAGCCTGCCGCGGACCAGGCTGCTCGAGAAGGTCGAACAGGGGCCGGTGCGGCAGACCGACTGGCCGACGGTCGAGCTGGCCGCCGAGCCCTACCTGCCGAGCGAGGACCTGGTCCGGGTCACCGATCTGGCGCTGACGCTGGGCAGGCCGCTGCTGCTGCAGGGCGAGCCGGGGTGCGGAAAGACCCGGCTCGCACACTCGGTCGCCTATGCGCTCGGCACCCCGCTGGAGACGGCGTACATCAAGTCGACCAGCCGCGCCCAGGACCTGATCTACACCTACGACGCGGTCCGCCGCCTCTACGACGCGCAGATGGGACCGTACGGCCCGACGGGGGGACACGGTGAGTCGCTCGCCCGGTCCGCCGCGAACTACGTGGGGCTCGGGCCGCTGGGCCGGGCCATCGCCCGCGCACAGTACGGCCGAGCGTCGACGGTGCTGATCGACGAGATCGACAAGGCGGATCTCGACTTCCCCAACGACCTGCTGTGGGAGCTCGACCGGATGGAGTTCGAGGTGACCGAGGCGCCGGAGATCGGGTACAAGGCCGGAGGGCTGCGCCCGTTGGTCATCATCACCCACAACGAGGAGAAGCCGCTTCCGCCGGCCTTCCTGCGCCGCTGTGTCTACTACTACGTCGAGTTCCCGCAGACACCGTCGGAACTGGACGCCATCCTTCGGCTGCACAACCTGAACAGCCCGTTGTCCGGCCGCGCCATCGAGATCATCGGCAAGCTCCGCGCGATGGACCTCACCAAGCAGCCCGGCCTGTCCGAGCTGCTCGACTGGGTGCGCTACGAGGAGTACGCCGGCACCACGCCCAGCGAGCTCGCCATGCTGCCCGACCTGGAGGCGATCCTCAAGGACCGCGGCGATCAGCAGCGCGCCAGGAAACAGGCGCCCATGTCATGACGGTGCTCTGGGACCTCTTCCAGCAGTTGCGGCGCCGGGGTCTGGCCGTCGGCCCCGCCGAGTACGAGGCCGTCCGTCAGGCCCTGCGTTCCGGCCACGGGCTGTCCAGCCGCGCCGAGCTGCGCGCCGTGTGCACGGCGGTCTGGGCCAAGTCCCGCGCCGAGCAGGCCGTCGTCGGTGCGCTCTTCGACCAGCACTTCCCGGACGAGTGGCGGGCGGACGACGTCCGGCCGGAGAAGCACGCGTCCGCCGGCGCCTGGTTTCTGCCGACCGCGCGAGACGCGAACCGGCCGGGCCCGGCGAAGCCGGGCGCCGAGCCGGCGCCGGGCCGGGCGGCACTCACCATCGCCGCCACCGGCCGGCTGCCGGCCCTGCGGGTGACCGAGCCGCTGACCGGCCCGGCACAGCACATCTTCCTGCCGCAGTTCCCGGTCGATCAGCGGACGGTGGCGCAGGCCTGGCGGCGGCTGCGCTGGTCGGTGCGAGAGGGACCGGCCACCGAACTCGACGTCGACGCCACGGTCCGCCGCCGGTCCGACGCCGGGGTGGTGACGCCGCCGGCGCTGCGGCCGCGGCGGCGCAACCGGGCGAAGCTGCTCCTGCTGGTGGACCGGCAGGGCTCGATGGCGCCCTTCCACACCTACGTCGAGGAGGTCTGCCGCACGATCCGCAGCACCGGCCAGCTGCGCGAGGTCGAGATCCGCTACTTCCACGACATCCCGTTGCAGGGCAACGACCCGGCGATGCTGACCTCGCTCGGCGGAAGCCCATTCCCGTCGCTGGACCCGGTGCTCGGCCAGATCCAGCCGCTGACCGACGGCATTCTGATGACCGACGACCAGCTGACCGTTCCGGCCTCCGCGTTCGAGACCCTCGAGCGGTACGCGCGCAACGCGGCGGTCGCCGTGATCAGCGACGGGGGAGCCGCGCGCGGGCGCTACGACCTCCTGCGCCTGTTCGACACCGTCGCCTTCGTCAAGGGCCTGCACACCTGGACCCGGCGGATCGTCTGGCTCAATCCGTTGCCGCCCGACCGCTGGACCGGCTCCACCGCGGCACAGATCGCCCGGCACGTCCCGATGTTCCCGATGACCGTCGCCGGCATGCACCGGGCGGTGAACCTGCTGCGTGGCCACCCGGCGCGGGTGCCACGGCCGGTCGGCGGTGGTACGGAATGACCTCCGCGCTGTCGACCGGGCGCCTGGACGACTTCGCCCGCCGGCACGGGTCGACGATGCTCCTGCTCGCCTGCCACGCGGCGCTCCCGGTCGTGCTCGACCCGGACTTCCTGCATCTGCTGCGGGTGAACTACTTCCTCGACCCGCCGAACGTGCTTGCGTACGACGCCGAGTCCACGTTGCTGCTGTCGGCGCTCTGCGACGAGATGGGCGACGGGCTGTACGCGATCGCTCCCGAACTGCGCGACCTCCTGCTGGAGCGGCTGATCGCGGAGGCCGGGGCCGTCCGCCTGCAGGACGTGTCCCAGCTGCTCTGGGAGTACTCCCGGCGGGGCAGGCCCTGGCAGGGCCGGCCCGGGCTGGCCGAGGCGCAGCAGCTGACCGCGCTGAACTTCCTGCGGC
Organism: Actinoplanes sp. NPDC049118; assembly: GCF_040648555.1. Taxonomy (NCBI): domain Bacteria; kingdom Bacillati; phylum Actinomycetota; class Actinomycetes; order Micromonosporales; family Micromonosporaceae; genus Actinoplanes; species Actinoplanes sp. NPDC049118. The sequence goes on from NZ_JBEZDY010000035.1 coordinate 75,116, forward strand.
CGGCCGCGGCACGCGACTGGCTGGACCAGGCGGGCCGGCGGCCCGGGTCCGACGGCACGGACGCACGGTGGATCGTCGCGATGCGGGCCGACCTCGACGCTCGCAGCACCGCGGTCGAGGACGCGGAACGTCGCCTGCGGGCCGTGGAGCCGACTGCGGCCCCGGCCGAGGTGCCGGCCGAGGTGCCGCGGGCACCGATTCGCCGGATACGGTATGCGGCGCCGGTCCCGGCCCCGGCACCCATCAGCCACGGGGGGCAGAGCGCCACCGTCATGCAGAAGGCCATCCGGCCCGATCACGTCGACTTCTACCTGAACCGGGGCTACGACCGGGTGGGTGGCTTCGTCCACCGCCTCGGCGAGGTGGAGCATCTCCGCACCCCGGAGCAGCTGATCGTGGCGCTCGGTCTGGGCCACGAGGGGTCACCGTTCGAGCCCGGCCTCAAACAGATCCACGTCCTGCGCTGGCCCGCGTTCCTCCCGAGCATGTACCGCATCCCCTATGGCGGACGGGACGAGCAGGCGTTGCGGGCCATGGCGGGCTGGGTCATCGAGCGGCCGCCGTTTCGGGGCAACGGGTTCGCGCCCGGTGACGGCAGCGACGTCATCGCCGAGTTCAAGGTGGACAGCATCCGCCTTCCGCACGGCGCGCAGCTGTGGCGCATCGACGCCGACGGCACCGAGCGGATGATCGCCTTCTTCGACGACGACCGGCAGTTCTGGCGCCGGGTCATTCAGCGGTGAGGGGCACGCCTACAGCCAGTTGTTGCGGCGGAGGTAGTAGTAGATGCCGCCGGCGAGCGTGACGATGACGAGGCTGCTGGTGATGAAGCCGGCATGGTGCCCGAACCCGGGATAGGGGATGTTCTGGCCGTAGAAGCCGGTGACGGCGGTCGGCACGGCGATGATGGCGGCCCACGCCGCGAGCTTCTTGGTGATCTCGTTCAGCTGCGCGCTCTGCTCGTTGAGCTGGGTGGCGGCGATGCGGTCGACCCGGTCGCCGGCCGCGTCGACGGTCTCGCTGGTGTGCAACGCGTGATTCTGAACGTCCTGGTAGTAGAGGCTCAGTTCGGCGTCCACGAGGTGGCTGTCGGTGCGCATCAGCCGGCCGACCACGTCCTGCATCGGTGCGACGACGCGGCGGAGCGCGGCGAGATCGGCGCCCAGCTCGTAGGCGCGGCGGCGGATGTCGACCGCCGCGCGGGCCTGGAACAGCCGGGCCTGCAGCTCGTCGATGGCGTCGTCCAGCCTCTCGACGGCCTCGTAGTGGCCGTCGACGACGGCGTCGAGCAGCCCGTAGACCAGAATGCCGATCTGGTTGTCGTCGGTGATCAGGTCCGTGTTGACGTCCCAGCGGGCGATCAGCGCGTCGATGTCGAAGTCGTTCTTCCGCACCGTGATCAACGCCCGGGGCGTGATGAACATGCTGATCTCACCGGTCGCCAGGCCGTGCGAGCCGGCGGTCGCCGAGACGGCGTACAGATTCGCGAACAGGTGGTCGCGGTAGCGGTCGACCTTGGGCCGCTGATGCGGGCTGATGGCGTCCTCGACCGCCAGCGCGTGCAGGCCGAACTCGTCGGTGACGATGGCCAGGTCGTCCTCGGAGGGGTCGTAGAGGTCCAGCCACACGACCGCCGCCGGGTCGGCCGCGAGGCGCTCGCTCATCTGCTCCGCCGGAAACCCCTCCTCGAGGAGTCTCCCGGCGCGGTACAGCCGCGTCCGGGCCGGGCACCGCGGCGGTACGGCCGATGAGGCGCTCGGCGCGGCCGGCCCCGGCGTCTGCGGATCCCCCGCCGCCGTGACCGGCCGAACAACGGGAGCGCCCCCGTCGGGGTAGTCGGAGTCGTGCGGTGTCTTCGGCAGATCGGTCACAAGTCCCGAGCATGCCACCCGCCGACGTCACCCGGGAGCGGCCCCGGCGGGTAGGACCAGCCGGAATCCGATACCGCGACGGTTCTCGATCCACCGCGGGTCGCCGAGCTTGCGGCGCAGTGCCGCGACGTGGAAGTCCAGGGTCTTGCCGCGGCCGAAGAAGTTCGGCTCCCACACCGTCTCCAGGATCCGGCGCCGGTCCACGACCGCGCCGGGATCGGCCGCCAGCAGGGCGAGCAGCTGATACTCCTTCGGCGTCAACGGCAGCACCTCGCCGCGCAGGCTCGCCTGCCGGGTGCGTTCGTCGATCGTCAGCGGGCCGAGCCGGCCCGACACGGTGGCCCGGGCCGTGCGGGTGCGCCGGCCGATCGCCCGCATCCGGGCCACCAGCTCCCGGGTGCTGAACGGTTTCGGCATGTAGTCGTCGGCGCCGATCTCGAGGCCGAGGACGCGGTCGGACTCGTCGCCGCGGGCGGTCAGCATGATGATCGGGACGTCGCTGACCTGCCGCAGCCGGCGGCACACGTCGATGCCGTCGATGTCGGGCAGGCCGAGGTCGAGCAGCACGAAGTCACCCAGCGGCGCGCGCAGCGCCTGTGCGCCGGTGACCACCCGGTGCGTGGTGATGCCGTACCGGGCCAGCCCGTCGGCGAGGGGCTCGGCTATCGACTCGTCGTCCTCCACCAGCAGAACCCGCACGACGCCTCCCGGCCACCCGAAATCCCCGCGACAGCATGAGGTACGGCCGGCGGCCCCGAATGGTTGAACCCGCAGGCCCGGGCCGACGTACCGATGGCTGTGATCCGCCGCCTGCTGCTGACCTATCTGTCGCTGACCCTGGTGGTCCTGGTCGGCCTGGCGCTGCCGTTCGGGTACGTCTACCAGCGCGGCGAACAGCAGCACGCTCTCGCCCAGCTGGAACACGATGCGGAGACGCTCGCCGCGTTCATCGACACCGCGCTGCGGCTGGACCAGCAGAGTCAGATCGAGTCGCTGGTCCAGGACGCGGCGCGCCGGTGGGGCGCGCGGATCGACCTGGTCGACGGCGCCGGCCGGCCGGTGGTCGGCACGCGGACCGGCGGCTCCGCCACCCCGCCGCTTGCGGCGGTGCTGGCCAGTCACACGCCGGTGATCAGCGAGATCGGCGGCGGCATGATGTCGGTGGCCGTGCCGATCCATCCCGGCAAGCCGTCCCAGGGCGCCCTGCGGGTCAGGGTCTCGAGCGCGCCGCTGACCGCCCGGATCCACCAGTTCCGGATGGTGCTGGCCGGGGTCGGGGTGGTGGTGCTGGTCTGCGGGGCGCTCATCGCGCTCGCCCTCGCCCGCTGGATCGGCCGGCCGGTCCGGGAGCTGGAGCGCGCGACCCGCAACCTGGCCGACGGCTCCACCACGCCGGCGTCCATCGCGACCGGCCCGCCCGAGCTGCGCCGGCTGGCGGCGACCTTCAACACCACGGCGGCGCGCCTGCAGGAGCTCATCGCCACCCAGCGGTCCTTCGTCGGGCACGCCTCGCACCAGCTCAAGACGCCGCTGACCGCGTTGCGGCTGCGGTTGGAGAACCTGGAGCCCGACGTCGCCGACGGCGGCGGGGCCAACCTGCGGGCGGCCCTGCTCGAGGCCGACCGGCTCGCCACCCTTGTCGACACGCTGCTCGCGATGACCCGAAGCGAATATCGGACGATGCCGACCGAACCGGTCGCGATCAGCGCGGCGGTGGCGGTGCGGACCGCGGCCTGGGAACCGGTGGCCGCCGATCGCGGCGTCGTCCTGACGGCCCGCGGACCGGAGCGGGTGACCGCTCAGGCCGTACCCGGCGCGATGGAGCAGATCCTCGACAACCTGATCTCGAACGCCCTCGACGTGGCGCCCGCCGGCAGCACCGTCGCCGTCACCTGGCAGGCCGGGGAGACGACGGTCGAACTCCATGTCGTCGATGCCGGCCCGGGCCTGACCGACGAACATCGCGCCCAGGCCCTGCGGCCCTTCTGGCGCGCTCCCGGCGCGCTGAAGGGCGGCACCGGCCTCGGGTTGGCCCTGGTGAACCAGCTGGCCGAGGCCAGCGGCGGCCGGGCCAGGCTGGACGCCGCCGCTCCCACCGGCATCGACGCCGTCGTCGCCCTGCCCGCCTAGTTTCCGCGATCAGTCATCGTCGTCGCCCGAGAGGATCGTTCCGTCGACGGCGTCGACGTCGACCTCCCGTTCGTCTCCACCCAGCGAGAACTCCACCTCCCAGATCGGGCCGCCGCCGCGTTCGTCCAGCTCCGCCTCGATGATGCGGGCGCCGGGAAACCGCCGCGTGACGATCGCGCCGGCCTGCACGGCGTTGACCGGGCGCGGCCCGAACCTGGCATCCAGCTCCGGATCGATCTCGATCTCGAAGCCGGCCGGGGAACGGGTCGCGTCGCGGGAGTCCTTCGCCGTGGCCAGGGCGGTGCCCGCCAACAGGGGCAGGCCCACCCCGGCGACGCCGGCCGCGACGAGCAGGATCTTGCGCATGTGAACCTCCGAGGCCATGGTGTGCTGACATCGGGCAGTACGGGCGGTGCCTGCGTGACGCTCGGTACCGGGCCGAACCCTGTACGAGACCTGTCCATCTCCTGGCACGGCGTGACGTGCGTCGCGGTTGGATATTGCGTTGCCGGGGGCCACGGGTGTCCAGGCAGCATGGTGCTCGTGAATATACGGGGACCCGCACGTTACCTCTGGTGGCTCGTCAGACTCCTGAAAGGACGGGTCCTGCTCGGCGCGACGTTCGGCTCGCTCTGGTTCGCCAGCCTGGCCCTCATGCCCTACCTGCTGTCCCAGGCCATCGACCGCGGCCTCGGCCAGCGGCGGCCGGAGACGCTTATCGCCTGGACGGCCGCGGTGCTGCTGGCCGGCGTGACGAGCGCCGGGCTGGGCATCATGCGGCACCGCTCCATGACCAAGCTGCGCCTGGCCGCCGCGCTGCGCACCGCCGATCTGGTGATGACCCACGCGACCCGGCTCGGTGCCGCCCTGCCCCGCCGGGTCACCTCCGGCGAGGTGGTCACCATCGGCATTGCCGACGTGTGGACCATCGGGCGGGCGATGAACGTCGGCGGCGTCGGCGTCGCCAGCGTGCTCGCGTACGCTGTGGTCGCCGTCCTGCTTTTCCGCACCTCGCCGCTGCTGGCCGTCGTGGTGCTGGCCGGCGTGCCGGTCCTCGCGCTGGCCGTGGGTCCGCTGCTGGCCCGGGTGCAGGCCGCCGGCGCCCGGTACCGCAAGCGCCAGGGCGCCCTGGCCGCCCAGCTCGTCGACGTGGTCACCGGCCTGCGGATCCTCAACGGGCTGGGTGGCAAGGAGGGCCACCTGGCGCGGTACCGGGGCAACTCCGCCGAGCTGCGCGACCTGGGCTACCGGGTGGGCCGGGTGAGCAGCTGGGTCGGCGCGCTCGGCGAGGGCCTGCCCGGCGTCTTCCTCGCGGTGGTGATCTGGCTGGCGGCGCGGCAGGCGGCGGCGGGCGAGCTCACGGCCGGCGAACTGGTCGCCGTGTACGGCTACACGGCCGTGCTGGTCATCCCGGTCAACGTCATGATCTTCTGCGGGTTCGACGTCACCCGCGGGCTGGTCGCCGCCCGCCACGTGGTCGCCTTCCTCGGCCTGCCCCTGGAGGAGACCGCGGGTGAGCCGGCGCCGGCCGGGCCCGCGGCCCTGCACGATCCGGTGTCCGGGGTGTCGGCCGGGCCGGGCCTGCTGACCGCGCTCGCCGGTGCCCGGCCGGCCGACGCGGCCGCGGTGCTGGAGCGGCTCGGCCGGTACGGCCACACGGACGCGACCTGGGGTGGCGTCCGGCTCGACCGCATCGCCCGGGACGAGGTGCGGGCGCGGATCCTGGTCGCCGAGCACGAGGCCGACCTGTTCGCCGATCCGCTGCGCGAGGTGGTCGCCGGCCGCGACACCCCGCGGGACGAGCGGGTCCGCGAGGCGATCGAGTCCGCGGTGGCACACGACGTCGGCGGTCCCGATCACCCGGTCGAGTGGGGCGGGCGCAACCTCTCCGGCGGGCAGCGGCAGCGGGTCCGGCTGGCCCGGGCGCTGTACCAGCGCCCGGAGATGCTGCTGGCCGCCGAGCCGACCTCGGCGGTGGACGCGCACACCGAGGCGGCGATCGCCGGACGGCTCGCGGCGGCCCGGGCCGGCCGCGGCACGGTGGTGGCCACCACGTCACCGGCGTTGCTCGACCGCGCCGACGTCGTGCACTACCTGGTCGACGGGCGGGTCGCGGCCACCGGATCACACCGGGAACTGCTCTCCACGGTCCCGGGGTACGTGCGCCTGGTCGCCCGCGTCTTCGGCGAGGACGAGGCGGTGGACGCCGCGTGAGCGCCGCGCTGCCGATCGCGGATCAGCGCCTGGTCGCCCGCGCCGCCCGGCGGCTCGTGGCCGCCGACCGCCGCACCGTCGTGGCGATGCTGGTCCTCAACGCCCTGGCCGCGCTGGCCGGCCTGGGCGGCCCATGGCTGCTCGGCCGGATCATCGACACGGTCACGGGCGGGCACGGCGCGGGCCGGGTGGACCGGCTGGCCGTCGCCGTGCTGGCCTGCGCGGTCGCACAGACACTGCTCTCCCGGTACGCCCTGACGGTCGGCTACCGCTTCGGCGAGCGCACCGCCGCCCGGATCCGCGAGGGCTTCCTGCGGGAGTCGCTGTCCCTGCCCGCCGCGGTGGTCGAGCGGGTGCCGACCGGGGACCTGACCGCCCGGGGCACGACCGATGTGGACGCGGTCGCGACGACCCTGCGCGACGTGCTGCCGGAACTGCTCATCGCCGCCGTGCAGATGCTGCTGATCGTGTGCGCGGTGGTGGTGCTGAGCCCCCCGCTCGGTGCCGCGGGCCTGGTCGGTTTCTCCGGCATCTGGTTCGTCACCCGGTGGTACCTGCGCCGGGCCCGGGACGCGTACCTGCGCGAGGGCGCGGCCAACTCGGTGATGGCCGACGAGCTGGCGGCCACGACGGCGGGCGCCCGGACGATCGAGGCCTTCGACCTGCGTGCCCGCCGGCTGGCGAAGGGGCACGCGGCGATCGCGGAGACCCGGCGTACCCGGCTGGCCACGCTGAGCCTGCGGTCGGTCTTCTTCCCGCTGGTGGAGATGTCGTACGTGCTGCCCGTCGTGTTGGTGCTCCTGATCGGCGGCCGGCTCTACCTCACCGGGTCCGTCACGCTCGGCACGGTCGCCGCCGCGGTGTTGTACCTGCGGCAGCTGGTCGGGCCGCTCGACACCATCATGCTCTGGATCGAGCAGTTGCAGAGCAGCGGCGCCGCGTTCGCCCGCGTCGAGGGGCTGGCGGCGGTGCCCGCGGAACGGGCCCGCGCGATCGGGGCGCCCGACGGCGACCGGATCGAGGTGCGCGCGGTGCGCTACGCGTACGAGTCCGGGCAGGACGTCCTGCACGACGTCGAGCTGACCGTGCGACCGGGCGAGCGGCTGGCCATCGTCGGGCTCTCCGGCGCCGGCAAGTCGACCCTCGCCCGGCTGATCGCCGGGGTGGACCGTCCGGACAGCGGATCGGTGACCGTCGGCGGCGTACCCATCGCCGACCTGCCGCCCCACGAGCTGCGCCGGCAGGTGGTGCTGGTGACGCAGGAGCACCACGTCTTCCGCGAGTCGCTGCGGGAGAACCTCATGGTCGACGCCCCGGACGACGCGCTGCGGCGGGCCCTGAAGACCGTCGGCGCCGACTGGGCCGACGATCTCGACGCGGACCTCGGCGAGAACCCGCTGGACGGCGGACAGGCCCAGCAGCTCGCGCTGGCGCGGGTGATGCTCGCCGACCCGCACACCGTCATCCTGGACGAGGCCACCGCGCTCCTGGATCCCACGGCGGCACGCAGCGCGGAACGCGCCCTGGCCGCGGTGCTGCACGATCGCACGGTCATCGCCATCGCGCACCGGTTGCAGACCTCGCACGACGCCGACCGGGTGGCGGTCATGGACGGTGGCCGGATCATCGAGCTGGGCGGCCACGACGAACTGCTGCGGGCGGGCGGTCCATACGCGGCCCTGTGGCGGTCGTGGCACGGCGGCTGATCACCCGGCGGCAGTCGGATAATCGACAGTGATCACTGTCGCTCGCTCCTAGGATTGGGTCCGAGCGGGAGGAGACCCGTCGACGATGGTCGCCCGTGGCGCGCCGAGGGCCGCTGTCGCGTGGGTCGCCCTCGCGGCGCTGACCGGCGCGCCGGCCGTCGTGATCGCCGGCGCCGTCGCAGCGCCCGTCGCTGCCGCGCCGGTCGGCGGGGCGGGCGGCCGGACCTCCCTCGATCTCGCCGTGCCGGCGTACCGGGGGCTGGAGCCGGAACTGCGGCTGTCGTACGACCCGGCCGGCGGCAACGGCTGGCTCGGGGTGGGCTGGTCGCTGGCCGGCCTGTCGGAGATCGTCCGGCAGTCGCCGGGCCGGGGCGCACCCGCATACGACGGGACGGACCGCTTCTTCCTGAACGCGATGGAGCTGGTGCCCTGCCCGCCGGCCGTCGTGGACGCCGGAAAACCGGAGAGCCCGGCCTGCCGGTTCCAGGTGCCGGGCGCCACCGCCACCTACACCACGCGGGTGGAGGGCTACCGGCGCGTCTCGTTCACCGCGTCGGCGGCCGGCGGGCGGTGGCTGGTGGAGAACCCCGACGGCCGCAAACTCACCTACCAGCCCCGGCTGACCCACTTCCCGGCCGGCGCCCCGGACGGCTGGCACCTGGCGGGCGTCGAGGATCCGCTGGGCAACCGGGTGACCTACCACTACCGGCACGACGCCGACCCGCTCGGCTCCGGGCAGGAGTACCCGGCGGACATCTCGTACAACGGGGTGGTCATCCGGTTCCGCACGGAGGCGCGGCCCGACCCGGTCGACGCCGGCGACGGAAGCACCCTGATCGTGGGCCGGCGCCGCCTGCGCACGGTCGAGGTGACCAGCGGAGGAGAGCCGGTCCGCGCGTACGGCCTCGAGTACGCCAACCCGGCGTCGGCCACCGGCCGATCGATGCTGCGCACCGTCCGGGAGTACGGCAGGGACGTGGCGCTGGACGCCGCCGGCCGGATCATCGGCGGCACCGCGGCGCCGCCGGTCACCCTGAGCACCGAGTCGGGCGGCGCCGGCGCGGGCGCCGAGGCCGGGGCGTGGCGGCCGGGCGGAGACCCGGCACCGAACCCGAGGCCCGGCCCGGGCTGGAACGGCGAGCCGCCGCGGTGGGTGTTCAACGGCCTGCAGCACCTGCCGAAGTTCGGCCCCCGGCCCAGCGAGCCGAGGGAGACGCCGTACGTGACCGGGGACGTCAACGGCGACGGCCGGTCGGACTGGATCAAGGTCGGCCAGAACGACGACAACGGGCCGGCCCGGGTCGAGATCTCGGTCGGGCTGTCCAACCGCAACTGGGGTCCGGCCGTCGTCACGGAGGTGCTGCCGTGGCCGGACCCGGCCGGGTGGGGCGGGTGGGGCGACCGGGGGCCGCAGGTCTGGGCGGCGGACGTCAACGCCGACGGCGCCGACGACCTGGTGATGACCACCGGACACCGGCAGGGCCGGCCGGAGGTGACCGGCCTCGTCGCCCCGCAGGCGATCTTCATCATCGCGGCGCTGTCGCAGCACGACGGCCGGTTCCGGTTCGTGGGCACGCCGGTCGAGACGCCCTGGATCGACAACCCCTACAACAGCCTGTCGGCCCTCTACGAGGCGAACTGCCAGCCAGGGGATCCGAACGGCGACGGCCGGGCCGACCTGGTGTGCGCCTACACCGACGTGTTCGTCCCGCACGCCCCGGGCGCGCCCGTCGAGCACCTCGGTACGGCGCTGTCGAAGGGCGACGGGACGTTCATCCCGATGACGGAGCCGGCGCCCGACATCGGGCGGATCAACTGGGTGCCGGAGCTCGTGACGGGCGACGCGGACGGCGACGGCGACGGTGATGTCCTGCTCGCGTACGAGGGAAAGTGGATGACCGCCACGTCGCGCGGCGACGGGCACTACGACTTCGTCGACCATCAGACGAACTTCTGCTGCGGGCAGGGGCGGCTGCGCTCGGCCGACGTCAACGGCGACGGCCGGGTGGACTTCCTGCGCATCGTGGAGTACCTCAACAACTCCGGCTTCATCCACACGCTGATCAGCCGCCCCGACGGCACCCGCACCCCGGTCGTCGAGCGGATACCGGACCGGCTCGTCGGCCGGTTCCCGGCGCTCGACGTGCACGGCACCACCGGCGACGCCGACGGCGACGGCGCGGTGGACCTGCTGTTCGCCGTCGAGGTCGACGCGCACCCGGCCACCGCCTGCGCGGCGGCGTACGCCGAGCGGCACCTCAGCTTCGCCCGCATCCTCGGCAACGGCGACGGCACCTTCCGGTGGCCGGTCACCTGGAACGACTGCGGCCTGTCGGTGGAGAAGGACTACCGGTGGGCCTACCTGCTGGACTGGCGGGGGTTCCAGGCGCCCGACGTCAACGGCGACGGGCTCGCCGACCACTTCGGCATCTACCGGCGCGGCAGCATGCTCAACGCGATCGACGTGGTGTCGCCGCGCACGGGCGCGGACGTCGCGCGGGCACTGCACGCGGACGTCAACGGCGACGGCCGGTCGGACCTCGTGTACGTCCACGTCGCCAACACCTACAACACCATCTACACGCTGCTGCGCCGGCCCGGCAACGGCGGGTACGACCAGCGCACCAGCGTGGTCATGCAGGGCGACCACGACGTCGTACGCAACTTCAAGGTCGGCGACGTCAACGGCGACGGCCGGGCCGACCTCACCTACGTGAGCATCGACTTCGGTGACCTGTACGTCGACACGCTGCTGTCCAACGGCGACGGCACCTGGGACGAGCGCTACCGGGTGGCCTGGCGGCACTACGACCTCGACAACCCGGGCGAGACCGGGCGGGACACCCCGCTCTGGCGCGTCATGGACGTCGACGGCGATGGCCGGGCCGACCTCACCCACCTGTACCGGACCGGGTCGACGCTGCGGATCAACACGCTGCTCTCCGCCGGCGACGGCACCTGGCGGCGGCGGTCCGCGCCGGTGCCGGGGGAGCCGCTCACGATGGGCGTGCTGAGCTGGCAGCCCGCGGACGTCAACGGCGACGGCCGGACCGACCTGGTGCGGCTGTGGCCCATCGGCAGGCTCGGCGCCCGGGTCGACACCCTGCTCTCCCGCGGCAACGGCACCTCCTGGCGGCGCGAGGGGCAGCCGCAGTGGCAGCCGTACCTGGCCGACGCGACCCGCCGGTGGGTGCCGGCGGACGCCAACGGCGACGGCCGGACCGACCTCGTCCGGGTGGACCAGGCGAACGGCGGCCTCCAGGTCCGTTCGCTGCTGTCGATCGGCAACGGCACCTGGGTGGCGCGCTCGGCGGCGGACGTACTGCCGGGCCCGTTGAAAGGCACCGGATCGTTCGCCGACACCGCCCGCTGGCGGTCCATGGACGTCAACCGCGACGGCCGCGCCGACCTCGTCCACCTGCTGCCCGTGACGACCCCCGCACCGGGCCTGCGCGTCGACACCGTGGTCGCCACCGGCCAGGGCGGCTGGGCGGCGAGGCCGCCCCGGCCCGACGCGCTGCCGGGGTACGACCGGCCCGGCGCGCTCGACTGGCGCCCGGCCGACGCCGACGGCGACGGCGCGGCCGACCTCGTCCGGGTGGCGCGTGTCCCGGCGGGCCCCCGCTCCGCCCGCCTGCGGGTGTCGAGCCTGGAGTCCAGGGCGCCACGGGATCTCGTCACCGTCGTGGACAACGGCGTCGGCGGCCACACCGAGATCACCTACCAGCCGTCGTCGTCCGCCGCGCCGCGCCGGGCGCCGACGTCGGCCTACTCCGGCTGCGCGTTGCCGGTCGGCGTCGTCACCCAGCTGCCGTCCGCGGTCACGCAGCGGATCGCCGGTGCGCAGGCGGACCGGCGGCGGATCGCGTACGCGTGCGCACGCTGGTCGAACCGGGACCGCCGGCTGCTCGGCTGGGGCGAGACCACCGTCGAGCACGTCGCCGCCGCCAACCGCCCGGCCGAGATCGCGGTGAGCCGCGACCTGCTCGACGACGAGTGCCTGGGCCGGCCCGGCGAGGTGCTGCTGCGCAACGCCGCCGGCCGGACGATCACCCGGACCGTCACCAGGTACGAGAATCCGGGGCTCGGCGTGGCCGCCCGCTGCCGGCCGGACTGGGTGCGCACGTGGCGGTACGACGGCCCCGGCGCCGACCCGTCGCCCGCCGGGACCGAGACCCGCGTCGTGTACTCCTACGACGACTTCGGCAACGCCACGCTCGTCGGGCGCAGCGGCGACCTCGACGACCCCGGTGACGACCGGGTGGTGCGGCGCATGCACAAGCCGCTGATCGGGCCGTGGCTGCTGGACCGGCCGGCCTCCGAGGAGCTGCTCGACGGCGGCGTGCCCGGCTCGCGCCGGTTCAGCCTCACCGCGTACTGCTACGACGACGCCAACGGCACCCCGCGGGGCGGCTGTATCGGCGCACCGGTCCGGGGACTCGGCCTGCTCACCGCGGTCAAGCGGCTGCACGACGACGGCACCTACCGGACCACCACGTTCGGCCACGACGCCTACGGCAACCGCACCAGCGTCACCGACCCGAGGAACAACACCAGCACCACCGCGTACGACCCCGTCCGGCACCTGTTCCCGCAGCGGGTGTGCGACGCGCTGAAGCACTGCCTGACGTACGAGTGGGACCGCGACCAGGCCCAGCTGACCGCCGTGGTCGACCCGAACGGTGCCAGGACCGAGATGGTCACCGACCCGCTCGGCCGGCCGGAGACGGTGCGGAATCCCGGTCGCGGGCTGGTGACGTACGCCTATCTGGACTGGGACGACCCGGCCCGGCGCCGGGTACGCGAGACGATCGACGACGGCACGCCGGACGGCCTGTGGTCGGAGACCTACCTCGACGGGCTGGACCGGCCGACCCGGCTGGCGCGCGAGGGCGACCAGCCGGGCCGGACCTTCGTCCAGGACACCTTCTACAGCGACGACTCCGACCGGCCGGCCGCACAGACGACCTGGTGGACGCTGCCGGCCGGCGCCGGCCCGGCCGTCGAGCGGGTCGGCTACGACGAGGCCGGCCGGGTCGTGACTCAGACGCACGCGGATCAGAGCGTCGACCGGTGGGACTACGCCAACGAGGGCGGCGGAACCGCCGTCACCCGGACCGACGCCCGCGGCGACAGCAAGGTGCTCGTGCACGACGCGCACGGCCGCCTGACGCAGGTACGCCAGCCGGACGGCGCCCGCACGTCGAAGCTGAGCTACCGCTACGACGCCGCCGACCACGTGCGCACCGTGACGGACACCGAAGGCCACGTGGCGACGTCCGAGTACGACCTGCTCGGCAACCTGACCGCGACCGACGACCCGGACCTGGGCCGGTGGTCGTGGACCTGGGACGCGGCGGGCAACCTGGACAGCCAGACCGACGCGCGGGGCCGGACGGTCCGCTACACCTACGACGCGGTGGACCGGCCGGCCACCAGGCGGTACCGCGACGGCTCGCGGGTGGTCTGGCACTACGACGAGGCCGGCCACGGCCCGGCCGCCGGGCGGCTCACCTCGGTCGAGGAACCCACCGGCGCAGGCTGCCCGGGCAGCCGGTCCCGCGGCCTCACCTACGACCAGGCCGGGCAGGCGGTCGCCGAGCGTCGCTGCGTCGGCGGCGCCGCCGCGACGATGCGGTTCGAGTTCGACGGGCTCGGCCGGCAGCGGGCCGCCGTCTACCCGGACGGCGAACGCCAGGCTTACACCTACGACGACGCCGGCCGGCTGCGCGACATGCCGGGCCTGATCGGCGAGTTCAACCACGACCCCGACGGCCGCACGACCCGGGTGGAGCGGGCCGACAGCACGATCACCCAGTGGACCTACGATCCGAAGCGGCGCCGCCTCACCGACGTGACCACCGCGTCGCCGCTCACCGGTCAACTGCTCAAGCTCGGCTACACCTACGAGCCCGACGGGCTGGTCCGGACCACGACGTCCGAACCGGGCGCCGACCTGTCGTACACCTACGACGGCCTCAAACGGATGACGGAGGTCAACGGCGACCTGACCGAGCGGGTCGGCTGGGGCGCCGACGGCGACATCGGTACGTACTCGGAGGTCGGCCCGTACCGCTACCCCGCGCCCGGGGCCGACGGCTGCGTCACCGGCGGCCGCCGGGCGCCCTGCCACGGCGCGCGCAGCGCCGGCGACCAGACCTACTCCTACGACGCCAACGGCAACACGACCTCCGTGAACACCACCGTCGGCCGGCACTACGACGTGCGCGCGAAGCGGGCCGGGCACCGGCGGGACACCCTGTGGGCGATCGCCCGCGACCACCTCGGCGACCCCCGCCGGTGGCCCGAGATCTTCGCGCTGAACCGTGGCCGGCTCCAGCCGCAGTCCCGCACCGGCCGGTTCGACGATCCACACTGGATCTATCCGGGGCAGCGCCTGGAAATGCCCGCCGGCGCGGCCGGCGTGGCGGCGAGGACCACCACGCGCACGCTGGTCTGGGACGACGACAACCGGCTCGTGCGCAGCTCCGGCCCGACCGGCCCGCCCACGACCATGCGGTACGACGCCGACGGCGACCGGGTGGAGAAGCGCACCGGCGCCGCCGTCACCCGCTACCTCGGCCGCTGGCTGGAGAACGCCGGCGCCGGCGGCCAGACGAAGTACTACTGGGCCGGCGAGACCCTCATCGCCCGCCGGGACGGGCGCGGCCTGCACTTCTACCATCAGGACCGGCTCGGCTCGACCCGGATGCTCACCGCCGCCGACGGCGCCGTCACCGCCCGGTACGGCTACCACCCCGGCGGTGCGCCGCTGTCCGCCGGCGGCGCCACGTCGACCGACCTGCGGTACGCCGGGCAGCGGCGCGACGCCGAGACCGGCCTGGACTACGCGGGCGCCCGCCACCTCGATCCGCGCACGATGCGCTACCTCAGCCCCGACCCGGTCCTGGCGGACCTCACCTCGACCCAGGCGGCGAACCGCTACGGCTACGCGTACGGCGATCCGGTCGGCAACAACGACCCGAGCGGCCGGCAACCCGAGTGCCCGGTCTGCGACGAGCCGTTCGTCGGCCCGGTACCGGCGGAAGGGCTGCCGGACGGGCCGCAGAGCCTTCCCGAGGAGTGGCAGCCCTGGCCCTACGCCGCGCCGACCGACCCCAACGCGTACGTGCTCGGCGACGAGATGCTCGTGGTCGGCAACCCGTTCGAGTACATCTGGGAGAGTCTCGATCCGGCCGAGGTCGGCCGCGGTGAGTCGTTCGAGAGCGGCGGCTCCGGCGCCGTCCTCGGCACCATCCTCGGCCGGTGGCTCTTCGCCGACATCAAGCCGTCCGGCGGGGACTGGATGGCGCTGGGCGGCACGGCCGCCCGCAGCGGCGCCCGCCGCAGCATGGCCGCCACCCAATCGTCGGCCGTGGCGCCGACCTCGACGTCCACGGCGGCGCCCAAGGCGGCCCGCCTACCGCAGGACGTGGCGGCGAACCCCGCCGCGCCGGCCGCGCTCCCGCTGAACCGGCCGATCGGCACCAGCCCGACGCAGAACGCCGCGCTGCAGGCGCGCATCGCCGACCTGCAGGCCAAGGGCGCCACCGACTTCCGGGTGAACCAGCAGCAGGTCGACGTCAACGGCACGCGGGTCGGCATCAACCGGCCGGACCTCCAGTACACTCTCAACGGCCAGCGGCAATACGAGGAGTTCGACCGGTCGACCTCGCAGCGGGGCCCGGCACACCAGACCCGCATCGAGGCGAACGACCCCAGCGGCGGAGTACTCCTGCACACGGTCGACTAGGAGGCGCGCGCAGCTGTGCTCGGCGACCGGTATGCCCCGATCACGTCGTCGATCGGCTTCCTGGAGGCGCCGCTGGAAACCGCCGGCGACGCGCTCGCCGCCTGGCGCCGGGAGCTGTACCCGCGGGTGGAGACCGGTCGGCCCGCCGAACCCTTCCCGGAGATGCTGCACCGGCTGGAGCCGCTGACCGGGGGATCGCGACCCAGGGAACTGCTGGTCGCCACCGACTCGGCGTGGACCGCGTACTTCGACTGCACGCTGCGCGGCACCGACGCGGTGAGCACCATCGGCTACCTGACCCGGCGGATCCGCTGCCGGGGCCTGGCCGTCCGGGCGATCCCGCACACCCCCGCCCGCTACGGCGCCACCCAGTTGGAGCTGTTCGGCCCCGAGCAGACGGACTTCATCAACTACGTCCGTACCGTCTCGACGACGTACGACGGGAACCGCTGGGTCTTCTCGGCCACCGGTGCGCCGCAGCCGTTCGAGCGCCCGGAGCTGTACCAGGCGCGCCGGGTCCGGGACCGGTTCACGATCGAGCACCTGGCCGAATACGGCGAGCGGCTCGGCCTGCGGCTCTTCGCACCGGCGTTCTACGGCCCGGAAGCGGTGCTCGTGGAGAGCGCCGCGCCGCCCGCACCCGGCGGCCACGTGATGACGCTGTCCCAGGCACAGCAGTGGCTGGGCATCGTCGGCTGAGACAGTGGCGTCAGCAGGCCGGCTCCCCCGCGGACCGGCCTGCGCCCGCCGGTCAGACCGGTCCCTGGTCACAGTTCGGGTTGTTCAGGCTGACGCTGCCGAACCAGCCGAGCTCCGGGTGACCCTTCGGGTACTTGAAGATCAGGCAGCGACCGTCGTGCTCAGCACCGTTGATCATGTGGTTGAACACGGTGGCCTCGACCCCCAGCACCGCGCCGACGACAACGGCGCCGGCGGCCACCTGTGCGGCCGCGGCCGCGAGAGCCGAACCCGCCTGCGCCATCACGATGGCGATGGTGGTCCCGGCACCCACCACGCCGAGCGCGGCGCCCGGCGCCGCGGACAGGGTGTCCTTCCATTCGGCGTGGATCTCCGCGGTGCGGTCCACCGACCAGTAGGCGGTGCACGTGGTGATCCCGCAGGTCTTCTTGTTGTAAGCCAGTCCGACGCCCTCGGCGTGCGCGGGTGAGGCGCTGAGCACGACGGTCGCGGACACGGTGGCGAGGGCGGCGGTGACGGCGGTGGCGATGCGGTTCCGTTTGTCCATGGTGTTCTCCCTGGCGGGGACGGTTGGATACTGCCGACACGGCCGTGGGAGGAGCTCGGTTCATCTCCCGGGCACGCCTGACCCGTCCGAGTGAACGTCGCGCTCTACGAGGTTGCCAGGTCCGTCCACAGGTCGCAGTGGTGCCCGGCGGCGAGGTCGGTGCTCTGGCCGCCGCCGGTCGGCGCCAGCGTCCGGACGTAGGGAACCTCGGCGGTGGTGCGGAACCGTGGCCAGGAGGGGCCGGGTCTTCCGGTCGCCACGAAGGCGGCCCAGGAGCCGATCATGAAAGCGGCCAACTGCCGGGTCCTGATCGCTCAGGTTCCGGCTCGCCGAGGAACTCGGCGCCCGGGTCACCCGCCGCATCCAGGAACTCGCTTCGCCACCCACCCCGCGCGATGTCATATACGGGACCCTGACCGCGGTCCTGCCGACCGACGCGGAAAGCGTCCGGCTGACCCGCACCTATGCCGCCTTCTACAGCCTGGTCCTCGCCGGGCCGGAATTGACCAGACACGGGGCACCCCACCCCGATCTCCTCGAACGCCTACTCGCCGACCGGTTGCGCGCCTCACGGGAAGCCGGCACCGCGCCTCGCCGGCCTCGAAGTCCTCCATGTCGATGCGCCAGCTCACGGAGGCCGGGTCGGCCGGCGTCTGCTCATCCAACCCGACGACCGGTAGGCCCGCGAACGTCGTCAGGTAGTGGTTGCTGGTCACGGGACTCCCTCGGCCGTAGTCACACCTTCCGGAACAGTGCCGAGACGGTAGCAAGCCCCACCGACACTTCAGGTCCGGCTCCTTCGCGGCCGTCGAATGTGCCCGGATGTGGACACGTGCTTCTGTCGCGGGGCGCGTCCCGGCAGACTGATCGGGAGAGCCCGCCGAGCGGAGGATATGTGATTTCGGAGCGACTTTCGCAGGATCAGCGCCGCGCGCAGCGGCTGGCACGATACGACGAACTGCGGGCCGAGCGGCCGCACCTGTTCGTCAATCCGCCGGAGGTGCCCTTCGAGATCCTGATCGACGCCGAGAGCCAGGCCGCGGTCGCGGACGAGTGCGCGGCACGGCTGCGGGCGCAGGGCAAGCCCGAGGAGTACGGCGACATCGGCGTGATCTACGAGGACGCGTACGTGATCGCGCTGCGCGACGCCGTCCGCAGGCGTGACGGGTCGCTGGGGCCTTACATCCGGGTCATACCGCTCGTCAACGCGGTGGGCGCCGCGATCCTGCCCCTGTTGCCGGACGGCCGCACCGTGCTGACCAGGCACTTCCGGCACGGCCTGCGCGACTGGCACTGGGAGATACCGCGGGGCTTCGCCGATCCCGGCGAGGACGGCCCGGCCACCGCCGCGCGGGAGCTGCTCGAGGAGATCGGGGTGCCGGTCAGCGGGGTGGAACTGCTCGGCCGCGCCACCGCCGACGGCGGCTTCGACGACATCTACCTGGCCCGGATCGACGTGTCGCAGCTGCCGGCCGACGGCACTCTGGAGGCGTTCGTCGAGGGCATCGACGGCCTTCGGCTGGTCGACCGGGACGAGATCGAGAAGATGATCATGGCGGGGGAGCTGACCGACCTCTACACGCTGGCCGCGTTCGCGTTCGCCGTGGCGCGAGGTGTGCTGTGACCGTGGAGGAACCGTCCGCCCGGCCGCGCATCCGGCAGGTCGCCGAGCGCAAGGTGTTCGAGAACGACTACATCTCCGTGTTCAACGACGACGTCCTGATCGTCGGGGAGTTCCCGGCGCAGCATCTGAAGATCGTCGAGCGTGACGGCAAGCCCGGCGCGGCGGTCCTGGCCCGGTGCCGCGACCGGTACGCGCTCGTCCTCAACGACCGCTACCCGACCGGGGCCTGGGAGTGGGGCATCCCGCGCGGCTTCGCACACTCCGGCGACCCGGAGCACACCGCGCGCAGCGAGCTGGCGGAGGAACTGGGCGGCCTGCCCAGCAGGCTCGTCCCGCTGGGCATCGTGACGCCCAATTCCGGCCTGCTGGCCTCCCGGGTCCACGTCTTCCTGGCCGAGTTCGACGAACAGGTGTCGGCGCCGGCCGACCCGACCGAGATCGCGCTGGTGCGCTGGATCGGCCTGCCCGAGCTTTACGACGAGATCGCGGACGGCCGGATCACCGACGGTTTCACGCTGTCGGCGCTCACCCTGGCGACGGTCCGTCGCCTGCTCGGCTGACGACCGTGGTGCCGGGGCGCGCGGTCCACTAGAGTTCCCGCCTGTGCTGAACGTCGGCGGTTTCGCCTTCGGCCTGGTGGCCGGCTGGTGGCTGCTCATCGTGGGCGCCGGCCGGCCACCGGCCGGTGTGGTAGTGGCGGTCGCGGTGCTCACCACCGCGGTGCCGGCTCTGGTCGCCGGGGTGGGCACGGCGCCGCGGGTCGCCGCCGGGTTGATCGCCGGGGCGGCGGCACACGCGGTGTTCCGGTGGGCGGTGCGCCGGTCCGTCGAAAGGGGAGCACCGCGATGAGTCCGGAACTGGGCGCCTTCTGCTTCGGCGCGGTGATCGGCTGGTTCACGTACTTCGTCAACCGCTACCGCTCCGAGATCAAGCTGGCCGACGTGGCGAGCATCCTCGGCGCGATCGGCGGCGCCGCGGTGCTGGAGCTGTTCCCGTCCGACACCCTGCTGTTCGCGGCGTACGGCGTCGGCCTGGCCGTCGGCTTCTTCAGCTACTTCGTCATCCTGCTGCTCTTCGTGATCGTCAGCAGGCGCTTCACGCTGGCGTGGTTCCTGGACGGCCGCCGCCCCGCCTACGCCGCCGACGAGATCGGCCCGGGCGAGAACCCCTCACGGGGCATGTTCGGCCGGCGGGAGAACGCCGAGGACCCGCACGACGTCCGCTAGGGGGTGTCTCGCGGATCACGGCGGCCTGCGCCGGGCCCAGCTTCCGCCTCGCGGCGCGGGCTGAAAGGCCGAATACAACACCGGTATTCGAC
>NZ_JBEZDY010000036.1:0-4821 GCF_040648555.1 Actinoplanes sp. NPDC049118
AGGTCGGCGAACTTGCCGTGGTGGTAGTAGCCCTTCTCCGCCGAGACGTAGGAGTCCAGGCCCATCCAGTCGACGACGTCGTCGCCGGGGTACAGGTCGTTCCACCAGGACTGGGCCATCCACTTCTCGTTACCCATGTAGGCCATCACGTTGATCGCGTTGGTGACGCCCTTGGACTCCAGGCGCTTGATGGTGTGGCGGTACATCGCGGCGAAGTCCTTGGCCTCCCAGCCGGAACCCTTCTTGGCGATGACGTCGTTCTCCGGCTCGTGGTTGAGCACGAGGAAGAACTTCTCCGGGAAGTTCTTCTTGACGTGGGTGGCGAAGGCGTCGATGCGCTTGTCCTGTTCGCCCTTGGCGACCTTGGCCCAGTTCGACCCGTAGGCGATCTTCCAGTTGAGCAGCAGCACGCGGGGCTGGTCCTTGTCGCGGGCCATGGCGATCTCGGCCTTGGTGGGGAAGACCTCGTCGCCCTTGTGGTAGGTGTGGAAGATGCTGGCGGTGCGGCCGGAGGTCTTCTCCCACTTCTTCAGCTCGGCGTCACGCGGGGCGGTGGTGAAGCCGCCGGCGGCGGCGCCCCAGAGGACGCCACAGGAGGGGACCAGGTTCGCACCGGTCACACACTTCCCACCCGCCGGCGCGGCGGCCGGGGCGGCCGTCGCGGCGCTGGTACCAGCCAGAGCGGTACCGGCACCCACGGCCATGGCGGCCAGAACGGTCAACGACTTCGCGAACTTGATACGCACTTTCAGAACCCCCCGCGTTGTCCGGCCGCTGTCGACCGGGCATGCAATGAGATTCCGGTGCTGCGGGTGCGCGGCCGGGTCCCGAACAGGTGCCGCCGGGTTGCGAACGACCCGAACAGCGAAACTTGAGGATTTCGAAGCCGGAAATTCCCTGTCGTTCGGCGTGGCCTCCTCTTCGCCGGTCCATGTTGACCAGTGACGCGTACTGGCCGTCAGTGGCCGCCTCGACGGGACCACAAGTTGTGAGAACGTGTGGCACCCTACTGACCATGTCCATGCCAGCGGACGACGTGGCTGAATATTTCGCCACTGCGGAGCCGGGACCGGAGGATCCGGGGCCGCTCGCCCGGTGGATCCAGGCGGACCGGGTTCGGGCGGTGGCGATCGCCCTGATCGTGGTGACGGTGGCATGGCGGGCCGCCATCGCCACCCGGGGCTACTTCTCCCAGGACGAGTTCGTGATCGCGGCTCGGGCGATGGACACCGGGTTGACCGCCGACTATCTGCTCGAAATCTTCAACGGCCACCTGATGCCGGGTGGCCTCTGGCTGGCCTGGCTGATAGTGCGGGTCGACGGGCTCGCGGGCTGGCCCTGGGTGCTGCTGCTCACCGTCGGACAGGTGGCGGTGAGCGTGGCCTTCTACCGACTGCTGCGTACTCTCCTGCGGCCGGGGTGGGCCCTGCTGGTACCGCTGTGCATGCTCCTGTTCAGCCCGCTGACCCTGGAGGTCAGTTCGTTGTGGATGGTCGGCCTGCTGATGCTGCCCGTGCAGCTGGCCATGGTCCTCGCCATCGGGGCGCTGATGCGCTATGCGCGCACCGGCCAGCACCGGTATGCGGTGGTTCTGATGCTGGCGGTGGCGCTCGGGCTGGCCTTCGACACGAAAGCGCTGCTGATCGTCCCCTTGGTGTTCCTGCTGGCCGCTTGCCTGTTCTGCGCCGGGCGCACGTTCGCGAGCTTCCGGGAAGCGACCCGCCGATTCTGGGCCGGTTGGGTGGCGCTGGCCGCGCTGACCGCCGCCTACGTGCCGTTCTACCTGTCTCGGCCGTCGCCGCGCCTGCAGCAGCCCGAATCGCCCGGCGGCGCGGTCGCCTTCGTGGTCGATCTGGTCGGGACCAATCTGGTGCCCGGAATGCTCGGCGGTCCCTGGCGATGGACACATGCCGGCGACGGCCCGCCCCTGGTCGACCCGCCCGAGCCGGCCGTGTGGCTGGCCTGGGCGGCGCTACTGGCAGTGGTAGTGGTGACCGTGCGGCGTCGCGCCTCGGCGCGCCGGGCGTGGCTGTTGCTGCTCGCGTACGTCGCCATGGTCGCAGCACTGTTCGTCGTGACCCGTCTCGGCGGCACGCTCGGCAACCTGGCCGGCCTGGTTCCCCGCTACCTGGCGGACGTCGTGGTGGTCGCGGCCCTGTGCGTCGGCGTCGCCCTCCTGGGTCTTCGCGACCGGGAGGAGCGGGGCGCGGCGGAGTGGCCGGTGCCGTCGGTGATGCGAGAGCCTGGTGCCTTCGCGGTGGGGCTGGTTGCCGCGGTTGTCGTCGCGGCGACGGTCGCCGTGGGCACCCTGTGGAGCATCACCCGGTTCAATGACACCTGGCAGACGAAGTACGGGCGGGACTACCTGGCGACGGCGCAGGCCGAGCTGGCCGCGGCACCGCCCGGTACGGCCCTGCTGGAGAACGTCGTACCCGAACAGGTGGTCGCCGGCTACTTCTACCCGGACAACCTGCAGTCGCACTTCTTCCGCGCGGCGGCGCGGCAGCCGGTCTTCGTGACCGAGGCCGAGGAACCGTTGATGTTCGACGACATCGGGCGGATTCGGCCGGCAACGGTGGAGGGCCTGGACATCGTCCCCGGACCCACCGACAACTGTGGCCACCGGGTCTCGTTCGGTCCCGCCCTCCAGATCCCGCTGGAGGCGCCCGCCTCGGATTGGCCGTGGTGGATCCACGTCGGATACCTGAGTTCCGGCGACTCGACCGTGACATTCCGGTTGGGCGAAGCAACCCACAGGTTCGACGTTCGACGTGGGCTCAACCAGATCTACTTCCAGTTGCAAGCGGAGGGCGACGCGGTGCAGCTCAGCGTCAGCAACCCGAAGGTGACCTTGTGCACCCGATACCTCACCGTCGGAAAAATCGTGCCAAAGGCATCCTGACGCGCAGCGAAACGTTCCACCAGCTTCCGGTGCGATCGTGAGTTTGTTGGTGCAGTCGGGTTGCGGGCTCATGTTCGGCCGACGGTGGCCGACGTTGGGTGGCATGCAGATGCAGGCAGCTGTTGAAGGTGCCCTTGTCGGGGCGCTGCGCGTAGGTGGCGGTACCACCGATCAGCGCATCGAGCGGGCGTTGCGGGTGCTCATGGAGCAGCTGGGTCTGCAGGTTGCCTTTGTCAGCGAGTTTCGTGACGGGTTGCGGGTGGTGACGCACAGCGTGCGGGTGCCCGACGGACCGGAAATGCCGGCCGGCACCACGCATCCGGTCGAGGACACGTTGTGTCATCTGGTCGCGTCCGGGGAGCTGCCGGCGGTGGTCGGCGACGCCGGCGCGCATCCGGTGCTGGCCGGGCATCCGCACACCGTTGCGTTCGGTGTCGCGGCGTATGCCGGTGTGCCGTTACGGGTCGGCGGTCAGGTCCGTGGAGCGGTGTGCTGCGCAGGTCCGGCACTGGCGGACTCGCTGAACCCCCGCGACGAGGTCACCCTGCGCGCGGTCGCGGCCTATATCGGCGAGGTCCTCGACGGGGGCGACGCCCCGGACGGTCCGGGGTTGCGGCGCCTGGCGGAGGCCGTCGCCGCGGGCCACGACCTACAGGCGCTGACCCGCCCGCTGCTGCAACTGCTGCAGGAGGTCACCGGCCTGGAGTCCACGTATCTGACCCTGGTCGACCCGGCCTCTGACGAACTGATCCTGGCCTACACCCACAACACCGGGAAACTGCACATCCCGGAAGGTTTGACGGTGAGCTGGCAGGACGCGCTATGCCGCCGCGCCATCGACGAGAATCGTTACTACGTCGCGGACGTGTCGGCGGTGTGGCCCGACGCGCACGTGGCGCTGGACCTCGGTATCGCGGCCTACGCCAGCGTGCCGGTGCGCGACGCCCGCGATGAGATCCTCGGCACGCTGTGCGGGGCCAGCAGCACCGGCACCGTCATCGACGAGCGCGAGTTGGCGATCATGGCCACGTTCGCGCAGCTCATCGCCGCGCAGCTGGCACGCGAAACCGCGCACAGCGTCGCCGCCACCCGCGCCACGATTCTCGAGCGGCGCCTCGGCGCGCTGCGCGACAGCGCCGAGCGTGACGCGTTGACCGGGTTGGCGAACCGGGCCGGTATCCACCGGTGGCTGCAGGCCGCCGGCGAGCGGATCGCCGGCGACGGTGCCCGGCTGGCGGTCGCGTTCGTCGACCTGGACAAGTTCAAGGCGGTCAACGACACCTTCGGGCACGGCACCGGCGACGAGGTGCTGCGCCGCGTCGCCGCGTCACTGGTTCGCACCGGGCGCGCCGGCGACCTGCACGGACGCCTCGGCGGAGACGAGTTCATCGTCGCCGCGGTACTGCCGCCTGACGCCACAGTGCACGAGTGGACGCAGCGGGTGCGCCGCGCCGCGGTCGCGCAGCTCGACGTCGTACGCGTCGTCGCCAGTGTCGGTGTCGTCACCTACGAACCCGGTACGGCGTTCAGCGTCGACGAGATCCTGGACCACGCCGACAAGGCGATGTATGCGGTCAAGCACGGCACCGTAGACGCCCGGACGGCATCCACAGCCTGAGCAAGGAGAGATCAGCTCTCGGCAGGCGCGGTCCTCAGCTTGAACCTGTAGAGGCCGCCTGCCCCGGCGACGGCCAGCGACTGGCCCGTAGGGCTCCAAGCGCAGGCGTGGGCGGCTTGCTCGAGCCTCGTCAGGGCGCAGGCGCTGTCGGATTCCGCCGCCCAGATTCGTATGGTGCGGTCGGAGCTCGCGGTGGCAAGCAGAGTGCCGTCCGGTGCCACAGCGACGGAGTTGACCCGGTCAGCGTGACCGACGAGCGTACGGCGTTCAGCACCGGTCACGGCGTCCCAGATCCGTACGG
>NZ_JBEZDY010000036.1:4919-89256 GCF_040648555.1 Actinoplanes sp. NPDC049118
GCTCGCGGAGGCGAGCCAACTGCCGTCCGGTGCCACAGCGACGGAGTTGACCCGGTCAGCGTGACCGACGAGCGTACGGCGTTCAGCACCGGTCACGGCGTCCCAGATCCGTACGGTGCGATCGGAGCTCGCGGAGGCGAGCCAACTGCCGTCCGGTGCCACAGCGACGGAGTTGACCCGGTCAGCGTGACCGACGAGCGTACGGCGTTCAGCACCGGTCACCGCGTCCCAGATCCGTACGGTGCGATCGTCTCCACCGGTCGCCAGGTACGTGCCGTTCGAAGCGATCGCCACCGCGAAGACTCGTCCGATGTGTCCCAGGATTTCGGTGCGCTGTACTTCACGCTTGGCGTCCCAGATGCGGACCGACCAGCCGGCCGTGGCTGACCAGGTGCCGTCCGGTGAGATCGCGACGGCGTTGACGCGGCCGGTCCGGCCGGCCTGATCGACTGAATTGTGGCGTTGTTCTCCCGTAGCGGCGTTCCAGAACTGTACCGAACTGTCGGTGCTCCCTGTGGCAAGCCATTCCCCATCCAGGGACCAGGCCACATCGAAGTACCACTTCGACCGTTCGCCGATTGACCGACCGCCGGCGTAGGCACGATCTGCCTTTCCGCGACCGGGGTTCGGGTTGGCGACGGCATCCCAGACGCGGACGGACCAGTCGGAACTCGCGGTGGCCAGCCAGGTTCCGTCGGGGGCGATGTTGACGGCGTTGACCGGATCGATGTGCCCCTGCAGAAGGGCTTGCTCCTCGCCCGTTGCGACGTTCCAGATCTTGACTGTCCGGTCGTCGCCGGCGCTGGCCAGCCAGGTCTCGTCGGGTGAGATGGCGATGGCGTTCAACAGCTCGTCGAAGCGGCTGATGAAGTCGGTGCGCTGTTCCTCGGTGTTGGGGTTCCAGATGCGCAGCGACCACCCGGCTACCGCTAGCCAGGTGCCGCTGGGTGCGATGGCGACCGATCGAACCCAGTCGGTGGAGATGACCAGTCTGCGCTGCTCTCGTCCGGTTGTGACATCCCAGACGCGCACGGAACGGTCATCGCTGGTGGTGGCCACCCAACCGCTGCCGGGGTCGATGACCACCGATGTGACCCGGTCGCTGTGGCCTGTCAGCTTGGCGCGCTGCGCGCCGGTGCTCACATCCCAGATCCTCACGGAGAGGTCGTCGCCGGCGCTTGCCAGCCAGGTACCGTCGGGAGCAATCGCTACCGCGTTGACCTGCGCTTTGTGGCCCGTAAGTTTCGCTCGCAGTGCGCCGGTGGTGGCATCCCAGGTGCGGATGGACCTGTCCGCACCGGCGGTTGCCAGCCAGGTACCGTCCGCCGCGATCGCGACGGCATTGACTCGGTCGGTGTGCCCGGTCAGCGCCAGCCGTTCCGCGCCGGTGGACGCGTTCCACAGCCGGACGGAGCGGTCCGCGCTGGCAGTAACAAGCCAGCCGCTGTCGGGCGAGATCGCGATGGCCCGGACAGGTGCGGTGTGCCCCGTGATCGTACGACGCAACGCCGGCTCCGGCAGATCGGGAAGCGGCCAGTCGTTGAGCAGTGCCAGCGATCTCCGTTCCCGGCTGAGCGTTCTGACCTGTGCTCCCCACACGGCATCGTGTTCGAGCCGGGCATAGAGGATGTCGACCCGGCAGTGCGGCGGATCGGTGGGGGTCAGGAGGTGGGAGGTCTGGCCGAACAGGCGCCTCAGGTGCGCAGCGGTCGGGCCCGGGATCAGGGCGAGATCCGACAAGGGTGCCACGGCTCCGGACTGCTCCAGTCGTGCGGTCACCCAGCGGACGTCGCATGCCAGCGCTGCAGCCTCTCTGCTGCGTCCCGCGGCCTGGAGGTGTTCGATCAGGTGGTCTTGCAGGTACGGGTGGAGCTCCGGCAGCGACCACCATTCCACGGCGGGTGCGTCGCCGTCCGCTGACATGTCCGATGCCGCCGGTCCTTGGCCGGCTGCGGCCGCCAGTAGCAGGTGGTGGAGCGCTCGGAGTCGCTCGGAGCCGAGTTCCCGGCGCAGAACCTCGCGGATCACGTCATGGAGACTGAACGCGCCACCATCAGCGGTAGGCGTCAGGGATATCAGCGACAGGTCCTCCAGCCGGGCGCACAACGCGCGGGTCGCCACTCCATCCAGCCCATCCGTGGCATTCCACAGGCCGGCCACCATCAGCACCGGTATGGACTCGTCCTCAGCGAAGACCGACAGCTCGGCAAGGCGGACCCGGTCCGGAGGGCGAAGCAGGCCGATGCTGGCATCGACGGTTGCCGCAATGGCATGCTGTCGCTGTCGTGGATCATTGACGTCGAGTTCCTGGCCCGCCGCCCCGGTGAGGTTGTCGACCTGGGACATGCCGTCGCGGCGCAGCCGGTCCAACAATTGTTGCCCCGCGGCTGCGAGGTCGGTGTGGAGACGAGCCTGGTTGACCAGAACGCGATTGATCAGACGCAGCAGCAGCGGCCACCGCCCGGTCTCATCGAGAACGTCACCGACGATGTGAGCCGGCAGGTCCGGCAGGTCCGCCAGTAGGACCGCTCGGGCCTGCATCAATGAAAGCTGGTCCACTCGGACGGAGGCTGCGTCGCCTCCGACCAGGGACGCGTTCCTCGTCGTGATCAGGCGGGCGCTGCGGCCGGCGAGCGGGAACGCTTCGAGCTGCTCGGGAAACCACACGTCGTCCAGGACGAGGAGCCGCGGCGGTCCAGCCCGCAGCAACGCCGACAGGTATTGGCCGGCCTGCTGGGCGTCCGTGAATGATGCCTGCCGATCCGGGTCGATCGCCTGGATCAGGTCGTTGACCTTGTCGGTGAGAGTCCCTCGGCGGACATCTCGCCCGAGGGTCACCCAGTACACGTGATCACCGAACCGGCGAAGTATCCGCCTGTCGGAGCGCACCAGCTTCGCGACCGTGGTCTTGCCGAATCCTCCCGCACCCTGCAGTGCGGTGGTCACTCCCACGGTTCGGCTGCCGCGCCGGCGCAATCCCTCCACGATCCGGTCGACCTCGACGGGACGTTCGATGATCCAGGACTCGGGGCGCTGCTCCGCCGGCACCATGGGCAGCTGATGCTCGATGAGCCGCTGCGCCCACGAGCCTGCCAGGCCCGCCACGGCTGTCCCTGCGGTTCCGAATCCGGCCCACCAGAGCGGCCGCTGCTCCACCGCAGGAAACCACGGCGCGCTTCCGCCCGTTGCCACATTGACAGCGACGGCCACGAGCGTCGCAGCCGACGCAGCAGCGATCACGGACAGGATGAGAAGAGTCCACCGCCACCGCCGCACCAGCTACCTCCTTCCCTGACATCTAAACGCCTCGAATTGATCACCTCCACTCATCACCCGCTGAAGCACGTCTCGGTCGGCAACCTATCCGCGTAGCACCGTTGCCAGGTCGGTGAGCACCCAAGGCGCCTTGATCAGGCCGGCGTCCAGGTCGATCGGTGCGCGCACGTGAAGGACGGCGGATTCTCCGGGCAGCAGGTCGATGAAGCCCCGGTCGACCACCGCGAGAGGATGCACGCGGTCGGGTTGAAGCAGGACGTCGCGAGCCAGGCCGACCGAGTGCACGTGCACGTCGAGCCCGCCGGGGGCCGTTTCCACGTCGACGGTCAGCCCCGGGTCGTCGTACGCGAAATCCCGGTCCTCCGTCGCGAACCACAGCGCGCGGGTATCTCCCAGCCGAGCGACCAGGAGTTCCGACGCCGGATCGCCGATTCGGGCCACGTTGGGCGGCACCTCTACCAGCGCCACGGATCGAGAAGCAGCGGACACCGGCAGGACCGAGGTGGCCCGGACCGCACCGCGGGTGTCGCGGCGCTCGATGAGCACGATTCCGGTCCATTCGTCCGCGTGGTCGTTGAGGACGGCCACCACCAGGCCGCCCACGCGGGGCTGGATCGTCAATGCGCGCTCGGCGTGCAACTCGCGCAGGGCGAAGTAGAGCGGCTTGTATCGCCCGGCTCCGTCGATCGCTGCCCACGAGGTCACCGGCCACAGGTCGTTGAGCTGCCACAGGATGGTTCCGGCGGTGTGCGGCCAGTGCGAGCGCCAGTGCTCGATGCCGGTGCGGACGGCCCGTACCTGGTTGAGCTGGGTCAGGTAGTGCCAGGCCTCGGTGCCGCTTGGTGCCGGGAAGTGCGGTGCCAGGCCGCGGGCCAGCTTGCCGTTGCCGTCCTCGGCCTTCTGGTGGTGCAGCACGCCGGGCGAGTCGGGCAGCATCGGCTCGTCGGAGACCGCGTCGCGCAGCGTGGTCCATGCCGGCGGCGCCTGCCACCCGAACTCGGCCACGAATCGAGGCGTCGAGGCGCGGTAGTTGCGGTAATCCTCGCGGTTCCACACCTCCCACGAGTGGAACGTCTGGTGGTCCGTGTCGTTGGGCGCGACTTCCCGGGAGCCCGACCAGGGGCTGCCCGCCTGGTAGGGCCGGGACGGGTCGAGTTCGGCGACGATCGCCGGCAGCGTCTCGAGGTAGTACCGCTCGCCCCAGGTCGACTCCCCTCCGGGCTCGTCGGCCCAGCCCATGGCCCCGTGCAGCCACAGGTTCTCGTTGTTGCCGTTCCAGGTGATCAGGCTGGGGTGCGGGGCGAGCCGGCCGACGTTGTCGCGGGCCTCGGCCACCACCTCGGAGTAGAGCGGCTCCTCTTCGGGGTAGCAGGCGCAGGCGAACAGGAAGTCCTGCCACACCATCAGCCCGAGTTCGTCGCACACCTCGTAGAAGTCGCGGCTCTCGTACAGGCCACCGCCCCAGACCCGGATCAGATTGACCCCCGCGTCAGCCGCCTCGCGAAGCCGTCGCTCGTAGCGTTCGCGGGTCATCCGGGCCGGGAAGATGTCGTCCGGGATCCAGTTGACGCCCTTGACCAGCACCGGCGACCCGTTGAGGTGGAACACGAACGCGCCCGCGGTCCGGTCGAGCTCCACGGTGCGGAAGCCGGTCCGCCGCTGCCACCTGTCCAGGCTCGCGCCCCGGTCGTCGGTGAGTTCGACGGTCAGGTCGTACAGCGCCGGGTCGCCGTGGCCACGCGGTGCCCAGGGCGTCACCGCGGGCACGGGCAGCACGGTCCGCACGACGGTGTCGCCGGCCGGAATGTCGATGGCCTCGACGACCCGGCCGTCGAGGAACACCTCGGCGCTCAGGGGCCGCGCCCCGGTGCGTTCCACCTCGATGGTCAGGTCGAGCCGGCCGGTGCCGTCCGCGTACGTCGCCAGGGGGCGCACGGTGGCGAATCGCGCGGTGCTCCAGCCCTCCAGGCGTACCGGCCGCCAGATGCCGGCGGTGACCAGGGTCGGGCCCCAGTCCCAGCCGAAGGCGCATGCCATCTTGCGGATGAACTGGAACGGCTCGGGGTAGGCGTTGGGTCGCGGCCCGAGCGCGTCGCGGACGCGTTCCGCCTCGGTGTACGCGGAGGTGAAACGCACCTGGAGCGGCCGGGGGGTGGCGCCGACGAGCGAGGTGACGTCGTAGCGGTAGGTGCGGTGCATGTTGCGGGTCGAGCCGAGGGTGACGCCACCCAACTCGATGCCGGCCACCGTGTCGAGTCCCTCGAAGACGAGATCGACGCGCTCGTGTCCGGGTCCGATCCACGCCACGTCGCGGCTGTACATCCAGTCGGTCCGGCCGACCCAGGCGACCGCGGTCTCGTTGTCGTTCAGGAACGGATCCTCGAGCCGGCCGTCGCCCATCAGGTCGGCGTGGACGCATCCGGGTACGGCCGCCGGCACGGTGACGTCCGCCAGCGCCCGCGCCTGCTCGGGAAGCGTCGCCGCGCTCTCGCCCCGAACGTCGACCCGCAGCTCCCAGGCGCCGCCGAGGTCTTCGGAAAAGGTCATCGGATCCTCATTTCGTGGCCCCGGCGGTGATGCCGTTGTAGATGAGGCGCTGGAGCAGCAGGAAGATCACCACGGTGGGCAGGATGACGATCATGGTGCAGGCGGCGATCGTCTCCCACTGCGCTCCGTAGGGACCCTTGAAGCGGAACAGCGCGGTCGAGATGACGTTGAGGTCCGGCGAGCGCAGGTAGAGGAAGGGGATGTAGAACTCGTTGTAGACGGCGATCCCCTTGATGATCACCACGGTGGCGATGGCCGGCCTCATCAGCGGCAGGATGATCTTGCGGTAGATGGTGAACCGGGAGGCGCCGTCGATCATCGCGGCATGGTCCACGCTCCGCGGAATCGACTGCATGAACTGGATGAAGATGTAGATCGAGACGATGTCCGTACCCATGAACAGGACGATGGCCGACCACGACGTGTTGACCAGGCCCATCGACTTGACGATCTGGTAGGTGGCCACCTGGGTGGTGACGCCGGGCACGAGCGCGGCGACCAGGAACAGGCCAAGGACCAGGCGCTTGAACGGGAAGGCGAAGCGACTGATCGCGTACGCGGCCATGGTGCCGACGAAC
The DNA here is from genome assembly GCF_040648555.1 of Actinoplanes sp. NPDC049118. Lineage (NCBI taxonomy): Bacteria > Bacillati > Actinomycetota > Actinomycetes > Micromonosporales > Micromonosporaceae > Actinoplanes > Actinoplanes sp. NPDC049118. The sequence continues at coordinate 11,321 of NZ_JBEZDY010000036.1, forward strand.
ACGGTGCCGGTCAGCGAGACCGCGAGGATGACCGAGGTGTTCCAGAAACCGCGCAGCATGTCGCCGTCGGTCCAGGCGGTGGCGAAGTTGTCGAGGTTGAACCAGTTCCGCGGCGGCGTGAGCGGACCGGTGGTGTTGTATTCGGTGTGCGTCTTGAACGAGGCGAACAGGACGACCAGCAGCGGAACGATCACGATGATCGACGCCAGCACCAGGGAGACGTACTTGGCGGAGCGCGCCACCGTCTTACTCATGACAGGTTCACCTCGTCGTCGGGCAGCACCTTGCGCTGGATCCAGGTGAGCGCCAGGACCACGGCGAGCAGGACGACCGCCATCGCCGAGGCGAGCCCGATCTGGCGGAACTGGAAGGCCGTCTGGTACGCCTGGACGACGAAGGTGCGCGTCCCGTTCGCGCCGCCGGTCATGATGAACGGGATCTCGAAGACCGCGAGGCTGCCGGAGACGGCCAGGATGAACGACAGGCTGATGATCCGCCGGATGCCCGGCGCGATGATGTAGCGGAACCGGTGCCACCGGTTGGCGCCGTCGATGTCGGCCGCCTCGTAGATCTCGCCGGGGATCGACTGGATGGCGCCGAGGAACAGCACGAAGTTGAGTCCGGTGAAGCGCCACACGGACGTGCCGGCCAGCGAGACGTTGGCGATGTCCGGGTCGCCCAGCCAGAGCTCGGTGTGGCCGCCCAGCCCGACCAGCCGCAGCACCGAGTCGAGCGTGCCGTCCGGCTGGAAGAGGTAGAGGAAGACGAAGCCGACCGCGACGCCGTTCAGCAGGTACGGGAAGAACAGGATGCCTTTGAACAGGTTGCGGAAGCGCACGTTGAACGACAGGACCACGGCGAAGTAGAGGGCGATGGCGATCTGTGCGAACGACGCGACGAAGTAGTAGAGGCTGACCAGGAAGACCCGCCAGTACCGCTCGTCGGTGAACACCCGCACGTAGTTGTCGAGGCCGACCGGGTCCATGGTGACGTCCAGGCCGTCCCACTTGTGGAAGCTGTACCAGACCATGTTCCCGACCGGGACGTAGGTGAAGACGATCAGCAACGTCAGCGCGGGCACGAGATAGAGCCAGGGCGACTGCCGCCGCCACCACGCGGCGATCGTCACTTCATGACCTGGGACTGCGCGGCACCCCACCGCTTGTTCAGCTCGGCGAAGTACGAGTCCTTCGTGCCGTCGGCGGCGCCGCGGGCGATGTCGACAAGCTTCTGCCTGTAGATGCTGCCCTTCAGGTCGATCTCCGACTCTTTGATGATCTCGTCTTCCCTGCCGGCGTTGGTCGTCGCCGCCGGGACCTCCACCAGCTCGACGCCGGTGGCGGTGAAGGCCTGCAGGCCCGCGGGCAGCGCCTGGTCGACGGCGGGCGGGATGGCCTGCTGGTCCGCGGCGAAGCCGGACTCGTTGACGAACCAGTCCAGCCAGGCCCGGGCCGTCGCCTTGTTCCTGGAGTTCCTGCTGACCGCGGCCAGTTTGTCGCCGTCGATGGCGGCGTGGAACCTGCCGCCGGTCTGGTACGGGAAGGGCCAGAAGCCGATGTCGTCGGGATTCGCCTTGGACGCCCTGGCGGCTTCCTGCATCTGCGGAACGGCCCAGGAGCCGAGCAGCATGGCCCCGATCTTGCCGGTGGCGATCAGCGGCTTGGCCGCCTCCCAGTTGGTGGTCAGCGGGTCCCTCTCGTTGAGCCTCTGGCTGACCAGGTCGAAGAGCAGGCTGTCGGTGAGGTACTGGATCTTGCCCGGCTGCCAGGGATCGGGGTCGGCCGGGAAGGTGTCGTTGATCTTCGGGTCGGCCAGGACGGCCCGGTGGTTGTTCCACTCGCTCAGCGGCCAGCCGTCCTTGTAGTTCGTGTAGTACGGCACGGCGTCGGTCTTGTCGACGATGGCCTTGAGCCCCGCCAGGAACTCCTCCGGCGTCTTCGGCGGCGCGGTGACGCCGGCCTGCGCCCAGACCTTCCTGTTGATGACGAATCCCTTGGCGACGCCGCCGAGCGACAACCCGTACGCCCTGCCTTCGTACGACCCCGGCTCGATGAACCGGTACTTCGCCTTGAGCTCCTCGACGCTGCCGAGCGGCTCGAAGAACTGGCCGTACTGGCTGAGGGCGACGGTGTTCGGGATCAGCAGCACGTCGCCGTACTCGCCGCCGCTGAGCTGCGTGGTGACGTCATCCTCGTAGTTCGTCACGGCCTCGAACGTGACCTTGGTGCCGGGGTACCTGGCCTCGAACTTCCTGGCGTACTCCGGCAGCGTCGTGTTCGCCAGGTCGGTCCGGTTGGTCAGGACCGTGATGTCGCCCTTGACGTCGCCGGCGAAGCCGCCGGTCGACCCCTCGGACTCGTTACCCGCCCCGCCGGTGCACCCGGCCACCAGGGCGAGGGTGGCGGCCGCGCCGGCGCCGATGAACTGCCTTCTATTGATCATGCCGGTATCCGTCCTGCTGACTCGGTGGGGGCCCAGCATGAGACGGCCGTCGCGGGCGTGTCAAGGTTAGATTACTAATTTAATTGAACCTAAGACGCGGGTGACGAGGTCCGCGGGAACCCCCCGACGGCCAGGTACGGTATCGACTGAGCGGGTCTCCCGCCCACGGCACGAGACCGGAGAACATCACCCGCCATGGCCCGTCGAGAATCGCCCGCGGCAGGACCGGGCAGCCGCGCCCTGATCGTCGACGTCATCCGTTCCGCGGCGACAATCAGCCGGGGCGAGCTGGCCGACCTCACCGGCCTCACCCAGCCGTCCATCTCCAACATCGTGCGCGACCTCATCGCCGACGGCATCATCCACGAGATCGGCTCGACCGACTCCGCGCAGGGCAGACCCCGCAAGCTCATCGCCATCAACCCGGCCAACCGGTTCGGCATCGGATTCCACTTCGGACCGGAAACGGTCACCTGCGTCGCGATCGACCTCACCGGCGGGGTGATCGGCCGCGAGGCCCTTCCCCGGCTACCGGACGAGATCTGGCCGGTCGATCGACTCGCCGAACGGTTCGACGACTTCACGGCCGGCCTCGACCTACCGCGGGACCGCATCGAGGGTCTGGCGATCGTCGCACCGGCCGCCGTACCCGGCCGGCCCGACGCCACCGCCGGGTTGACCGGGCTACGGGCCGAACTGACGGCACGGATCGGCGTGCCGGTCCTGGTGGAGAACGACTCCGCGGCCGCCGCGCTCGGCGAGTTCTGGAGCCGCCGCGTCGCCCGCGAACAGGCCTTCGGATGCATCTACCTCGCCGACGGCATCGGCGCGGGGTTCGTCTTCGGGGGCGCGCTGTTCCGCGGCGCGAGCTTCGGCGCGGGCGAACTCGGCCACGTGTCCATCCATCACGACGGCCGGCCGTGCCCCTGCGGAAATCGGGGCTGCGTGCAGCAGTACGCGTCGACACAGGCCACCGTGATCGCCGCCCGTGAGCATCCCGGGCTGCGTGCGCGGCTCGCCCTGCAGGGCAGCGACTCCGGCGCCTATGACGCCATCGCCCGGGCCGCCGTCAATGGCGACCCGGACGCCTACGAGGTACTGGACCAAGCCGCCGAATTCCTGAGCGTGGCAGTCACGTCCATGGTCAATCTCCTGGACCTCGGCCGGCTGGTGCTCACCGGACCCGGCGTGGCCGTTGCCGGATCGATCTATGCCCGCCACATGCGCACCCACCTCGCCCGGACGGCGCACAACCGGGAACGGCACCGGGTGTCGGTCGAGCTCTCCGCCCAGCCGCGCGACGCCGCCGGCATCGGCGCCGCGGTCCTGATGGTGCAGGCCTCCATCGCCCCCGGCCACACCCCCGAACCGGCCGGCTAGAACCGCCCGGACGTTCCGCCCACCACCCCGATCGCGAGTTTCTTAAATTAGTAATTTACTGTTGACACCGCGGTAATGCGAGTTTCATGCTGGCTCAACGACCTCCCCGGGTCCCGTCCCCATCCATCTCGTGAGGAGAGAATCTCCAATGAGAGCCATCCCATCCCCCCGGGCGATCGCCGCGGCCTGCACGGCCGTCGCGACGCTGCTGCTCACCGCCGCGACGGTGCAGATGTCCAGCTCCGCCCAGGCGTTTCCCGCCTCCAGCAAGTCGGCAGTCCTCAACCGCCTGCGCTCGATCACCGGGACGAGCATCATCTCCGGGCAGCACAACAAGGAACCCGCCAGCTCGCCCCGGCAGTACACCCAGCAGGCATACAGCGTCACCGGTCAGTGGCCGGGCCTGTGGGGCGGCGACATGATGTTCCGCTCCGCGGACATCGGCAACCGGCAGAGCGTGATCAACGAGGCCAAGGCGCAATGGGCGGCCGGCTCACTTGTCGCACTCACCTGGCACGCCTGCTCACCGACCGTCGGCGCCACCTGCGAATTCGACGGCGGTGTGAAGACCGGCATCTCGGCCGCCCAGTTCCAGCAGATCGTCACCGGCGGCACCGCGCTGAACAACACGTGGCGCAGTCGGATGGCGGCCGTGGTGCCCTACCTGCGGCAGCTCAGGGACGCCGGCGTCCCGGTGCTATGGCGGCCCTTCCACGAGATGAACGAAAGCTGGAACTGGTGGGGCGCGCGTCCCGGCCCCAACGGCGGCGCGAAGATCTACCAGCAGATGCGCGACTACTTCGACAGCCAGGGCCTGGACAACCTGATCTGGGTGTGGAACGTGCAGGACAACCCGGCCGGCGGCTGGGCGAACTACTACCCCGGCAGCAACTACGTCGACGTGGTGTCGCTCGACGTCTGGTACAAGAGCCACCCCTCATCGTCGGACTACTCGCAGATCCAGTCGATCGCGGCCGGTAAGCCGATCGCGCTTGCGGAGATGGGCAAGGTGCCGAACGCCGCGTTGCTGACCGGCCAGACCCGGTGGGCCTACTTCATGATCTGGTCCGAACAGCTGCGCGGAAACAACTCCAACGCCGAGATCCAGGCCGCCTACTTCCACCCCCGCGTCCTCAACCGCGGCGAGTTCAGCATTCCCTGACAACCGACCGGCACCACCGGGAACGCCGTCCGCGCTCTCATGCGCGGACGGCGTTCTGCCGGCGGTAAGCCGGCTCAGCGCGAGGCGGGCGAAGGGGTTCGGGTGCTGTCGCGTACGACGATGTGAGCGGCCGGTGCCTCGTACACGGCGGGAGCGGCCCCGCCCATCGCGTCGAGCATGGCACCCGCCGCGAGCTCGCCGATGCGGCCCACGTCATGGCTCATCGCCGACAGGGCCGGCACGGCCAGCTGGCACTGTGCGGAATCGTCCCAGGCCACCACCGAGATGTCGGCCGGCACGGCCAAACCCTTCTCCCGCAGCGTGTCCAGCACCGCGATGGCCATCACGTCGTTGTCGCAGACGATCGCCGTCGGACTCCCCTGGAGAAGCTCCTCGATCGCGACGCGGCCGGACTCGTAGGAGTAGTCGCCCTCCGCGTGCAGCAGCCGCACGCCCTGCGCCTCGGCCTCCGCCCGCGCACCCTCCCGGCGCAGCTGGGTGTGCACGAACGCCAGTGGACCGCTGACATGCCCGATCGCCTCGTGCCCCTGCTCGGCCAGGAACCGGATCGCCTCCCGGGCGAACCCGGCGTCATCGGTCCAGACCGTCGGCAGGCCCGATGCCGTCGATGGAGCGCCGATCACCACCGCGGGCAGCCCGAGCCGGTTCACCAGGGCGACCCTCTCGTCGTCCGGCGCCAGGTCGACGAGCACGATGCCGTCCACCCGGCCCCGGTCGGCCCACTGCTCGTACGTCTCCGTCTCCGCCTGCCGGTCGATGACGACCTTGACCAGTACCGAGACCCCGGCCGGGGTGAGTACGCGCTCCAGCCCCTCGACGAACTCGTGGTAGTAGGGCTCCTCGCCGAGCACCTTGGAGGCGCGTGCCAGAACAAGGCCGACCCTCCGCTGCGCCTGTGTCACCGCGCCTCCAGTTCAGTTCGTATAGGCGATACCGTACCGCCATGGCACGTCGCGAAACGCCCGCAGCAGGTCCGGGCAGCCGTGCCTTGATCGTGGATGTGATCCGCTCGGCCCTGGTCATCAGTCGGGTGGAGTTGGCCGAGCTGACGGGCCTGACGCAGCCGTTGATCTCGAACATCGTCCGCGACCTCATCGCCGACGGCGTCATCCACGAGACCGGCTTGGCGGACTCGGTTCGTGGCAAGCCCCGCAAGCTGCTCGCCATCAAGCCGGCCAACCGCTTCGGCATCGGCTTCGAGGTCGGCGCGGAATCGGTGACCTGCGTGGCCGTCGACCTCACCGGCGGGGTGGTCGGCCGCGAGGTGGTGCCGCTCGACGACTCGGACCGGACCGACCTGCTGGCGGCTCGCTTCCACGACTTCACGGCCGACCTCGAGCTGCCCCGCGACCGCATCGAGGGGCTGGCCATCGTGGCTCCCACCGCCCAGCCGGGAGACGGGTCCGCCTACCCCGAGTGGGGCGCGGTCCGTGCCGACCTGGCCGAGCGCCTGGGTCTACCGGTCCTGGTCGAGAATGACGCGGCGGCCGCCGCACTTGGCGAGTTCTGGAGCCGGCGGGTGTCCCGGGAACAGACGTTCGGCAGCGTCTACCTGTCCACCGGGATCGGCGCCGGCCTGGTCGTCGGGGGCGCGCTGTTCCGCGGCGCGAGCTTCGACGCTGGCGAGCTCGGGCACCTCTCGATCCAGTACGACGGTCGCCCGTGCCCGTGCGGCAACCGGGGGTGCGTGGAGCGATACGCCTCGATGGCCGCAACCGTCGAGGAGGCCCGGACGTATCCAGGGCTGGCCGCTCGCCTGCGACCGGGTGGAACCGTCCTCTCCGCGTACGACGCGATCGCCCGCGCCGCGGTCGGCGGCGACGCGGAGGCCTTCGCCGTCATCGACCGGGCGGCCCGTCACCTCAGCGTGGCGGTGACATCGATGGTGAACCTGCTCGACCTGGGCCGGCTCGTCCTCACCGGCCCGGGCATGGCGGTCGCCGGCTCCATCTACACCCGTCGGCTGCGTGCCCACCTGGCCCGGACCGCGCACGCCCGGCACCGCCACGAGATCGCCGTCGAGCTGTCCGCGCGACCACGCGACGCCGCAAGCATCGGTGCCGCGGCACTCGTCGTGCAGGCGTCGATCGCTCCCGGCCACACCGCCGGGGTGCATTAGCCGCCTCCATCCCGCGGAGGCCGGATCGATCAGATCCGGCGGCGACGCCGGAGCGCGACCCCCAGCATCACGTACGACGCGAGGGCGAGGAACGACACCGGGAGCGCGACCCGCAGCAGGTCGCGGCGCCCGCGCCAGAAGTCGGACCCGACCGTCGGCAGCGGACGCGCGGCGGCCCGGGCGCCCGGCTCTGCGGACACCGGCTGGGACAGGCCTTCCTCGGCGGCGATCAACGGAAGCGCGCCGGCGGCCCGCAGGACGGCCGCGCCGGTGTCGGCGAGAAACGTCTGTTCGGTCATGCCGAGGGAGCCGATCCGCAGCCGCACCTCCTTGCCGGCGGCGCGTGAGTCGACCAGGTTCAGCACGACCTTGTTGCGCTTCGACGACGCGGAGACGTCCGCGATGATCTCGAGCCAGCGGTCGCAGCCGGGAGCGGTGCGTACGGAGACCCCGTCGCCGGCGTTCGAACCGACGCTCAGCGGCCGGCTGTGCCCACCCTGGAAATCGGTCAGCTGCCAGCCGTAGCAGAGGTGCTGGGCCCGCGTGGCCCGGGCCAGCTCGGTCGCGGTCGCGCCGGCCGCGGCCTGGTCCGGTGGGCCGACCCGGCTCGGTGTGCCGGAAGTCAGCAGGCCGCCGGCCATGGCGGTCAGAAAGGCGGCGCCGAGGCAGACGCCGACGAGCAGGGCGCCGGTCCTGCGCCGGGCCGGCCGCGGCGGGTCAGCGGTCCCAGTGGCCAGCGACATGATCCAGGTACCTCGGGTAGGCGGTGGTGGTCTTCTCGACCAGGATTATCGAGCCGTGCTGCCGGCGGAGGATCACGACGCTGTCGTCGGCGTACCGCAGATAGACGCCGTCGGCGTCGGCCGCCCCACGGCCCGGCTGCCACCGGTCGGTGATGGCGCCGGCGACCCGGGTCGGAGTCAGCGGTGACGTGTACGCGACAGCGTCCCGTCCGATGTCGTCGGCGTGCGAGCGGGAGTAGGCGGCGTCCACGTGCCCTCGGACGCTGAGCTGGCCGGGCACCCCGGTTGTCCAGACGAAGAAGACGGCCAGGGCGGTCAGGAACGCCGCATAGCCGGCGGCCTGCGGGACGCCGAACGGTCCGCCGGTCCGGCGGGCGGCGGCGGGCGCGTCCGCGGTGGGTTCGCGCCGATCCTCCGTACGCCAGCGTTTGCGCACCAACGGCCTCTCCCTCCACCCGCGAATGCCGCACCGATGCTAGCTAACACGATCAATGGCGGTGATCGTGGTCTATGCGCGGCTCCGGTACCGTGCCGGGCGGCGCGGCAGGCAGGGTGCCCGACGGCGGAGCGGAGAAGAGTGATGTTCACGGACAACGACGGCAGCTGGCCGCAGGTGCGGCCGTCGACCGGCGGCGACACCTTCCTGATCCAGTTCAGCCCCGACGGCCGGTACCTGATGAGCACGCACGCCGGCGACCGGCAGCGGGTCTGGGACCTGGCGACGCGGACGCCCCTGGCGGAATGGACCGGGGGTGACGAGCCCGTCTTCGACGTCGAGCCGGCCACCGTCGTTGACTTCGCCGACGGGGTCCTGCACCGCACCGACGTGCGGACCGGCCGGACGCGGTCGCAGGCCTGGCCGTACGAGTTCGGGTGCCGGCTGTACGGCCTGGACGGCAGGCTGGAGTACCTGGTCACCGCCGGCAAGGCCGAGAAGGTGCTCGTCGACGTCGGCACCGGGGCCGTCCGCTGCACGCTGTCGGGGGCGGGCGAGCGCTTCGGCCGGGCCGCGTTGTCGTCCGACGGTGCCTGGCTTGCGACGTACAGCTTCTCGGACCGGGACGAGCCGGTGCGGATCTGGAGCACGGCGGACGGCGTCGAGCGCCTGGCGATCCCCGGCGACGGGGTGTCCGAGGTGGTGTTCCTGCCGGGCGGCGGGCGGTGCGTCATCGCCGAGGACGACACCACCCGGGTGTGGGATCTCGGCACCGAGAAGGTGGTCGCCCGGCTCGACGGGGCCACGATCGCGCTGTCGGGCGACGGCACCCGCCTCGCCGTCACCGGCGGAGACGACTTCGACTACGGCTTCGATGACGAGGCGGATGAGGACGAAGGCGCCGGCGTCGTGATCTACTCCACGGCCACCTGGAAGCCGGTCGTCACGCTCGAGGACGCCGGCCCGGTGGGTGTCATGGCCTTCAGCCCCGACGGCGCGTACCTCGCCACCGGCCACGACGACGACTCGATCATCCGGGTGTGGGACAGCTTCACCGGCCGGCTCGCGTACGAACTGAGCGGCGTGACCCGTGAGGTGCACGCGCTCGCGTTCAGTGCCGACGGGCAGCGGCTCAGCACGGTCACCGACGACCGGGTCCGCGTCTGGGAGGTCGGCGCGGCACGGCCGGCGCACCGGCTGCCGGCGCACCGGGGTGAGGTCAACGCGGTGGCGTACCGCCCGGGCGGCGGCCTGCTCGCCGTCGCCGACGACGAGACCGTACGGTTCTGGGACGCCGCAACCGCCGCGCCCGCCGGTGCCCTGCCCGCGACCGGATCACCCGTCCTGGCGCTGGCCTACTCGCCCGACGGCGCGACGCTCGCCACCGCCGGCGCGGACGGCACCATCCACCTGTGGGCCGGCGACGGGAGTTCCGCCGGCGTCCTGAAGGGACAGGGCCGGCCCGCCTGGTACGCGGCCTTCCATCCCGGCGGCGGGCACCTGGTGGTCGCCGACGACGAGTCCGTCTGCCTGTGGGACATCGCGACCGGGGCGCTCGTCCTGCAGCTCGCCGAGCTCACCGACCGGGTGGACGCGGTCGCCATCGCACCCGACGGCCAAGGCTTCGCGATCGGCTCCTCCGACGAGTACGGCAGTGCCACCCTGTCGCTCTATCGGACCGCCGGCACCGAACCGGCCCGGCCGTACACGCACACGGTCGGCGCGCTGGCGTACTCGCCCGGCGGGGCACTCGCCGCCGGCAGCGACGACAACGCGGTGCACCTGTTCGCGGACCCCGGCTCGGGCCGCGGGAACGCGGGGTTCGAGGGCCACACCGGCCTGATCCGGTCGTTGGCCTACTCCCCCGACGGCCGGCTGCTGGCCGTGGGGTGCGACAACGGGACCGTGCTCCTGTGGGACGCCGAATCCCGGCAGCGTCTCGCCATGCTGATCGCGCTCGACGACGGCGGATCGGCGACCGTACGGGCGGGTGGGCAGCCCGTCGTCGACGGCTCGCCGAACGGCGAGTTCTGGATCAGGGATGGCGCTCAGCCGGACAGGTAGCGCGATCTTTCGCCGGGACGCGGGGGCAGCTCACCGGCCGGGGCACGATCGTCGTTGTCACCATCGCCGATCCCGTCCGTCGCCGTCGACCGCTCGAGGTGTCAAGCAACCTGCCGGAACACTACGGCCCTGACCAGCCGTTGCCCAGCGGGCCCCGGCTCATCGCCCCCTCACGGCGGCATCCCATGCCGCCGCGGCCGCCCACCCATCCGTGTCCGCCCAACTACTCAGGGTGACTCATACTTTCGGTTAGGTCAAACTCGACTGATCGGCTATCGTCGGTCTACCGAACGGCCAGGGCGCCGGGCGGTGACCGATTCGCAGTGGGCTGACTCTGCGAGCGACAACGCAGGGAGACCGACATGACCTCCACGACCATCGCGGACACCGCCGCACCGGCCACCACCTCGGATGCCGAACCGGACGACACGCTGACCAGCGCCGCCGCGGCCGACACCGCCTCCGACCTGCTCGGCGCGATGGCCGCCATGCCAGCCGGCCACCCCTCACGCCCGGCCCTGCGCGACCGGGCCATCGAGGCGTGGCTGCCGCTGGCGAAGCACCTCGCCCACCGCTACGCGAACCGCGGAGAGCCGACCGACGACCTGATTCAGACCGCGAACATCGGCCTGATCAAAGCCGTCGACAGGTTCGACCCCGACCGCGGCGTCGACTTCGCCGGCTACGCCATCCCCACCATCATCGGCGAGATCAAGCGACACTTCCGCGACCGCACCTGGTCCATCCGGGTCCCCCGCCGCCTGCAGGAACTGCGCCTGCAGATCACCGAGGCCAACGCGAACCTCACCCACACCCTGGGCCGGTCCCCGCTGGTCACGGACATCGCCACGCACCTCGGCGTCACCGAGGAAGAAGTACTCGAAGGCCTCGAGGGCGCCCGCGCCTACAACGCCACCAGCCTCTCCACCCCGCTCGGCACCGAGGGCACCACGGAACTCGGCGACACCATCGCCGACAAGCAGAACGACTACGAGCTGGCCGATCTGCGCGCCACTCTCGAGCCCGCCCTCGGCCTGCTCGACGACCGCGAACGCAGGATCGTGATCCTGCGTTTCTACGGCAACCAGACCCAGACGCAGATCGCCGAGCAGGTCGGCGTGTCTCAGATGCACGTCTCTCGGCTGCTCACCAGGGCCCTCGCCAAGTTGCGCACCACGATCGCGGCCGACACCCTCTGATCCACCCCCGAGCCCGGTCCTCGAGACGAAGGCCGTCTTGTCCCGGCGGTCGACCCGCGTGGAGGCTGGTCAGCCCCGGTCCAGGACGGCCGGGGCGCCGAGCGGCACCACGTGCACCGCGTGCACGGGTGTCAGCGCCACGACGGAGCCGTTCGTGGTCGCCACCAGGTCGGCCAGGTCATTGACCCACTGCAGCTGGACCAGCACGGCGAGCGCATCCGTGCCGCGGTCGACCAGGGCGGCGACATCGTCGACGTCCGTCTCGGTGATCAGCCCGGACGTCAACCCGCTGAAGCAGGTGTGGCCATCAGCGAGGCCGGGCACGTCATCGATCTCCATCGAGCACGCTCTGCCGGCGGCATCGCTCCGAACGACCAGGACGTCGACGACGCGCACGTGACCGAGTTTGGTCAGCTGGCCGAGCGCTGCCCGCACGCCGTTTCTCAGGTCCGCTGCCGGGAACGTCAGAACAATGAGTTCCACAGGACCCAACGCCATGACGCTATTGTCGCTTACTTGCCCTCGGCCCGCATCGTCCGACCAGAATGAACGGCGTGCCACTCCCGCTGGTTCAATGCTGGCCTACAAGTGCCGCCCGCTCGGCGCGATCGACCGCTAATGATCATCCGGCACCCGAGGTGGAGTCCGGCATCCGCACAACGGTGTTCGACGCTCGCGCCGGGACGGCCGATCGTGCCGCGCAGCAGGTGCAGGTTGTTCGGGTCCACATCGGTGTACGAACCGGACTGCCATCAGTGCCGAAGCCCGCCTTCAGCGCGGCGCGCCGAGCATCGTCGCTGCGAGGCGGGTCAGGGCCGAAGGTCTCCACCGGGCCGGTGTCCGGCAGACCCCCTCCAGCTCTCCACCTCGCCGGCGGTGTCCTCGCAGATCTCGGCCGCCAGCACGGCATCCAGGTGTGCGGTGACCAGGGCGCCCATGACCGCCGCGGTGACCATCCGGGCCCGCTGGTCGACGCGGCCCGTGGTGATCTCCCCGCGGCGGTCGGCGGTCCGCAGCGCGCCGGCCACCGCCTCGAGGATCCGGTTCTGATAACTCGCGCCGCGCTCGCGCAGCCAGGCGTCCCGGTCGCTGACCTCGGCGATCGCGTTGACGACCATGCAGCCACGGGACCCCGCGGCCGCGCCGGCCCGCAGCGACGCGCCGAACCCGCGTAGGTACGCGGCGAGCTCGGCGAGTCCGGCGCCAGGGGATTCCAACGCCGCCAGCCGCGGGGCGGCCACCTCGTCCAGGTACTGCCGCACCGCGGCCTGGAACAGCCCGTGCTTGCTGTCGAACGCCTGGTAGAGGCTGGACCGGTTCAGGCCCGTGGCCTGCTCCAGGTCGGCCAGCGAGGTCGCTTCGTACCCGCGGCGCCAGAACACGTCGCAGGCCGCGCGGACCGCGACGTCGAGATCGAAGGTCCGGGGTCGGGGCATGGCTCACACCTCATTGACAGTTCTGTACCGGTCGATCCATTATCGTTCTGCACCGAACGATACAGAACTGGAGCAGTGATGACCACCCTTGCCCTGGCCGCCGCGATCGTCGCAGCGTTGATCCACGTCCTCGTGTTCTGCCTGGAGAGCCTGTGGTTCCATCACCCGCGGGTCTACCGGCGGTTCCAGGTCAACTCCGCCGAGGAACTCGCCGCGACCCGGGCGTTCGCCTTCAACCAGGGCTTCTACAACCTCTTCCTGGCCCTGGGCGCGTTCGTCGGGGTGATGCTGGTGGCCGCCGGGCCGGTCACCATGGACACCGCCGGACGAGTGCTGCTGACCTTCGTCTGCGCCTCGATGGCCGGCGCCGGCCTGGTCCTGCTGGCCACCGACCGGCGGATGATCCGCGCCGCGCTGATCCAGGCCGTTCCACCGGCATCGGCGTTGCTCGCTCTCGGCCTGGCCGGCTGACCCGCCGCCGGGTCTTGCGCACGGCGCCTGCGATTCCGGTCCGCCGTGCGCCTCGCTCGGCCGGTGTGCCGCAAGCCCCCGTTATGCGGTGAGCTGACGGAGCCGGTCCGCCTGGTCGCGAAGGCTGGCGGCCGCCGCGAGGACGGTCTCGGCGGCGCTTGCGGCCGCCGAGACGGACTCGGCGACGGCGCGCATGCCGCCGGACATCTCCGCGCTGGTCGCGGTCTGCTCCTCGACCGAGGCGGCGATCATGGTCTGCTGCTCCGCGACGTTCTCGATCAGCCCGACGATGCCGGAGATGCCGCCGGCCGCCTGCTGGCTCTCGGCCTGAATGGCTTCGATCATCTGAATGATCTGCTGGGTGGCGTCGGCGCTGCGGCCGGCCAGCTCCTTGACCTCGCCGGCCACGACCGCGAAGCCCTTGCCCGCCGCGCCGGCGCGCGCCGACTCGATCTGCGCGTTGAGGGCGAGCAGTTTGGTCTGTTCGGCCACGGCGGTGATCAGCTTGGTGATGTTGCCGATCTCCGTGCTCGACTTCTGCAGCTGCTCCATGCTGCCCGCCGTGTTCCGTGCCGACTCGACGGCCGTATCCGTGCTGCTCGTGGCGTTGCTGACCCGCGACGCGATCTCCCGGATACTCGCGGCCATCTCGCCGGAGCCCTGCGACAGCGCGTCGGCCTGCTCGGCGCTCCGCCCGGCCGCCGCGGCCAGTTCCTGACCCGCGTCGGCCAGCCCGGCGCTGGCCCGGGTGAGCTCGACGGCCATCGAGTTGACGACCTCGGTGGTCTCGACCTGTGCGGTCTCGTCCACCCAGGTGCAGATGTAGCCGCCGGGGATCCGGTCGACGGTGCTGCCGCCGTGCAGGGCCCTGCCGTTGACCTCGGTCGGGACGCTACGGGTGACCGGAAACTCGGTGGCGGTCGCGATGATGTGCTTGAGGGTGTCACGCAGCGTCAACAGAGCCTGCTCGCCGAGATTGGCGAGGCTTTCGCGGGCCATCCGATCGCCGGCCTTGTTCCGGTAGACGATGTCACCGGCCGCATCGGTGATCAGGAGTACGGCGGGAGCGTTGTCGAGCGCGGCAAGCAGCGTGTCGGCGGATTGCAGCATCGGGGGTACGCCACCGGCCGCCGGCTTGGAACCCCACAACCTGGCCACGTGCTCTCTCCTACTCCGTGGGGCTCGTCTGCCCTCTGCCGATTCTCGCATTGCTGGGTCCCCTCGGAGGCCACCAACGGCTGGATTGGCCCGCACCGATCACGGCAAGCCCGTACCGGCCTCGTCGTCAGGCGGTGATGTCGACGAGAACCTTCCCGACGGTGCCGTTCTCCACAGCCTGATGGGCGTCGGCGGTGCGCTCGAGCGGGAAGCGGACCAGAGGCAGGCCGTGCTCCGCGCCGACCGGCAGCGCACCGGCCTCGACCGCGGCGGACACGTCCTCGGCGGCCGCGGCGAGCGCCTGCGGGCCGACCGTGTACAGCACCAGGAACTGCAAGCGAGTATTCAGCGTCATGTTCTGCCGCACGTCCAGCTCGACCGGCTTGCCACCGTCGTTCGCGTACGTCGAGATCGTGCCGCGCGTACGGAGTACGGCGAGGTCGAGGGCGAGGTTCGCACCGAGCGCGACCTCCGCGACGAGGTCGACGCCGTCCGGGGCGATCTCGCGGATCTCCGCGGCGGGAGCGCCGTCCCGATAGTTGATCGTGTGGTGGGCGCCCGCGGCCACGGCCAGGCGAGCCTTCTCCGGCCCGCTGATGGTGCTGATCACCGCGGCACCGGCCCACCGCGCGAGCTGGATCGCCGCGTGCCCAACGGCTCCGGCGCCGCCCGCGACCAGCACGACCTTGCCGTCCAGCGCGCCGGGCCGCAGCCGCCGGGGCCCGTCCTCGGCGACGGTGAGCGCCCGGTGCGCGGTGAGCGCGGGCACCCCGAGCGAGGCGCCGAGGTCGAAGCCCGCCCCGTCGGGCAGCGGCACGACCTGCGCGGCCGGCACGACGGTGAACTCGGCGGCCGTTCCGGTCGGCCGACCGGCCGCCGCCATGAACACCCAGACGCGCCGGCCGACCCGGCCCGGATCGACGCCGTCGCCGACCGCGTCGATCGTGCCCGCGCCGTCGAGGTGCGGGACGACCTCGGCGAACTGCTTCGGGTTGGTCGCACCGGACCTGGTCTTCCAGTCCGTCGGGTTGACGCCGGACACGGCGATGCGGACGCGCACCTCGCCCGGGCCGGGCGCCGGCACCTCGCGGTCGACAAGTTCGAGAACCTCGGTACCGCCGTTGTCGCGGTAGATGATGGCCTTCATCCTCCGCACGTTAACCGCCACGGCGGCGAATATGCCGCGCCGCCCGCGCGGGTTGTCAGCCCACCCGCGAGATCTGCTCCAGGGCCCGGATGCCGCTGGCCATGGTCTGTGTCTCGCCGACGGTGTGGGTGACCGTGCGGGTCACCTCCGCGACCGCGGCGGACTGCTGCTCGATCGCGGCGACAAGCGTGCTCTGGTGTGCCGACAGCGCGTCCATGCCACCGGCGATCGCCATGACCTCGGTGACCGCGACGTCGACCTGGGCGCGTACCTCGGTCAGGGTCCGGTTGATGGAGTCGGCGTTCGCGCCGGACTGGCGGGCCAGATCCTTGACCTCGTTGGCCACGACCGCGAAGCCCTTGCCGGCCTCGCCGGCGCGGGCCGACTCGATCGTGGCGTTGAGCGCCAGCAGGTTCGTCTGCTCGGCGATGGACTGGATGATGTCGCTGGCGGCCATGATCTGTGCGCTGGACGCGGCCAGCGCCTTGATCACCGTGGCGGCGCCGTCCGCCTGTCGCATCACCGCGGCGGTGATCTCCTCGGTGGACTGCGCGGTCCGCGACAGGTCCCGCAGCGCGGACGACATCTGCTCGGTCGCCGTGGCCGCCGTGCCGGTGTTCTGGCTGACCTCGGCAGCCGACTGCGCCAGCACGGACGCCTGTTCGGCGACCTGCCGCTGGAGGCGCGCCTGCTCGGCCACCTGGGCAGCCGCCAGTTCAGCCCGGCGGGTCTCGGCCTGCTGCTGCTCCGTCAGCGTGCGCACCTGCAGGTCGCTGATCTCGGCTTGTGCCTGGGCGACCTGGGCGGCGCTGTCGTCGAGCAGCCGCCGCAGCCAGTGCATCACGACGCAGAGTGTGGTCAGCAGCAGCCAGATCGCCACCGAGTGCCACACGGCCGTCCACGGGGACGCCAGCATCCACTCCGTCACCACGGTCTGGATCCCCATGATGATCGACAGCGCCACCACGTCGCGCCGTTCCAGGGTGAACCCGGCCCAGGCCAGTCCGACGGCCGAGTCGAGCAGGACCAGGTAGTACGTCTCCGGGGCGGTTACCGCCCCGAACCCGATCATGATCACTCCGACGTAGGCCATGACCCGCAGCACCTGGGGATGCACCCGGTCCCAGTTCACCCGCCACATCGCCGCCGCGATCGCGCAGGCCATCAGCCCACGGATCACCAGCGATCCGCGATAGCCGTCGACGCCGGACAGGCCGATGATCACGCCGGCGATACCGGTCGGCGCGAACAGCCGCGGCAACAGCTTGCCGGAGATGGAGCGGTCGTCGAGCGGGCTACGCCGCCGCGCAATCAACACCTGGCCCTGCGTCATGCCCGTCCCGTCGACCGCCCTAGACGGCCCTTGAGATCTCGGCGTGGTGTGCCACGTCTCGGCCAGGTCGGTCCTCGCGGCGCCGAGCCGGTATTGAGATCATTCGCACGCTTCTCCGCCTGGCCGGGCCTGCGGCGCGGATCATGTCGAGTGGTCTGCACAACAGGCCGATCGTGACCACGGGGCGCGCCGGGTACCGCTGTTCGCTGACCAGCCGCCGCGGTCCGCGCCCGGCGAGCACTACCACAACAACGGCTCCGGGTACCTGCTGCTCGGCATGCTGATCGAGCAGGTGACGGGCGGAACCTACTTCGACTACATCCGCCGGCACGTCTTCGAGCGGGCCGGGATGCACGGGGCCGGCTTCGTCCACCTCGACGACGTCGAACCCCGCATCGCCGAGGGGTACCTCCCGGTGACGGACGACTCAGCCCGCCGTCCCGCCGAACGCGAGCTCATGCCCCACTGACGATCACCATCTCGTTGCCTTCGGGGTCGGCGACCCGCCAGCGATCCTCCGACTCGTCAAGGAGCCGGCCACCGGCCGCGACGGTCGTGGCGAGGCGCGCCTGCGCGAGGTCCGACGGCACGGCCAGCTCGAAGTGGATGCGGTTGCGCTGCCGGCGCCGCTCCGTCTCCGAAGCGTCGAGCTCCTGGAACACCAGCACCGGATTCAGCCGCCGCGGATCGTGGATGTCGCTGACCCCGGCTCGCCGGTCGTGGGTGTATCCGAGCGCGGCGACCCAGAACTCGCGGACCGCGGAGACGTCGGCGGCGTCGAGGAAGAGCTGGGCGAAGCGCGGCAGCCCCGGATCCGCGGCGGCCCCGAGTTCGCGGGCTGCGGTCTGAAGGTTGCCGGCGAGGTCGGTGAAGTCGAGCTCGAGGCCGTGGGCGTCGTCCTCCCACCGGTCCTTACCGCTGTCGATGACCACGAGCCCGGGGCGCAGGTCGACAAGCAGCGGGAAGCCGGCGTCGTCGGCCAGCGCCGCTGCCGCGGCGGCCAGGTCACGCTGCTGCGCCGACGAGGTGATGCGGTAGCACGCCATCGCGCTGAACACCGCCTGCCAGTCGGCTGTCCCGGTCCTCTCGCCGAGCGCCGCGCCCGGCACCAGGTCGACCTCGTTGCCGTCGGGGTCGGTGTGACGGACCCCGAACGGTCCCGATGCCTCACCGAGATCCGCCTGCTCGACCGCCGCGGCCGGCCGCACCACGTCGAGGTGGATGCGGTTTCGCAGCGGCCGTGGCCTGGCCGACTGCCGGATCCGTATCGCGGGGTCGCGCCGCAACGGATCCGCCAGACCGCCGTCCTCCCCGGGCGCGTAGTCGAGCACGCGCTGCCAGAACCGCCTCGCCACGGACGGGTTCGCGGATTCGAACGCGACGCTCAGCTGCTGCGGCACCGCAGGGTTCGCCGCCAGCCCGAGATCCCGCGCGGCCGCCGACACCGCCTCGGCGTGCTCGTCCGAGTCGAGCCGCACCCGGATGCCTGTCGCGCGCAGGTCGACCACGATCTCGGCCGACAGCTCCACGATGCGCCCGGCCAGCGCGGCCCCCTCGACCAGCGAAGGCGCGTCGAACCACGCCGTCGCAACGCCGTCGACCACCCGCCAATCCGTTCCGATCTCTGTCATGCCCGGCACTGTAGAGCCCACTTCGGACGATGGCACAGCCCTCCTCGGCCATGCCTCGTGGAAGGCTGATCACTGCGTTCTCGATCAGCGCGTGGTTCCGGAGCAGGTTTCCGAGTGTCGCGGCGGAACCGCCGAGGCTGTGAACGTGAATGCTGGCCTCCGGCGACTACCGTGGTGATCATTGATGCCGCCGGGGCATCGATGCGCCAGGATAGACGGCCGGCGCACGACCGATCTGAGGTTCCGACCCTTGAAGATCCTTTTCCTGCTCAATGACGGCTTCGGTATCGGCGGCACGATCACCACGACCTTCAATCTCGGCAGCGCCCTCGCCGAGCGGGGCCACCAGGTCGAGGTGCTCAGCACCACGCGCGGGCGCGACATGCCCCAACTACCGCTGCACCCGGCCGTGCGGCTGATGTCGCTCGTCGAGACCCGAACCGGTCATGCCGACTACGACGCCGACGATCCGCAACGCGGCCTGCCGCCGAGGTTCTACCCGAAGGCCGACTACCGGTCCAGCGACTACGACCGCATGGTCGAGGAGCGGTACGCGCGTTACCTGGGAGGCAGCGACGCCGACGTGGTGATCGCCACCCGGGCCGGCCTGATCGCCTACGCCGCCCGGTTCGCCCCGGATCGGATGATCAGGATCGGTCAGGAGCACCTGACCCGGCTTCAGCAGCGCAAGGCGATGCGCGAGGAGTTGCCGCGCCACCTGCGCAAGCTTGACGCGTTCGTGACCGTCACCGCGCGCGACGCCGAGGACTACCGGGCGCACGTACGGCTCCCGAAAACCGAGCTGACGTTCATCCCGAACAGCGTGCCGGCGCCGTCCGTGCCACGGTCGCACGGCCGGGACAAGATCGTGGTGGCGGCCGGCCGGCTGATCCGCAGCAAGCGGTACGACCTGCTGATCCGGGCCTTCGCCGCGGTGGCGGCCGAACGTCCGGACTGGCAGCTTCGGGTCTACGGCCAGGGCAAGGTCGGAAACGAACTGCGCGCTCTGGTCGCCGAGTTGGGGCTGCACGACAACGTGCTGATGATGGGCCCGTACACGCCGATCGAGACGGAGTGGGCGAAGGGCGCGATCGCGGCCGTGCCGTCCGACCGGGAACCGTTCGGCATGACCCTGGTCGAGGCGATGCGGTGCGGGGTGCCGGTGGTCAGCACGGACGCGCCGCACGGTCCGGCCGAGATCCTGCAGGACGGGACGGACGGCCTGCTCACGCCGGTCGGGGACGAGGCCGCCCTGGCGGCCGCGCTGCTGCGACTGATCAACGACGACAAGCAACGGGAGGCGATGGCCGCCGCCGCGCTGGAGAACTCGCAACGCTACGACCCGGCACCGATCGCCGAGCAGTACGAGCAGCTGTTCGAACGTCTCGCGGCCCGCAAGGCCGCCCGCCGGCGCTGGTGGCCCCGCTGGGAACGGCGGGTCGCGCCGCAGCCGGTGCTGGGCCCGGCGCCGACGTCCGCCGTCCCGACCGTCGACGCGGTGGTCACCGCGGACGGCGACCTGGTGCTGGCGGACGACGCGGACCTGATCTGGTGGAGCGACGACGACAAGGTGCCGGTGGGCGGCGACCTGGCGGAGGGGAACTGGCAGCTCCGCACCCCGGACGGTGCGGCGGTCCGGGCCGGCCGGCTGGACACCCGGGCCCTGATTCCCGGCACGGCCACCCGCGTCCATCTGCCCTACCGGCTCGGCGACGGCTGCCTCGGCCTGCGGGTCTGGAACCGGCCGGTGTACGCCGAGATCGGCAACGTGCTTATCGACGCGGACGGCCTACGGGTCGAGGGGCGCATGGTCGGCGCCGAGCCCGCCGACCCGGTGCTGGAACTGCGGGGCACCGCGACCCGGGAGCTGCCGGGGACCGTCACCGATTCAGGCTTCGCGGTACGGATCGACGCGCTGCCCGCGGGCACCTGGCAGCTTTGGCTGCGCTACGCGCCGGGGCGACCCGCGGTCCGGCTCGGCCGGCTCCTGGACGACGTGGCCCGCAAGGACATCGCGTACGTGATGCCACCGATCGTCACCGGCGGCCTGACGATGCAGCCGCACTACGACAAGAACAACCAGTTCTCGATCCGCGTGACGAGCTGACCCGAACGCCCCGCCGGTCGTCTTGCACCGCCGTGCACGACGGACGGCCTTGCCTACCCTTTGACACCGGTGAACTCGCCAGATACGGCAGTGTGGTGCGTGACCAGGCAGGCGTCATCCTGACGCATCTGAAGGATGGGCCACGTCCGGCGGACGCACAGAAAGCCGCCCTGAAGGGTGCCGCCACATTTTGGAAGAGTTGCAAGGTCATCGCTATCGGACTGGGTGTCGCAGCGGTGGCGGCGGCAGGCGTCGCGGCGTTCAAGGCTTCCACGAGAAAGCGCTCGTGACTGATGACTCCATTGATCGGTTACTGGGATCGGGTCGGCCGCGCTGGATTGTGAAGTCGCGCGTCGCGGGAGGACAGGTTGTAGCGCGGGTACCAGCGAATCGCGACGACAGCCGGGTGACAAGACCCCGTCACGGGAGGTTCCCAGAAAGCCCCAGCATCGGCAGGAGGATGCCGTCGACCACGTGGATCACCCACGGCTCGTCGAGCGGCTGCCCGCTGAGGAGCAGCCGGTGCCAGAGCAGTGCCTTGCAGACCTCGATGACGGCGCCGGCGTCCGGTGGGCCGGCCAGCTCGCCACGGGCCATCGCGCGGGTGAAGACCAGCTCCGCGTCGTTGACACCGGTCTCCAGGACGTGCTCGTGCAACAGCCGGCCGAGGGCGGGATCGGTGCGGATCGCCGACAGCAGGCTCAGCACGATCGGATGTTTGCGCTCGTAGATGCGGCAGAAGGTGTTGAGCGCCGCGATGAGGTCGCCGCGCAGCGAGCCGGTGTCGGCCAGCGGTGGGTGTTCCAGCATCATGCCGTGCAGGGCGGCGGACACCATGTCGGGCTTGCCGGACCAGCGGCGGTAGATGGTGGCCTTGCTGGCCCGGGCCCGGCGCGCCACCTCGTCGATCGACATCCGGTCGTAGCCGACCTCGGCCAGCAGCTCCCGGACCGCGTCGAGGATGGCCTGCTCACGTGCCGGATCGAGGCGGTACTGCGTGGTGGCCGGGGACTGCGGCAACCGGCCCTCCAGGTCACTCGGCGACGGTGACCGTACCGTATCGCACCCCGGTCAGCTCTTCGGAGATCGCCCAGAGCCGGCGGGCGTCCCCCTCGTCGAGTCCGCGTTCGGACACCTCGATCCGGGTCGGGTTGCCCCTGCGCTCACCTGGACCGTCCGGCCCGTACGCCTCCATGGTCTTGACCTCGGGGTTTGTCGCCGCGTGCAGTGAGGGAAGGGCGCCCGCCCCGGCCGACTGCGCCGACAGCCGGGCCAGTGCGATGAGCGCCGACCGGAACGGGTTGCCGGTGCGGGCCAGGTCGGTGTGCGCTACGCCGGGGTGGGCGAGGACGCTGGTCAGCGGGGTCCGGCGGCCGAGTTCGAGGGCGAACAGGACGTTGGCCAGCTTGGACTGGGTGTAGGCGCCGAACTTGGAGTAACGGCGTTCACCCATCAGGTCGTCGAAGTCGATCCGGCCGCGCCGGTGCAGCCCGCTGGTCACGGTGACGACCCGGGCCTGGTCGCCGGCCAGGAGCGCAGGCAGGAGCAGGCCGGTCAGGGCGAAGTGGCCAAGGTGGTTGACGCCGAACTGCCGCTCGAACCCGTCCACGGTCACGGCCCGCGGCAGCGCCATCACGCCGGCGTTGTTGATCAACAGATCGAGCCGGCCGTGTCCATCGAGGAATCTCCGCGCGAAGCGTCGCACCGAGGCGAGGTCGGCGAGGTCGAGCTCCCACCACGTGGCCCCCGGAATGCCGTCGTTCCGATGCCGCGACGCGATGATGACGCGCCAGTTCCGTGCCGCGAGTTCGCGTGCCGTGTGGAAGCCGATGCCGCCGGACGCGCCGGTCACAATCGCAAGTCTCTCCGTCATGTACGAAACGGTACCGTACACCGTCAAGGCACGAGAACTATTAAGAGTGTTGACAGTTGCCCGTAACATCCATCACGCTCGATTTAAATTTCGAGCAAGGAGATGCGATGAGGCACTTGCACCGCTGGGCGGCGCTGGGCGCGGCCGCCCTGACCATCGCCGCGGGAATCATGACGTCTCCCGCCGTCTTCGCCGCACCCAGCGGCGCGATCATGGTGGCCTGCGCGGCCCCCGCCTGGGCCGAGGGCACCAGCTACGCCGCCGGCGCCCAGGTGACCTACTCCGGGCGCCTCTACCGGGCCCGGGTGGCGCACACCCCGCCGGTGGGCGCCGGATGGAATCCCGTCGCGGCGGCCTCCCTCTGGGAGGACCTCGGCGCCTGCGACACCACCACCCCACCGACCACCCCGCCGACCACCCCACCCACCTCGCCGCCGCCGACGACGGCAGGGCTGCCCCATGCCCCGTACGTCGACATGGGCGCGTGGCCGACCCCCAGCCTGTCCACGATGGTGAGCAGCGGGAACCTCAAGAACGTGACGCTGGCGTTCATCACGGCGTCCGCCTGCAAGGCCATGTGGTTCAACGCGTACGACCCGCGGCAGGGCTGGGCACGTGACCAGATCGACGCGGTCCGCGCCCGCGGCGGCGACGTGAAGATCTCGTTCGGCGGCGCCACGGGCATCGAGCTGGCGCAGGCGTGCACCAGCGTGTCCGCGTTGCAGGCCGAGTACCAGGCCGTGGTCACCGCCTACCAGCTGAGGTACATCGACCTGGACATCGAGGGCAGCGCCACCGCGGACCCCGCCTCGGTGACCCGGCGCTCACAGGCGCTGGCCGCCCTGCAGCGGGCCAACCCCGGGCTGCGGGTGTCGTTCACCCTGCCGGTACTGCCCGAGGGCCTGACCGCGGACGGGCTCAACGTGGTCCGCTCGGCGCGCGACGCCGGCGTCACCGTGGACCTGGTCAACGTCATGGCAATGGACTACTACCGCAACGGCGACTACGGCAACTTCGCCGTCGACGCCGCAAACTCGACGTTCAACCAGCTGAGGTCGCTGTACCCCGGCCGCACCGACGCCCAGCTGTGGAAGATGGTCGGCGTGACGCCGATGCTGGGCGTGAACGACGACGGCCGCATCTACAACCAGGCGGACGCCCGCCAGCTGGTCACCTTCGCCCAGGGCAGGCACCTCGGCATGCTGAGCTTCTGGGAGCTGGGCCGGGACAAGAACGCCTGCACCGGGGCGCTGTACATGTGCACGAACATCCCCCAGCAGCCGTACGAGTTCAGCCGCATCTTCGCCGCCTACAACGGCTGATCTCGAGCCTCACCGGCTTTCAGGGTCGGCCTCCACAGCAGACCAGGGCCGCCGCCGGGGACGGCGGCGGCCCTGCCCGGCCCCTCGAACCGGGCGGGCCCGGCCGCCGGTCAGCGGCTTTGTCCGTGCCGCGCGGCGTCAGGTTCGGCGTCGTAGCGGCAGGCGTGGCCGGTCCGTACGCTTCGGTCCAGATGGGTGCCCAGGTCCGGTAACACGGCACCGATCCGCCGGATGGCGTCCCGGATCCGGGCGGTGACCGCCTTGCGGGCCCGTTCCGCCGCGGTCGGGCCCAACGTGCGAACGGCGCCGCCGGGCCGGGTGGCGTGGCGCACCTCGGCGAGCAGCCGTTCCCGCTCGTCGCCGGCTCGCCGGCGACGGGCCAGGTCCGCACCGGCCTCGGCGTCGGCCAGCTCGTCGTCGAGGTCGGCCAGGCGGCGACGGTACGCCCGCAATGCGGCTGGGTCCAGCATCGGCTCGTCCGCGATCCGGTCCACCACCGACGGGCCGCCCGCCGCCGCCAGTTCCATCGCGGTCACGTCGGTGCCGGGACGGGCCAGCAGTACGGCCAGGTCGCGAAGGCCCTTGGCGTCCCGCAGGTAGACGATGCGGCCGCGGTAGCCGACCTGCCACAGGTCACCGGCCCGCCGCATGGTCGCGCCGCTGGTGGGCGCCGGCACACCGAGGCCGGCCAGGGCGCGGCGACTCTCCTCCTCCCAGATCCGGGCGCCCAGCCGCCGATGGACTTCGGACGCCTGGTGTAGCGATTGGGCGGCCGGTGCCAGGTCGCCGAGCGCGGCCTGGAGCAGCCCGACACGGTGCGCGTGTGCACCGCCGAAGCAGACCAGTGCGCCGTTGACCGCGCACGTGTCCGCCAGCGGCATCAGATCGTTCAACAGCAGCTCGCAGAGTGCCCGGTCGCGCAGCGCGATGGCGGCGGCGGTGAGTTCGCCCACGAAGACCGACCAGAGGTACGAGCGGTCGGCCCGCCAGTCGTCCAGCGCCAGTACCGTGTCGACCTCGCGCCGGGCCGCGACCAGGTCACCGGCCCGGGCCAGGAAGCCGGCCGCGACCGCGTGTGCGTGCGCCGGGGCGCCGATCCACCAGTGCACCGCCTCGGCGGCGGTCCGGCGCAGTTCGTCGGGGTCGGAGCGGGCCCGGACGATCTCCAGGCGTTGCGACATCCGGACGTTGCCGGTGTCGCTGTCGCCCACCGCCTCGCCGATCGCCGCCGCCTCGCGGCTGAGCCGGTCGCCGCCCTCGATGTCGCCTTCCAGCAGCGTGAGCGCGGCCCGCCGGGTCAGCAGCAGGTAATCATGCCGCGGCTGACGCAGCTCGCCGGTCACATGGGCGTACTCGGCGAAGGCGGCTCGGAAGGCGGCCGAGCCGTTCTCCAGGTGCGCGGTCGCCGACAGCAGCAACGCCTGGGCGTATCGCTCAGGGTCGCCGGCCTGCCGCGCGGCGTCAGCGATCTCAGCGGCGATCCCGGTCCGTCGCGCACCGGTGCCGGGCGTCCACACCGTGTCGTGCTGGGCGAGCAGGCAACTGGCCAGAGTGGCCGCGTCGTCGAGGCGACGGGCGATCGCCACCGCCCGCTCGGCGTACGGCCCGGCCCGCGGGCGGTCGGCCGGAACGGAGTGCTGCAACTGACGGGCCAGCGCCGCGGTCACCTGAGCCTCGGCGGGGGTACCCCGCCCGTCGAGCGCCACCCGCGCGGCTTCCAGCACCGCGATCAGATCGGTACGCGGCATGGCGAACCGGGCGCCGACCCGGTCCAGGCCAAGCGCCACCGCGCCGAGCAGGTCGCCGTCGCCGGTGGCCGCGGCCGCCTGCCGGGCGGTGTCGAGCAGTGCCCTCGCCTCCTGCGCGTCCCCGGCCCGCAGCCGCAGGTCGGCCCCGCGGGTCAGGAGATGAACCTGGTCGCCATCGGTGAGCCGGCAGCCGGCGTCGGCGGCTGCGGCGCGTACCCGGCTCAGATGCCCGGCCGCCTCGGCGAACGCGTACCGGGCGGTGTCCGCGTCGGCCGCCGCGTGCGCCCAGGTGACTGCCGGACCGGGTCCGGACTGCCCGATCGCGGCGGCGAAGTGCCGGGCCAGCTCAGCCGGGAACACCGGGCCGCCGCGCTCGTGCCGCCGCTGCAGCGCCTGTCCGACCCGGTCGTGCAGGTCGAGCCGGCGCGCCGCGGGCAGGGCCGCGTAGATCGTCTCGCGGTACAGGTCGTGGGCGAAGCGCACCGGATCCCCGTCCGCGCCGTCGACCAGCACCCCGGCGGCCCGCGCCGAGTCGATCCGGTCGGCGATCGTGGCCACCGGCGCCGAGCAGACGTCGCTCAACACGTCCGGCAGAAGGGCCGCGCCGGCGACCGCGGCCGCGTCGAGCAGCGTCGAGCAGCCGTCCGGAAGCCGGGCAAGGCGGCGTTCGATGGCGTCGCGCACCGCGGCCGGGACACCGGCGGCCGTACCACCGGCCTGCAGCAGGTGACACAGTTCGCGCGCGAAGAACGGGTGCCCGGCGCTGCGCTGATGTACCAGGGCGGCCCAGCGCACCGCCGCGTCGTCTCCGGACACCGTCCGCACCAGGTCCGCCACCTCCTCCGGGGCCAGCCCGCGGAGATTGATGGGCTCGGCCGCGATGGCGAGATCGGCGAGCGCCGCCGCGACACCGGCCGATGGCTCACCGGGCCGGTACGCGCCGATGAGCAACAGCCCGGCGGGCCGGGCCTGCCGGGCGAGGAAGCGCAGCAGATCCACCGACGACACGTCGGCCCACTGAAGGTCGTCCAGGATCACCACCACGGGGGCGGCGGACGCGGCCCGGGACAGCAGCAAGCCCACCGCGTCGAAGATGCGTACCCGATTGGCGTCGTCGGGCCCGGCGCCCTGCGCCGGGCCGACCGCCTCCGGAACGATCGCGGCCAGGGCCGGGTCGACGCCCTGCCGAAGGTCCTCGCGGGCGTGCAGCAGGCCACGCAATGCCTGGGTCCACGGCCACCAGGCCGGCGCACGGTCGTCGTCCCAGCAGGTACCGCGCAGTATCGCGCCGGAGCCGGCGGCCGCCTCGGCCGCGAACCGGCTCAGCAGCGCGGTCTTGCCGATCCCTGCCTCGCCGGTGACCAGGACCAGCCCGGACCACCGCGGGTCCGGCTCGGGGGCGGCACACGCCCGGTGGGCGGCAAGCAGCCGGTCCAGCGGTTGGGTCCGGCCGACGAAGCGTGACACCACCGCATTGTGGCCCGGTCGAGGCGGGTTCGGGAATTGCCAGTCCGGTTCTGGCGGATGGGATGGACTTTCTGGCGCGTACGGGTCAGCACCGATCCGATCGACTCCGGAGGACACCATGACCAGCACGTTCGATCCGATCCACTACAAGACCACCACCCGGGCACAGTGGGAGGAGGCCGCCGACGCGTGGCACCGGTGGGGTCCCACCATCGAGGCGTGGCTCGGCGACGCCACCGCACGGATGCTCGACGCAGCCCGGGTCGGCGACGGCAGCCGGGTGCTGGACGTCGCGGCCGGCGCCGGCGGGCAGAGTCTCGCGGCGGCCCGGCTCGTCGGCGCGTCCGGTCACGTGCTGGCCACCGATCTCTCGCCGACGATCCTCGAGTACGCGGCGAAGACGGCTGCCGAGGCAGGCCTGACCAATGTCGCCACCCGCGAACTCGACGGCGAACGGCTCACCGTCGACGCCGGCACGTTCGACGCGGTCATCTCCCGGGTCGGCCTCATCTACTTCCCGGACCAGCAGGCGGCCCTGGCCGGAATGCGCGCCGCGCTGCGCCCCGGCGGACGGATCTCCGCGCTCGTCTACTCGACCGCGGACCGGAACGGGTTCTTCTCCATCCCGATCGGCATCATCCGCCGCCGCGCACAGCTTCCGCCGCCGCAGGCGGGTCAGCCGGGGCCGTTCAGCCTCGGCGGCCCGGGAGTCGCCGAGCGGGTCCTGACCGAGGCCGGTTTCCAAGATGTCGGCGTCGAGGTGGTTCCGTCGCCGGTACGGATGGCTTCCGCCGCGGACTGCGTCCGGTTCGAGCGGGAGTCCTTCGGCGCGCTGCAGCAAATGCTGGTCGGCCTGGCCCCGGCGGAACGGGAGGCGGCCTGGGCCGAGATCGAGGAGGCGTTGCGGCAGTTCGAGGGCCCGGACGGGTTCACCGGACCGTGCGAGATGCTGGTCCTCTCCGCTACCCGCTGACTTGACCGTAGCGCCCGCACTTGCCGGCCGATCGAATCACCCGATCGAAGGTTCGAGGCCCGGCTCTTTCGTCGATTTCTGCTTCCGGAAACCCGGACTATGGGACCGTGAGGATCCGATCTCGATCGTGCGGACTGAAGGAAGAACGACGTAATGCGAACCTCCACCATGACCTTCCGGTTTGCTTGCGCCGCATCAGCAGCCGCGTTCGCCGTGGCCTTCTCCGTGCCGGCTCAGGCCGCATCGGCGTACAAGGCGCTGACCGCCGCGAAGCTGAAGAAGGTCGTCGCCGCTGTCGCATTCCCGGACAGCAGCAAGACCGAGGTGCTGGGAACTGCGCGCGCCGACGAGCTGGGCGTGGGGACGATCTGCGGTGCCGCGTTCCCTGCCGGGCAGGCCGCGTTCCACCTCGTCGAGAACGCGGACGGCTCAGACCGGGCGGTAGTCATCATCAACCAGACCGCGGGGGTGAACCCGAAGGCGTATGCGAACGAAATCAGGACCGGTACGTGCGACAGCGGAATCAAGCAGATCCGCGTGAAGGGATTGCCGGCCGGCGCCGTCGCCGTCACCAGTGGCGACAGGAGCATTCCCTACATCGCCGTTGTTCCGCGCGGCAAGGTCGTCCTCCTCGTCCGGGAGCGCGCCATCTCCGCGATGGTGAGGGACGCCGTCTCGGCCGCGGCCGCCTACGACAGCCTTGCCCTTACCTGACGAAATCCTCGGGCGTAGGACCAGCCGCTCCCGCACGGCTGCTCCGGGCGCGACCACGCCTGGAGCAGCCGTTCGCCGATGCGTCACCGATCGCGGGCGGCCTACCCGCGCGCTTTCTCCCACATCACGGTGTACGCCTCCGCTCCGTTGAGCAGATGCCGGCGCAGCAGCGTCCCGTCGGGGCCGGCCTGGTTGATCAGGTCGACGATCCAGTCCGCGTAGAGCCCGTACTGGGCGACGCCATCGGTATTCAGGTCGAACGTGCGGGACTCGTAGACGTGCTTGGCGACCCGGGTGCCGTTTGTCGCGGTGAACGGGTACGCGAGCGGGCGGGAGCCGGCGTCCAGCCGCGGCGCCGCCTGCGAACCCAGGCCGTTCACATCGGTGCCCACGCCGTACCCGGTGATCTTCGAGCCGTTGGCCAGGCTCTTGTTGGCCCGCCACTGTTCGAGGAAGGTGGGCGTGCCCTGGCCGTCGTCGCCGGCCGAGAACGCGTAGCCGGCGACGAAACCGCCGACCCCGAGCATCCGGTTGACCATGGACGGGTCGGACCAGCTGTGCACCGAGGCGACACCGGGGTATCCGGCCCGCTCAGCCATGTCGAGCACGGCGGAGGCCGCCTTCACGCTCATGTGGTCGATGTGAATGATCATGCCGCGGTCCATCATCCGCTCGATCAGGTAACGGCCGAGATCGGTGAGGCCGCGTACGTTACAGATCTTGCCGCTCGGATAGACCGGCAGGATCGCGCCGGCAGGCAGGCCGACCCCGAGTTGCAGCAGCCGGGCGAGGTCGTCGCTGACCAGGGGCTGCTCGTTGTCGGACGGGCCGGTGCAGGAGGTCGCCTGCCACCAGTGGCCGGTGGAGATCAGGTTGCCGACGTTGACCGCGGCGCCGGTGACGCCCTCGTCGAAGCGGGTGCCGCCGAACGCGTTATCGAACTTGTGCACGGGGTAGAAGCCGCTGACGCCCATGCCCGCCAGCTCGTCGAGGCCGGCGTCGATCTGGGCCCGGGTGCACTGCGGCACGTCGTTGATCTCCCGGCATCCGAAGATCTCGGAGTTCTCCACGCCGATGGTGACCGCCAGCTTGCCCTGGGCGGCGATCTGGCGCACGGCGGCCGGGGTGGTGGCCAGCCGGAACCAGCCCTTGCCGGGACCGCCGCTGCGGGCGTCCACATAGTCCTGCATCCGGCGCAGATAGGTGGCCTGGGCCCGGATCTGGTCCATCTCGTCGCAGGACGTGTGTTCCAGCGTCAGCCCGCAGATCACCCGGTTCGCGACCAGAAGCACGTTGAGCACCCGCTGCCCGGACTGCCATGCGCGTTCCAGGCTGCGGAAGTACGAGGCTTCGTGCAGCATCGTGTCGTGTTGCGGCCAGTCGTTGAAGGTGGGCCAGCCGTCCTCCGCCGAGTCGATCGGATCGGTGCCGGCGATGATCGCCTCGAGCAGGGCGCCCCAGCCGAGGGTCCCGTGCGACGGGCAACCCTGGAGCGCGACCGGGGCGCCGCCGGACGCGTACGCATCACCGCAGTGCAGTGATCCGCCGAACGCCTCGGCCGCGGTGATGTGCGCATGTGCGTCGATCCAGCCGACGAGCCTGCCGTCGGGATCCACGCCGGGAGCCGGGGTTCCGCTGACGCCAGTGGCGATGTCCGGGATCGTCGCGCACCCGTTCGCCGGGGCGAGCGCGACGGTCGAGTCGGCGTTGCCGGCGCCGAGCCCGCCGAGGTAGACGCCCAGCTGCTGGCCGGTCGCGGTGGACACGAAGCGGTAGCGGCCGTCCGCGGCGCTGACCGTCCAGTCGGCACGGTCGCCGTACGACTCGCCGGCCCACACCCAGCCGAGCACGCTCTGGTACGGCGGCTTGCCGGTGGAGTCCCGGAGCAGGTAGCGACCGAGCTGGGTGGCCTCGAACCGGAACGGCTCGGCACTCGACGCGGTGCTGGTAAAGCCGTAGCCGACCGAGGCACGCCGGACGTATCCGCGGGACGTCGATCCGTCGAACACCTGGAGCGTCGCGCACCTGCCCTCCAGGTCAGTTGCGGAGGTCCAGGCCGGAGCCGCGGTGGCGGGCGCGGGCAGCCCACCGACCATCCCCAACACCAGTAGGCCCGCGACCAGTCGGCGCAGTCTTGTCATGGAAGCTCCCTTGCTCGATCATGGCCGGGCAAGGCGAGTGTAAGAAACGTCACACCGTAGACATAGAGTTAAGATGAATTTTTCTCGGAGACTGCACCTTCCCTTGCGGGTGATCGACCGTCCAGCCCTCCGGCGTTCCGTCGAGCCTCGACGGAACGCCGGAAGTCCGGCCGGTGAGGATCGCGGGCAGTTGCCGGCGGCCGGCCCCCCGATAGTCGGAAGCCACGGTACGCCCGCCCGCTCCCGCGGCCGACCGCATCGCTCCGCATCCTCTCCGCCCACTCCAATGTGTAGGATCAGGCGCACCGCCCAGGATGGCCGGTGCGCCTTTGGTTGATCTGGTAGCGGATCTAAAACCGGACGGTCGCCACCCGGTTCGACCGAACGGCGGAGGTCGAGCCGGGTGCTCGGGGGGTCAGGTTTGCGCGTACGCGTACTGGGTCCGATACAGGTTGCCGCGGACGAGGATTTCGTCACCGCCGGCCCTGCCAAACAAAGTTGCGTACTCGCGGCGCTCGCGTTCAGCCCCGGCCAGCCGCTACCGATCGAGAGCCTGATCGACCGGGTCTGGGGGCAGAGCCCACCCCGTTCCACCCGGGACGCCCTCTACCAGTACCTGTCGCAGCTACGCGCCCTGGGTCTGACCGTGCACCGCACGGGCGCCGGCTACCTACTGGACCTGCCGGCCGAGCGGATCGACCTGCACCACTCCCGAGTCCTGGCCGGGCAGGCGCAGGCCGCCGCCCGCGACGGCGACCCGGCGGTCGCCGCCGGGCTGTACCGCCAGGCCCTGAGCCTCTGGCACGGCACCCCGCTGGCCGGCATCAGCGGCGACTGGGCGACCACGACCCGGGACACCCTCGTACGCGAGCGCCTCACCCTGCTCAGCGCGTGCTTCGACGCCGAACTCGCGCAGGGCCGCCATGCCGAGGTACTGATCGAACTGTCCACCGAGGTGGCGGCTCACCCCTTGGCGGAACGGCTCGCCGGCCAGTTGATGCTGGCGCTCTTTCGCTGCGGCCGGGCCGCCGAGGCGCTGGACTGCTACACCCGGATCCGCCGGCGGCTCGCCGACGAGCTCGGCGTGGAGCCGACACCCGCCCTCAACGCCCTGCAACAGCAGATCCTGCGGCAAGCCCCGGCCCTGCTCACCGATCCCGCCGCGAAGCGCGACACTCCGCGGCCGGCTTACCACCCACCGCGGCAGCTTCCGGCCGACATCGCCGCCTTCGCCGGCCGGCACGCCGAGCTGACCACTCTCGACACCATCATCGGTGAGGCCGCCGCCGCGCAGGCCGTGATCATCTCGGCGGTGTCCGGTACCGCCGGGGTCGGCAAGACCGCCCTGGCCGTGCACTGGGCGCACCGGATGGCCGACCGGTTTCCCGACGGGCAGCTGTACGTCAACCTCCGCGGCTTCGACCCGGCGGGTACCGCGCTGAGCCCGGACGAGGCCGTGCGCGGCTTCCTCGACGCGTACGCCGTGCCGCCGCAGCAGGTCCCGGTGAGCCTGGCCGCGCAGGCCGCCCTGTTCCGCAGTCTGCTCGCCGGCAAGCGGGTCCTGATCCTGCTGGACAACGCCCGCGACGCCGAGCAGGTCCGGCCGTTGCTACCCGGCTCGCCCGGCTGCCTGGCCCTGGTGACCAGCCGTAACCAGCTCACCGGCCTGGTCGCCGGCGAGGGCGCGCGGGCGCTCAGGCTCGACATGCTCACCGAGGCGGAGTCGTGGGCCTTGCTGGCCGGCCGGCTGGGCCGGGAGCGGGTGGTGGCCGAGCCGGCCGCGGTGGCCGACCTGATCGAACGCTGCGCGCGGCTGCCGCTGGCCCTGGCCGTGGTCGCTGCGCGGGTCGCGGTCAACCCGGACTTCTCGCTCGAGACGCTGGCCCGCGAGCTGCGCGAGGCCCGGGTCGGCTTGGACGCGCTGGGCAGCGACGACCCGGCCACGGACGTCCGGGCCGCGTTCCACGCCTCGTACCGCGTGTTGAGCCCGGCCGCCCAGCGGCTCTTCCGGCTGGTCGCGCTGCATCCCGGCCCGGAGGTGTCGATCTCCGCGGCAGCGGGCCTTGCGGGGGTCACGGCCGGCGCGGCGCGCGCCGGGTTGACCGAGCTGGCCCGGGCGCATCTGCTCACCGAACCCTCGACCGGCCGGTTCACCTGCCACGACCTGCTCCGGGCGTACGCCGGGGAGCTGGTCGCGGAACGGGACACCGAGCCGGACCGGGATGAGGCGGTACGCCGGCTGCTCGACTACTACCTGCACAGCGCGGACGCGGCGGCCCAGGCGTTGGACCCGCACCGCGACAGCGCCGGGCTGACCGGGGCCCTGCCAGGGATCGAGCCGGAGCGGTTCGCCGACCGGCAGCCGGCGCTGGCCTGGCTCGCCGTCGAGCACCCGGTGCTGGTCAGGGCGGTGGAGCTGGCTGTAGCGCGCGGGCTGGACGACTACACCTGCCGACTGGCGGCCGCCATCGCCGTCTTCCTCGACTGGCAGGGCTACTCCCCCGAACTCGCCGACACGCAGAGCTCGGCGCTGGCCGCGGCAGAACGCATCGACGACCGGACCCTGCGGGCCCGCGCGCACCGCGACCTGGCGCAGGCATACGTACGGCTGAACCGCCCGGAAGACGCGCAGGAGCACCTGCGCCAGGCATACGACCTGTTCGAAGGCGACCCGGCGGGCCAGGCCAGCGTGCTGATGAAGCTCGGCTGGCTCCGCGAGCAGCACGCCGCCCACGACGAGGCCCGCCGGTACGCCGAGTCCGCCCTCGAGCTGTACCGCCTCGCCGGTCGCCTGGCCGGCCAGGCGCACGCCTGGGGCGCGATCGGCTGGTCGTACGCGGCGGCCGGCGACTATCAGCAGGCCCTGATCCAGTGCCGGGAGGCGCTCGCGCTCAACCAGCGGATCAACAACCGGTACGGCGAGGCCAGTGCCTGGGACAGCATCGGCTTCGTGCACCACCACCTCGGCCAGTACCGCGATGCCGTGGCCTGCTACCAATCGGGGCTGAAGCTGGTCCGCGACCTCGGAGACCGGCCCGGCGAGTCGATAATCCTGGATCACCTCGGCGACACGCACCGGGCGGCCGGGGACCTGACCGCGGCCCGGCATGCCTGGGGGTCCGTGCTGGAAATCCTCGTTCCCGCCGACAGCGCGGCCGCGGCGCGCATCCGTGCCAAGTTCGATGAGGCGTTGGCACTCTCGCTGGGTGCCTAGTCATTTCCCGCCCTACGAGGGCGAGCCCGCTCCCGGTCTGACCGGGAGCGGGCTCGTTGCGTTCTGTTACCGGACCTCGCCGATCGTGACGGTGCCGCGGCCGACGACCGCGCCCTCGTCCGTGGTCAGCGCCATCTCACCGAACAGGCTGCGCCCGGTGGCCGGTACGGCCGCCGCGGTGATCGAGCCGTTGACCGGCGCGGTGGCACCGTTCGCGAGCGTGAGCACCGTGTTCGGCACGGTCATCGCACCGAGGGCCGGGCTCAGGAACATGTCCTGGTAGTCGTACTGCGTGCTGCCCGAGGGCACCGCGTAGCCGTTGATCGCGACCGTGTACGTGCCCGCCGCCGGGTTCGGGATCGACACGGACTCCTCCGAGTCGCCGTCCGCCGACTGCCCGACCGGCGCGCCACCGAAGGAGACCGTCAGGTCCAGGTCGGCCGCCGGGTCGCTGACGTTGCCGATCGCCACGTACAGGCGCTGCGCACCCGCGGGCACCTCGACCGTGTACTCCTGGTCCTCGCTGTCCGCGATGGTCGGCCGCGCGGAGAGCGCGCTGCCCAGCGTGCCGCCGACGGCGGTGAGCTTGAGCGGGCCGAAGTTGTTCTTCACCGACCAGGTGACCGGTGTCGCGGTGCCGGCCGTGACGCTGGGCAGCTCGACCTTCGCCGGTTCCACCGTCACGCCCTGCACCTTGGCGGACAGCTCATACGGGTTGTGCAGCATCGGCGAGGTCCGCCGGGACTCCACCTCGAGCTCCCAGACGCCGGGCATCGGGTTCTCGTACGCCCGCTCCTGCGGCTTGCAGGCCTTCTCGTCGGAGAAGTTGCTGTAGCAGGACAGGCTGGACGTGCTCTCGACCGGGACACCCCACGGGTTGATCGCGATCCAGCGCGTCTGCGAGCCGGTCGCGATCCCGGAGAGATCCACCTGCAGCGCGGTCGCGCCCTCCGGCACGGTGATGAAGTACGAGGTCGACGAGTTGCGGTCGACCGAACCCTCGGCGTGGATGTCGAATGCGGGCTTGGCCGGCTCGGCCCCGGTGACGACCGTGTTGAGCACCTCGAAGTCGGTGACCGTCGTCAGTGGATCGTCGACCTCGATGATCGCGCTGTTGAGGCCCGACTTCGGGGTGACCAGCACCGGCACGGTCACCGTCTTGTCCAGCGGCAGCAGGACCAGCGGCTGGACGTGGAACGCGCCCTTGTCACCGGCCACGGAGAGCCGGTGCAGCACGGAACGCTTCGCTCCCGACGTACGCGTGAGCTTGAGGTTGTAGGTCTTGAACTGACCGGCCTTGAGGCCGCCCTGGCCGGCCGCGCACCGGTTGTGGATGCCCACACCCTGGCCCGGCGTCGTGAAGCCGGCCGAGAACGGGGTGCAGACCGGCGCCGACGAGGTGTAGGTGCGGGCCTCGACCTTGCGCGCCAGCAGCGACCAGGCGCCGTTGACGTCCATCAGGCCGTTGCCCTGCGCGGCGACCGGCACGTCCTTGATCTTCTCCGCGGAGGTGTAGAGCGCCCGCCGCAGCTGGGCCGGGGTGATGCCCCGGTCGGTCGCCTTGGCGGCCGACAGCAGCAGGGCCGCGGCGCCGGCGGCCTGCGGGGACGACATCGACGTGCCGTTCGCCATCGCGTAGCCGATCGGCAGCGTGTAGCCGGCCTCCGCGACGCCCGGCTCGTTCAGCCAGGTGTTGACCGTGGAGATCGCCGAACCGGGCGCGGTCAGGTTGGGCTTGAAGCCGCCGTCCTCGCGCGGGCCACGGGAGGAGAAGTTGAAGAGCGCGTTCTCCTTCTTCACGACCGAGCCGTAGTTGGCGAGCCAGGTGTCCTTGCTGACGCTGGCCGCCACGCTGACGACATCGGAGACGACCGACGGGTCGCCGACCGTGTTCACACCCGGGCCGGAGTTGCCGGCCGAGATGAAGAACTGCACGCCGTAGTCCTTGATCAGCTTGTCGTAGAGCTCGGCGCGGGCGTTCTTGCCGTCGTTCTGCGCCGGCAGGCCGCCGATCGACACGTTGACGACGTCGACGTGCCGGTTGACGACCAGGTCGACCATGCCGGTGGTCAGCGCGGCCACGGTGCAGCCGCCGCCCCACGAGCAGGCCCGCGAGGAAACGATCTTCGCGCCGGGCGCCTGGCCGTCGAAGTTCCGGTTGCCGAGCATGTCGTTGGCCGCGGTGATGCCGGCGACGTGCGAGCCGTGCATGCCCTCGGGGATGCCGATGCTGACGAAGTCGACGGTGCCGAGACCCACCACCGACGCGTCGACGTCCTCGCGGTACTCGACGACGAACGGCATGCTCTCGACGACCGGGGTGGCCGGGTTGTCGGTGCCGAAGTGGCCGACGTCGTACTTCTCCCGGTACGGGCGCAGCACGGCGTCGTCGGTGAAGTCGCGGTTCTGGTTGGTGTCCACCCGGATGTCGTGGCTCTCCGGGTCGTAGAGGACGCCCCACACGTCGGTGGTGTCACCGTCGCGGTTGACGTCGCCCTCGGCCTCGTCGCCCGCGGTGATGGCCTCGGTGAAGCGGTTGACCTTCCAGGTGCCCGCCGGCGCCGTCCAGCTCTGGTTGCCGAACGTGAACGTCGGGCCGGTCACCTGGGTGACCATCGCCCGCCAGGAGCCGTCGCCCTCGGTCACCGGGTCGGTCGCGGTGACCCAGTCGACGATCTTGCGCTCGCCCGTCGTGGTCTTCTGCAGCGCCGGGTGGTCCAGGTCGACGCCGGAGTCCATGATGCCGATCGTGATGCCGCGCCCGTCCCAGGTCGGGTGCTTCTTCTTGAACTCGACCGAGCCGATCTCGTCCGTCGGCATGTACGGGTTCGCGGCCGGGGTGCCCGCGCCGGGGCCGGGGAGCGTGCCGCCCTGCGCGGCGCCCTTGGCGCCGCCGTGGGTGAGTTCGGGGTCCGGCAGCTGGATCTTCTCATCGAGGTCCACGGCGGACACACCGGGCAGCTTCGCGGCCTTGACCACCTTGGCGGTCGGCACCGAGGCCAGCACGTAGCCGACCTTGTCGTAGCGCTGGGTGACCGTGCCGCCGAGGCTCTTGACCTGCCCGGCGACGTCGTCCGCCTTGCCGGAATCGGTGGAGATGATCAGGGTGACGTTGCGGACACCACTGCCCTCGGCCTGGGCCAGCAGGTCGGCGTCGTGCGAGTCGAGCCCGTCGGCCGGCGCCTCCTTCGGGGTGGCGGCCTCGGCGACGGGCGCCGGGGCGGGAGAGGGCACGGCGCTCGCGGGCGTGGAGGCGCTCAGGGCCGCCGCGCCGATGGTCACGCCAGAGGCGAGCAGGGCCGTGAGGGTCCGCCGGCGCCGAGAAGATTGTTGTCTCACGTACGGGTCCTCCGAGGAGATGGGCGCCCGGGGGGTACGGGCACATCTCCGCGGATCATTGGGTTTCACACCCCTCGATGTCACTAGGCTAGGACGCTTTGTGACTAGTACGTGACATTCAATGATGTGCATGAATGAGGGACATCGACGGGAAGAAGTGCGGCGTGAGAGCCGTAGAACCGCAAGACATCCTGCATGCAAATGGGTTGATCAAGGGCCGAAGATCATTGGATGCAGACATTCCGCCCATACCCGGGCTCCGCGCGGTCCCATGCCCGGTGCCCGGAAGGTCGTGGACGGGCGATCGGGAGTGGTCAGCGAGGACTTCACGGCGGCGCAGGACGGCCGGATCAACGCCGGGAGCGAAGCACGGATCGCTCGTTGCGGGGCTGGGTCGGCCGGTTGTTGTCGGAGTATCCGTTGTACCCGGGGAAGTGCATGATGCGCAGGTGCAGCCGCCGCACGGCGGTCGCGGAAACGATTGTCGGCTGCTCAGCCACGAACCACCGGACACCTTCGGTACAGGGCGGGGTGGTGAGCGACCCGGCGAAAGTGAGGTAGCGGTCCACTCTGGCCCGCCCAACGTGGGATCGAACGGCCAGCAGATCGGTCGGCCAGACAACCGTTCCGGTGTCCCGCTCCTCGCCGGCCTCCATCGGCGCCGCGGCGGCGATCCGGTCGACGAGGGCGTTCGGTTGTCTGCCGATATTCATCAGGACGGCGACGACTGCCAGCCGGCCCGCCGAGTCCCGATGCACCAGGTGTGCCTCGAGATCCGCATGACGCCCGAGCACCGTATGCTCACTAGGGGCGTGGAAGTGGAACTGCTCCAACCGGTAGACGTCGTTGCCCACCCGAAGCACCGCACCGACCTCCGCGCCGATCGGAACCTCGATCACGTGCCCGGTGTTCTCCACGACGAGCGGAGAAGCGGGGTCGTCGAGCCGCAACGGCGCCAGCCGGGCGGACCGCGTGACGGTGAGTTCGACAGGCGACTGCGCCTGCCCCGACGCGCAGGCCTCGAAGCTGGGGTCCACCAGCCCCCAGGCCGCGGGTCCGCGAACCGGATCCGCGACGTCGTGGTTCCAGGCCTGCGCATCGGCGCCCCAGGCGGGACTTACCGCAAGCGGGCACACGACCAGCAAACCGGCGGCGAGCGCGGCGGCGAACCGAGGTGTACCGAACATGGGGACCTCCCGGGCGGTCGGATTCAGGTTCCGACCTGATGGTGAGTCGCGCCAACGGTCGGCCGGGGGCAAGCGTCATTCACACCACATCGGATGTCCTCACCCTGGGCAGATGAAAGCGGGAGTGTGACGCTGCGTCTCGGTCCATCATGGAGGCGTTCAGGCTCATGGCGATCTGGACCGAACCCCTCGAGGGAGGCCCGATCAACCGTCTTCCAGCCCCAATCGCGCGGGCGCGGCGCCGATGAGGCTTACTCGACGTGGCCGGCGCCGACCGGCGTCCGCTCCGGGGCGTACGGCCGCCCGGCCCGGTGGTGGCGCCGGCACAGCACCACGTAGCCGACCCCGGCCTCGGTGTCACCGACCACGACGGTGTCACCGTCGCGGACCATCACGCCGTTCACCACCCGGGCGTTCATCCGCGCCGGCTGGCCGCACCAGCACATCGGGTACACCTGCAGCGCCTCCACGACGTCGGCCAGCACGACCAGCCGGGCCGAACCGGGAAACTGCAGGCCACGGAAGTCCGACAGCAGGCCGAACGCGAAGACGTCGATATCGTGATCGTCCACCAGGGCGGCGAGCTGGTCGACCTGCTCCGGCGACAGGAACTGGGCCTCGTCGACGATGACGTGGTCGACGCTCGGGCCGGGCCGCAGCAGGACGAGGTCGGTGAGGTCCGCCTCCGCCCCGATTTCGAGGGCGTCGGCGGTGAGGCCGATGCGGGACGAGACTATGCCGGTGCCGGCCCGGTCGAGGCGGGTCATCAGCAGCCCACGGCGGCCACACGCGGCGTACGTGTGCCGGTACTGCAGCACCATCGTGCTCTTGCCGCTGTTCATCGCCGCATGCCGGTAGTGCAAATGGGCCACTGTGGTTCGCCGCCTCCTGCCGGGTCCGGGTACGTCGCCGCGCGCCCGGCCGGGCCCTGCGCACGCGGCACGAGACCGCGGCGCGGCAGGCGGAAGGATCGTAGCGGATTCACCGCCGGCAAGATCACTTCCCGGTCACCGTCGCGCGACGGGCCCGGTTCCGGTGGTGGGCGCCCCGAGCGACGACCGGGCCGGCAGCGGGAAGAAACGGAGGCCGTCGATGTGCGCCTGATTCTGCGGCGTTCCCGGACGGTCCGCAGCGACGCCGCCGGGCGCCGTCGATCGTCTCGGCGCCCCGGCAGGACCGCTGAGCGAGGCCCCCAAGTTGAGCACGGCAAGCGACATGATCCCGACCAGCACGATCCGCTTTCGCCGGGATCCGGGTTTCCCGGTTCGGCGCGCCTTGCGGCCGGACGGAACCGGCCGCGCCGGTTCCGGTTCGGGATCGGCCGCCGACGGGTGCCAGTCTTCGTCATCGAAGGGGAGCAGATCCAGCCCCACGTCGTCTCCGTCGTGAGCCGAACTGAACCATCGGTGCCATGCGTTCCGGGCCGGTTCCTGGGTCACGCCGCCGCCGTCGTCACCCAGAGTGGGAATTCGGTTCCCGAGCGAGTCCTCCGCGCCGCCATCAAATTCAACACGGAGAGTATCGATCTCGGTTAAAGCGGGCGTCTCGGCCCACGCCTCGCCGACTTCACCCTCACCCAGTTCAAGATGGATTTGCGGTACACACACGGGTCGCACACTCCCACTCACGACGGTGACTATAAGTGAATTAGGGAGATCGATGTCAAGGTCGCAGTACCAGTTGCGTGCATCACTTTGAGTTAGGCGATCCGAATGCCTCTCGCGCCGGCGGACGGTCCACAGAGTCCACCACCGGCCCACAAGCAGGTCCGGAACTGGCTACCCGCGCCCACCGGGACCTTCCGGCTGACAGCCCCACGGTCAACTCCCCTGGTGTCGTCGCGTAGAAGGCAGACGGATGCGGATCCGGCGGATCTGCTGCGAATGGGTCCGCTACCCGAAAGCTGGATCGCCCACCGGCGATCCGCGGCCGGGGTCGTATGCGCCTGAACGACCAGGTCGACACCGGCAGCGCCCGCGTAGCCGCGACGTCGGCCTGGATCGCCACACCTCGCACCGCATCGTCGAGTTTCCGCCGTCGCGCCGCCCGTTATGCTGCTGCTGGCTGCCGCACCGCCGCAGTCCAGGACCGCTGCTCTGTGGGGATATCGAGATGACCGACGGCTCGTCTGCCGTGGCGCTGCGGTTCGAGATCCTCGGCTCGCTCCGCGCCTACCGGGGCTCCGAACCGGTGGACCTCGGGCCGCCCAGGCAACAGGCGGTCCTCGCCATGCTGCTGCTTGACGCCGGCCGGCCCGTGCCGGTGCACCGTATCGTCGCCGCGCTCTGGAGCGGCGATCCGCCGGAGAACGGCGTCGACGTGGTGCAGCGGCATATAGGCGCGCTGCGCCGGGCCCTCGACCCGCAGCGGACCTCGCTCATCGCGCTGACCGACGCCGGGTACGTGCTCCGCGCCGACGAGAACGCCGTCGACGCCGAAGCCTTCCGCGCCGCGCTGGCGCGGACCGAACACGGGACCGACGAGATACGCCGGGCGCTCGACAGCTGGCGGGACGAGCCGCCGGCCGGCCTCACGGGGCCGGTCTTCGAGGCCGCGCGCGCCCGGCTCAACGACGAACGCGCCACCGCCTCGAACCTGCTGGCTGAACCCGCCCCCGCCCAGCCGGCCAAGGCGGAGCCCGCCTATCCCCCGCCGGTCGACCCCTGGGACGGGCACCGGCTCTTCCCGCCCGACCCGCTGTCGATGACCTGACGGCCGACAGCGAGCGCGCGTGCCTGGCGATTTGCGGCGAGCCAGGACCGGATGGGCACACCGTCGTCAGTTGATGCGGCTTGCGCGCCGGCAACGGGTCGGCACAGCGCGAAGGAGGCACGGGCGCCGCGGTGGTCCATATCAGGTCACGCGGGGATGCCCTCCCGCTTCCTCCGCCGGGTGACGAGGTATCCGAAGGCGGCGGCGGTGAAGAACATGACGATGCCGTACACGGCGGCGGGAATCGCCATCTCGGTGCTGTTGAGCAGGGCAGGGCTGACCGCGATCGTGATCGCCAGGGTGCTGTTGTGGATGCCGATCTCCATGCCGACGGCGATCGACTCGCGCCTGCCGACCCTGGCCAGCCTCGGCACGCCGTACCCGATGGCGAGGCTCGCCACGTTGAAAATCAGGACCGCGACGCCGACGGCGACGAAGTAGTCCGCGACGTTCTCGCGCTCCTTGAGCACCGTACCCACGATGACCGCGACAAGTACGACGACGGACAGGATCTTGACGGGCCGGGCCAGGCGGTCGGCGAGCCTCGGGGATCGCGCCCGCAGCACCATGCCGATGGCGACCGGCACGAGGACGATCGCGAAGACCTGCAGCACCTTGTCGAACTGCAGGCCGATGGATCCGGCGTCGTCGAGGAAGTACGCGGCCGAGAGGTTCACGACGATCGGCAGCGTGACGACCGCGAGCACCGAGTTCACGGCGGTGAGGGTCACGTTGAGCGCCACTTTTCCGCCGAAGAGGTGGCTGTACAGGTTGGCCGTCGTGCCGCCGGGCGACGCCGCGAGCAGCATCATGCCGACCGCCAGCGCGGGCCGCAGATTCAGCGCGACGACCAGCCCGAAGCAGAGCGCGGGCAGCAACAGCGCCTGGCAACCGAGCGCGATCA
Organism: Actinoplanes sp. NPDC049118; assembly: GCF_040648555.1. Taxonomy (NCBI): domain Bacteria; kingdom Bacillati; phylum Actinomycetota; class Actinomycetes; order Micromonosporales; family Micromonosporaceae; genus Actinoplanes; species Actinoplanes sp. NPDC049118. The sequence goes on from NZ_JBEZDY010000036.1 coordinate 53,764, forward strand.
GGATCGGCCTGGGATAGCCCACGACGCGGCGGAAGTCGGCAACGGTCAGGGTCAGACCGAGACCAAGCATGATGATGCCGAGCGCGATGGGCAGCCCGACGGCCGTCAATGACGAGTCCATGGCGCAGCATTCTTCCCCCGCACACAGACGCGAGGAATCCTCATTTCGGCCACCGGTGCATCCACGGCCATTACCGGCGTGCGCAGTCAGAACCGTGCGGGGCGGCGGCACCGGCCCTTTTCGGAAACGACCACACGCGGGACGGCGCCGCCATCGACAGCGTGCGAACCAATCGGGGTGCGGGGTCGATAGGCTGGCAGGGTGGATGGTGTCGTCGACTACGGGCGGTTCGCGCAGCGGTTGGCCGCCTGCACTGACCGGGCCGGCCGGTGGGCGTTGTTGGCGCAGTTCGAGCGGGAGTGGGGGGTCACGCCACAGCCGTCGGAGATCTTCTCGTGGATCGACGACCTGGTCGATGAGGACCTGGAGGGTGTCGACGCCCACCTGCCGGTGCCGGCGGCGCTGGACGAATGGCTGCGGCTGCCCGCCACCTCCTACACCGACGAGCCGCACCTGTACTGGTCGTACCTGATCTATCCACCGCGGGTGGAAGAAGACGAGGACGACGACCTAGAACCGGATGATCCGATCCTGGCGGGCGCCACCGACCTGCGGATGGTGCGGTTCCTCGGTCGCGCCTTCAGCGACAGCAGGTGGGGATACCCGGCGGCGCTGGCCGGCCAGGCCGACCCGCCGGTGGTTCACAGCGACCTGAGTCCGGGCAGTGTGCAGAGCCGGTCGCTGTCGGAGTTCGTGGTCCACCTGGCGGTGATGCGCCTGCCGTGGCGGCACGGGTTCGCCATAGAGGTCCCGCAGACCACCCCGGAGTTGGACGCTGCGCTGGACGGCGCCGGGCTACCCCAGCTGGGCCTGCCCCCGTGGGAAGAGGACGGCTACTGGTCCGTGGAGGTGTACGGCGCGCCCGACGCCATCGTCTACCGGTACCCGGGCGAGGTCGTGTGGGCCGTCGGGCGTACCCGGCAGGCGCTGCGCGACCTCGCCGCCCGGATAGACCCGGGGTGGAAGCCGGAGATCACGGCGGCGCACGAACGGGACGAGCGCCACCCCAGCCTCCGGCACTGATCCGGTACGGTGCGCAGATGGCCGAGGTCGTCGACTACGGGATGTTCGCCACGTGGCTGGCCGGTTGCGACGGGCGCGGCGCACGCTGGACGTTGCTGCGACGCTTCCAGCGTGAGTGGGGCATCGACCCGGACGACGAGATGCCACCGCTGTGGTACGACACCGCGCGCCGGGCCCTCGCCGGAACCGTCCCGCCACCCGATGGCGACGACATGCTGGACGGCGTCGACCCCGCTCTGCCGGTGCCACGCGCGCTCGACGAGTGGTGGCGGCTGCCGTACAACTCTTTTCTGTACCAGCCACGGCTGTATTGGGTCCACCCGGTCTACCCACCGAAGTTCGAGGCGACGTCGCACGCGGGCCCGATACCGGCCGACGACCCGCTGCTGCACGGCACCGACGACCGGCGGGTGTGCGTGTTCATGGCCGAGTACCAGTACTGCAACGTATGGGGCTACCCCGCCGCACAGGCCGCACACGCCGACCCCGTCGCTCTGGTCACCACCGACGATGGCTGGACGGTACAGGCCGACACGCTGTCCGGGTTCTTCCTGCATCAAGCCGTGTACCGGATCCCTCGCCTACTCGGCTTCACCGCCACACTCGACGAGGCGCCGCCCGGCTTCGCCGACGCCGACCTGCCCGAGCTGGGCCTGCGACCATGGCGGCAACTGGGGTCGAACGTCACGATGTACGGCGCGCCCGACGCCATCGTCTACGTCGATGCCACGGCCGGTGGGTCCGACCAGGCGTTCACGGCGGCGGCCCGCACCGAGGAGGCGTTGAAAAACCTGACGGCCCGGCTCGGCATCGAGGCCAGCGCCTCGGTCTCACCGCCGACGTGGCGCACCTAGAAGCCGCCTCCGGCGCCGCACTGACCCTGCCCGCGGGTGTCCTCATCTATCTCGCTCTGTGGGCTGACGCCCTGTCGACCGGGGTGCTGGCGCACGTCCTGGAGCTGGGTTCCAGCGCGGAGGAACACCTGACTCAGGCCGGCGTGGTCGTGGTGTTCTCGCTTGCAGCCCTCGGCAATGCGCTGCTGGCACGGGGAGTTGTGGCGGGCGAAGCACCCCGGGTAAGCCTCGCTACCGCACGGTGCCCGGGAACGCATGGGGTTCCCGGGCACCGTCGCGAGCGGCGAGCCGTCAGCTGGTGCAGGTACGCCGGTACGGGATCTCGGGGATGTAGCGGGCCCATTCGCCGGCGTTGAGGCCGCGGCCGGTAGTGGCACAGGCAGATTCAGCCGGGTCCGCGCGGATGCTGTTCAGCTTCGTGTAACTCTGCAGCGTGATGTTCCCGCTTTCGCTGCCGATCTGAGTGGCCACGGTCAGGGTGCGCCCGTCGGGCTTGAACAGCACCCCACGCTCCGTGCCGCCGCGACTCGGCATCGAGGCGAGTCGGATCGGAACGGCCGGGTTGGCGGTGTCCCACAGGAACACTTCCTGGCGGTCTCCGGCTGCCAGGGTGCGCCCGTCCGGGCTGAAAGCCACCGTGGTCACCAGGTGGTCGTGGTCGGTCAGCGTGGCGATCCGGCGCGGACGGGCCCGGTCGGTGACGTCCCACAGCATCACCGCGTCCCAGCCGCCGCTCGCCACGGTGCGCCCGTCCGGGCTGAAGGCCACCGAATCCGGCCATTGGCTATGGCCGGCCATCGTGCCGATCCGGGTCGGGGCGGAGCGGTCGGTCAGATCCCACAGCGTCAGCGTCAGGGCCTGGTTGCCGCCGCCGGCGGCCAGAGTGCGTCCGTCCGGGCTGAAGGCCACCGCGTCTCCGAACCTGACGCCGTCACTCAGCGTGGCCAGCAGGGCGGGACGGGTCCGGTCGGCCACGTTCCACAGCAGCAGCCTGGTGGGCCCGGCGACCACGGCGAGGGTGCGCCCGTCCGGGCTGAACACCATCGCGTTGCCGACCGGGCCCCCTCCCTCGATCGAGGCAGGGAGCACCACCGGCTGTTCCGGGCGGGTCACATCCGTCAGCGTCAGCAGCCGATCCCGCCCGATGGCCGCCGCCGTGCGGCCGTCGGGGCTGAACGCCACCGACGTGACAGCTCCGCCGCGGATGGTCAGGCCGGCGCCCGGGACCGGCCGGGCAGGGTCGGTGACTCTCCAGGAACTCGCCGTTCCGTCGGAGCCGGCGGCGACCAGGGTACGTCCGTCCGGGCGGAACGCCGTCGCCCGAATCGGCCCAACCGGGACGGTGAGCGCGGCGCGCGGGTCCGGAGTGCCAGGGAGCCTGGTGTCCCACAGGGTCGCCGTCGCCGAGCTGTCGCCGGTGACCAGCCTTGCCCCGCCCGGGTCGAAGGAGACCGTGTTGATCGCGCCGTTGGTCCGCGCGGTGAGGATCCGCGTCGGCTCACTCACATCCGTCATGTCCCACACCATCGCGGTGCCCTGCACGCCGCCGGCGGCCAGATAGCGCCCGTCCGAGCTGTATGCGATCGCGCGGATGCCGGCAACGCCGGTCAGCACGTTGACCTGTTCGTAGTCGTCCTTGTCGGCAGGGTCCGTATCCTCGGGGGGCATGCCCGGCGGCGCAGGATCCTGCATGACCCGGGCGGTAGCCGGACGCCTCATGGCGAACGACTGCACCCAGCCGTCGGAGTGCCCGACCGCCAGGACTGAACCGGATGGATCGAACGCCATCGAGCTCACGTTCAGGCCGGGAAGCGTGTGGAGTTTGACGGGATCGGCCCGATCGGTCACGTCCAAGATGATCAAGGATTGGGACTGCACGACCAAGGTGCGTCCGTCCGGGCTGAACACAAGGCCATTCGCCGGGACGGGCGCCGGAGCGTCGTACGTGCCGAGCTGCTGTGGCCGGGATCGGTCGGCCAGGTCCCACAGGGTCGTGGCCCCAGATCCGTCGCCAACGGCGAGGGTGGTCCCGTCACCGTTGAACGCCACCGCGTTCACGGCGTCGCCGGGCAGCCTGACGAGCCGGACCGGATGGGACCGGTCGGCCACGTCGAACAGGACCGCCGCGTCCTGCGGGTCGACAACGGCCAGGGTCCGCCCGTCCGGGCTGAAGGTCAGGGCGGTGTCGGCCGCGACCGGATCGCTGATCGTGGCGATCCGGGCTGGATTCGTCCGGTCCTTAACGTTCCACAGCGACACCCTGCGGTCGGTGCCGAGGGCCGCCACGACGCCGCCCGGCCCATACACGGCCGATGTCACGTTGCTGATCGTGCCGGCGTAGCTCGTCGCCGTGACGATGCCGGTGACCTCGCCGCGGGTCTCAATGTCGTCGGGCAGGAGCGCCTGGGCGGCCGCCCCCAGCATCAGGGCGGTCTTCGGTTCGCTGACGAGCGTCGCCTTGGCCTGAGTGGTCAGCCGCCGGCTGATCGCGATCCGTTGCTGGTGCTCCGCCTTTTTCTGCTGCCTGGCGGCTTCCTCAGCCGCCTCGTCGGCCGCCCGCCGGTTCTCCTCGGCGATCTTCTCCAGCCGCCGTGCCTCCGCCTCCAGCCGCCGCGCCTCCTGCTCCAGCTCCTGCGCCCGCACGGCGGCCTCGTTCGCCAGCCGCTGTTGTTCCCGGGTCCGCCTCGCCGCCTGATCGGCGATCTGCTGCTGCCGCCGGGCCTCGGCCGTCGCCCGATCCGCCAGCCTCTGCTGTTCCTGCGCCAACCGCTCCGACTCCTGCGCCAACCGCTCCGACCGCTCCGCCTCGGCCGCCGCGGACGCCGCCAGCGCCTGCTGCCGCTGCGCCGCCTCCTGCTGCCGGGTCGCCTCCTCCGCGGACCGCTCGGCGCTGCTGCGTTGCGCCTCCGCCACCTGCTGCTGACGCAACGCCTCCGCCGCCGCGGCCGTCGCCCGGTCCGCGTTGCGCACCGCCGACACGCTGGTCAGCGCCGCCAGCAAGGTCAGCACCACAAGCGTCGCCACCGCACCGGACCGCAGCCGGCGCGCCCGGCGATGCTGCCGGACGTCCTCACCCTCCAGTTCGTCCTTGCTCACCCCGTGCATCGGGGCGGCCAGCTGGGCGATCGCGTCCCGGAAACGGGAATGTTGCAGGCTGAGATGCTCGCTGCCCCGCGCCCACCGCAGATCCAGGAACAGCGGCTCCTCGGCGAACACCCCCCGCAGTGCCGCGGGCACCGCCGTCGAGTCCTCGGTGAAGTCGTGCCGCTCCTGGTCCCACGCCCACTCCCCGTCGGTCACCACGGGCAGGATCTGATCCGCCGACTTCGTGGCGATCCAGTGCTCGATCTCCCGGTTCACCCATTGCGATTGCGCGGCCTCGGGCGAGGCGAGCAGCACGAAGTACTCCGAGCCGTCCAACGCGGTCTGGATGGAGGACCACAGCCCCGGGGTCACCGCCAGTCCGGTCTGATCCCGGAAGATCCACAGGGCACGCCGACGATGCCAGGGCTTTGCCAGACGGTGCAGACCACGCTGCACGGCGGGAGCCAGCCGCCCGTCCGCGGCATGGCTGTACGAAATAAACCCATTGAAGGTCATTACAGGTCCCCCGGCGGTCGGCACGTACGGCGACGACAGATTGTGCCCTGCATCTGCCCCCATCAGAAAGGCGGGAGACCGTATCGTCATGGTGCTCTCGAGCTTGACGAGACCTGGTACGGAGGTCGATGTGCGATTCGGTGTCACAGGTCATCGAATTCTCCCGCAGAGCATCGTCGACCACGCGGTGGACCATTGGCGCCGGGTTCTGCCCGCCAGCACCCGGCTGCACGGGGTGTCGAACCTCGCCGACGGCGCCGACCAGCTGTTCGCCACCCAGGTCCTGGCGGCCGGCGGCACCCTCGAGGTGGTGCTGCCGTGCGAGGGCTACGCCGGCTCGCTGATCGCGGACGACAGCCGGGCGCGGTTCGAGGACCTCAGGCGAGCGGCGGTGACGGTGATCACCATGCCCTACTCGGAGCCCAACGAGCACGCCTTCCTCGCCGCCGGTCAGGCCCTGGTGGAGCGCTGCGATCATCTCTTCGCCGTCTGGGACGGCCGCCCGGCCCGCGGCCTGGGCGGGACCGCGGACATCGTCACGTATGCCCGGGCCCGTGGGCTCCCGGTCACCGTGCTTTGGGTGGACGGCGTGCTCCGGGCCTGACTACCGGCCGGGGGTCGCGCGAAATCCGAGGCTCGGCGCGGCGGGCACCGCGAGGTCGGCGAAGATGCGCCGGGCGAGATCCAGGTGCGGCCGGCCGCCGTCGCGGTCGCCGTACGTGGCGGCGATGCCGTCGTGAGCGCGAGCCTGCTCGTACCGGTCGCCGATCTCCCGGGCCAGGACCAGCGCCTGGTCGTGCTGGGTTCGGGCCTCCGCCGCGGCGCCCGCGGCGCGCAGGACCTGGCCGAGGTCGTTGAGCGCCTCGGCCTCGCTGGCCCGGTCCCCGATCCGCCGGTGCAGGACCAGGGCCCGACGCAGGTGACCGGCCGCGTCGGCGAGCCGGTCGCCGCGGGCGTAGACCGCGGCAAGATCGGTCAGCGCGTACGCCTCCGCGGTGCGGTCTCCGGCCTGCCGGACCGCGGCGAGGCTCTGTTCGAGCTGGAAGGCGGCCCGTTCGAGCTGAGCCGGCCGGCGGGACAGCCGGGCGAGCAGGGAGAGCACGTACGCCTCGCTGAACCGGTCGCCGAGCCGCGCGGAGAGTTCCAGGGCCGCCTGGAGACGCTCCGTCGCCTGCGCCTCGTCGCCGAGCCGGGCGTCGACCAGCCCGAGCCGGACCAGGGCGTCGGCCTGCCCGGCCTCGTCGCCCAGTAGCCGGTGGTGCGTCCAGGCCCGCCGGTAGTGGTCCGCGGCCTGCCGGTAGTCGCCGAGTCGCCAGTGGACGCTGCCCAGGTTGCGCAGCGCCACCGCTTCGGCGGCGCGCTCGCCGAGGTCGGCGTTGAGAGCCAGGGCCTGCCGGTAGGTCTCGGCCGCCTCGCCGAGGCGGCCCTGCCGCCGGTGCAACCGGCCCAGATCGGACAGTGCCCGGGCCTGTGCCGCCCGGTCGCCGACCGCGCGGGCCGCCGACACGGCGGACGCGGTGACGGTGACGGCCTCGGCGACCGGCCCACCGGCGTCGAGATAGCGGAACAGGGTTCCCGCGAGGTCGATGGCGTGCCGATACCAGCCGTGGGCGGCACCGTACGTGCAGGCGGCGGCCAGGTTGGGCCGTTCCGCCTCGATCCAGTTCCGGGCCGCGTCCGGGTCACCGGCGGCCGGGGCCTGCTCCGGGTAGAGCGCGTTCATCGCCGCGACGGAACCGGCCAGGTAATGATCGAACAACCGGGTCAGCGCGGCCTTCCGGGCCGGCGCGGCGTCGTGCACCGTCGCGAGTTCCGCCGCGTACGCCCGCAGCAGATCATGCATGCCGTACCGGCCGCCGCGGCCGACGTGTACCAGGCTGGCGCGGACCAGCACGCCGAGCAGTCGCCGGGCCTCGCCGACGTCCGTGCCGGTCAGCGCCGCCACGGCCTCGACGTGCACGCTGTCGCCGGGATGCAGGCCGAGCAGCCGGAACGCCCGGGCCGCGTCGGCCGGCAGGTTCTGGTACGACCAGGAGAAGACGGCGCGGACCGCGGCACGCGGATCGCCGCCCGCGTCGAGCAGGTCCAGCCGCAGCTGGTGATCGCCCAGCTCGGCGACCAGCTCGGCCAGCGACACATCGGTACGCGCCGCGGCCAGCTCGGCGGCGATCCGCAGCGCCAGGGGCAGCCGGGCGCACGCCGCGGCCAGGTCCGCGGCGACCGACGGCTCGTGGTCCACCCGGGCGCCGATCAGGCGGCGCAGCAGCCCCACCGCGTCCGCCGGCGGAAGCAGATCCAGGCTGACCCGTTCGGCGCCATGCACCGCCACCATGCCGGGCAACGAGTCCCGGCTGGTGATCAGCACCAGGCAGGATCCGGTGCCGGGCAGCAGCGGCCGTACCTGCTCCACCGAGGAGGCGTTGTCGAGCAGCACGAGCATCCGGCGGCCGGTCAGCTCGGACCGGTAGCGGCCGGCGCGCTCGTCGACCCCCGGCGGAATCTCCGGACCCCGTACGCCGAGCGCGGTCAGGAACCCGGCCAGCGCGTCGGCGACCGCCACGGGCTGTTCGGCGTCGTAGCCGCGCAGGTTCACGTACAGCTGTCCGTCGGGAAACGCCTCCCGGACGCGGTGCGCCCATCGGACGGCCAGGGCGGACTTGCCCACTCCGGCCGTACCGGAAAGCAGGGCGACGGTCAGCGGCGGCTCGTCGCCCTCGGGCGGCGCGAGCAACCGGTCCAGCGCGGCGAGTTCCCCGGTACGCCCGGTGAAGGCGCGCACGTCCGCCGGCAGTTGCGCCGGCACCGTCGTGGGAGCGGCGAGCTGGACACCCGGGGCACGGGCGTCACCCGCCGGGACGCCCAGGGTGGGGTCCGCGGCGAGGATCCGTTCGTGCAGCCGGCGCAGCGCGGCGCCAGGATCGCTGCCGAGCTCGTCGGCGAGGCTGCGGCGGATCCGCCGGTACTGCTCGTCGGCGTCGGCCTGGCGGCCGCACCGGTAGAGGGCGAGCATCGACTGCTCGGCCAGCCGTTCGTCCAGCGGATACGCGGCGGCGGCGGCGGACAGGGCGGGCAATAGCTCGCCATGCCGGCCCAGCCGGAGCAACACGTCGTTACGGTCGAGTTCGGCGGCGAACCGTTCGTTGAGCAACAGCCGCCGCGTCGACGCCAGCCACGGGGCGTCCAGGCCGGCGAACGGCTCGCCACGCCACAAGGCCAGCGCCCGAGTTATCAGGTCCGTGGCCGACTGGTCCGACTCCGACGTCCGCGCCAGCGTGATCAGCCGACGGAAGCGGTGGAGATCCACCGTCTGCGGGTCGACGGTCAGGACGTACCCGCTGGGCTGACGCTCGATCGCCGCCCCGGCGTCGGCGACGGCCCCCCGCAACCGGGACAGGTAGCTGTAGAGCGCGCCGGCGGCCCGCTGGGGGGCGTCCTCGCCCCACACCCGGTCGATCAGCTGGTCGACCGTGACCGGGCGGCCGGCCTCGACCAGGAGCACGCCGAGAACGCAGCGCTGCCGAGCATGTCCGAGAACGATCGACCGGCCGCCGATCCGGGCCTCCACCGCGCCGAGCACCCCGAACTCCGCCGCCAACTGACCTCAGCACACCCTTCGCCCAGACGGTCCCCACCAGGAGATTCAAGATATCTACAAGGAACGCCACCAGTCTCCCATGCTACGTACAAGATCCGTCGACGACCATTGGTCCCGTTGCAGGGAGATGGTCGCCCTCGCCCGGTTACGCGGAGCGTTACGGGGGAATCGGGACGTCAAGGTGAGGCCAACAGCGACGGGCGACCTACCCTGCGGCAACGCCTCGACCGGCCCGGAGCGTTGCCGCGCAGTCCCTGCTTCGACCGGGGCGCGGTTCGGGACGCCGTCCGGACCCGGGGTCGTCGCCCAGATCGGCGGTCGGGGCTGCGTCCCGGGCCGGATCGGCCTGATCACCGGCTCGGCGGGGACGCGACTCCACTGTGGTACAGATCGATGCCGGCGTGGTTCAGCAGCGCCGCGGGCAGCGTACGAAGCGGTGTGCCCGGCCGTCGCCGGGTCGGCGCCCAGGTTGGTTGCCGCGCCGAGGTGAACAGGACGTGGCTGCCGTCGCCCGACGGAATGCCGCCCCAGCTGAGGCCGTTGCCGCTGTCACCGGAGGCGGACCTGGTCACCAGGGTGGTGCGGTCCCTTCTCAGATCGCGGAGGAAGACGTCGTTGACCTCGCCGTTGGTGTCCGGCACGACCAGGTCGGAGGCGAGCGAGTAGAACCCCGCGTAGCGGCCGTCGGCCGACAGCGCTCCCTCGTAGGTTTCGCCGTTTCCGGCGCCCGAGCCGGCGTGGTTGGCGCTGACCAGCACGGTGGTGCCGGGGGTCAGGTCACGGAGGTAGAGGTCCGATCCCGCGTTGGTGTCGGATGGGTCGAGTGCGGCGTAGCCGGCGTACAGCACCTTGGTGCCGTTCCGGTCGATCGCCGGCGAGCCGGCGTCCACCAGGTCGGTGCCGATGGATTGCGGGCTGATCCGGGTCGTCGCGCCCGTGGCCAGATCGGAAAGATAGACCGCACTCGCGCTGCCGCCGTCGCCGGTGTAATCCCCGGTGCCGCTGAAGGCCACCCGCTTGCCGTTGCCGGAAAGGGCGGCCTCGAAGACGGCGGCTAGGGCCGGGGCACCGCCGGTCGGCGCGGTGATCTGCCTGGTGACGCCGGTCCTCTGGTCATGGAGGAACGCCTCCTGACCCACGCCGTGCACCTCGATGAACGTCACGTACCGGCCGTTGCCGGAGATGACGGTTTCCACGGCGTAGCCATCGGCCGGCCGTCGATGCCCCCGCTGGCCAGCGTGGTCCTGCCGGTGCAGAGATCCCGGACAAAAACGTCGTAGGTGCCGTTCGAGCCGCCGGGAACGAGATTGGACGAGCTCGAGGTGAAGGCCGCAAACCGACCATCGTTCGAAATGTCCAGGTCGCCGACGTAGACATCGCCGGGCGCCCCGCCGGCAGCCACGTCGACCTGTGTGATGTCGCCGGTGCGGGCGGCAGCATGAGTCGCCGTCGGCGCGAGAAGTAATGCGGCCATGGCACCCGTGGCCACAAGTGATACCCAGCGCGGTGTGGGCTATCTGCTGCGGAATCTGACCATGTCGCGCAGGTCGCCTCACGGTTGCCGCCCTGGGCTGCTCGAACCTAGAGTGCCCCCATGGGGGAAGCATCGTGAGCGATGTCGATGCGGCCGAGGAATGGCTGGATTCGTGGGTCGCCGGCGTCGATGCGCGGGCGCGGAGCGCCGTCGATCTGTCCCGTCGGGTGGCTACTCTGACCGGTCAGGCGCGTAGCGAGGACGGCCTTCTCGCCGTTGCCGTCGGGTCCGGCGGGCAACTCGTCCGGCTCGACATCGACGACGACGCCCGGCGGCGGTCCGGCGCTGAGCTCAGCCACGACATCATGGCACTGGTCGGCCGTGCCCAGGCCGACCTGTCCGCCCAGGTGGCCGAACAGGTGCGCGAGACCGTCGGCGAGGACACCGAGACCGGCCGCGCGGTGATCAACTCATACGCGGAGCGTTTCCCTGAGCCTACCGGCGAGCCGGGTGAAGACCGTGCCCGATGAGTTCCTGCAATTCCCGCCGGCCGAGATCCGGCGGCACGCCGGCAGCGTCGACGAGGTCGCCGACGCGGTGCAGACGGCGCGCGGCGCCGTCCGTGAGGTCACCATGGACACACAGGCCTACGGACAGCTCTGCCAGTTCCTGCCGGCACTCCTGAGCCCGATCTTCTCGCTGGCCACCGGCGCGCTCAACGACGCCGAGGACTCACTGCGCGAGACCGCCGACAGACTTCGGTCCACCGTCACCGAGACGACCGGAACCGACGAGTCGGCGGGCCGACGCATCCGTGTGTCCGGCGCGCCGATGCCTGAGCTTCCGCTGTGAGCACCAACCCCCTGGTTGCCCCGGTCCACGACTCCACCACGTGGTACACCGGCCTGGGCATGGTCGAGGACGCCGCACAGATCACCAACGGCATCCAGAACGGCAGCTGGGTCGACGGCACACTAGGCAGCGTCGGCACCTCCCTCGACATGCTGTCGCTGGCCATCGACCCCCTGGGCACGCTCGTGGCATGGGGAGTCTCATGGCTGATGGAGCACGTCAAGCCGCTCAAGGACGCGCTCGACTGGCTGGCCGGCAACGCCGACGAGATCGCCGCCCACGCCGCCACCTGGGCCAACGTATCCGCCTTCACCGATCAGGCCCGTCAGCAGTACGCCGACCGTCTCAGCGCTGAGGTCGCCGACTGGTTCGGCGCCTCGGGCGACGCCTACCGTGGTCAGGCCGGGGCTCAGATGGAGGTCCTGGAGAGTCTGGCCACGGCGGCCAAGGGCATCTCCTACGCCGTTGAGGGCGCCGGCCTGCTGGTCGCCCTGGTCCGCGGCATCGTGCGGGACCTGATTGCCGAGTTCGTCGGCGTGCTGGCTGCTCGGTTGCCGCAATGGCTGGCCGAGGAAGGGTTGACGCTCGGACTGGCGACCCCACTGGTGATCGGGCAGGTGGGGACACTGGTCGCCAAGTGGGTCAACAAGATCCAGCATTTCGTACGGGGCCTGCTGAATAGTCTACGACGCCTTCACCCGATGCTCGACGACCTGGCCGAGTTGTTCACCAAGCTGAGCCGCCGCAACAAAGAGCTGGCCCGCACCGGCTCGGCGCACCCGGGCACGGACGAGTTCCGCAGCGGCTTCCCGACCGGCGCCGGCGATTTCGTGGATGACGGTCAGGGAATCAGCGAGCGGGCCGCGGACGCGTACCGCAGCATCCGCAACAGCCCGGAGGACGTACCTGTCGTCGCCGCGAACACGGGGCTCGATCCGCGGATCATCGACGGCATGCACCAGAACCTCTTCGTCCAGCAACACGACGTCCCGCTTGGCCCCAACCAGGTGGAGCGCGGCTATTTCACGCCCGACGAGGAGATCGCCGACCTGTGGGCAGGCGCGCGCGACGGCACCCTGGACGCGGACCAGATCGCCGACTTCCGCAACCTGGCCGCCCACGAATACGTCGAGAACAGGCTGATGGAAGCAGGCCTGCCCTACCGCTCCTCACACCCCGACGCCTTCGACGAGACCGGCGCAAGCATGCTGAACAGCCAGCACCCCGGCGCCCACGATCTGGCGCCGCACCGCTGGCGCGGGGACGCTCCGTTGCAGCACTGGCGGGCGTACGGGCTCGACGGATCCGGCGTGCAGATCGCCGACGACCTCTCGAACCTGGATGACGTCGTTGATGCGGCCCTGAGAGGATTAGGGCGATGACACCCGAGGAAGCCGTAGACGCCATGGCCGAGCGTCTCACCGCTATCGATTACCAGCGCCACGGCCATAGGTCTTGGTCGAAGGCGGCGCTGATACGCGAGTACTTCCGCCGGGCCGCCCGCTGGGCAGACGCCTCCGCCTGCGACACGAAGTCTCCGTTCTTCGACATCGCGGCCTGCGTGGACCCGGCCGTCCGGGCCGATCAGGCGGTCGTGGACAGGGTGGTGAAAGCCATTCCGCGGCGTACACCGAACGCGATGACCCGGCTGGCGCCGTTCATCCTGCATTGGGTCGCGCTGCGCGAAACACCCGGCGTCCAGCTCCGCGCGGACTTGGAGGATCCGTTCTTTCCGCTCATCGTCGCGTTCGAGCGGGACGGCGGCTTTCACATCGAGAAGGGCGAGATCAACGTCGAATACCTGACGCTTTTCATGCGCAACTGGCGTGACAGAGCCGACGACCCGCCGATGGAGAGCCTCACCCCCGAGGCCCTGGACGAAATCGACCGCGCGGGTTCGATGTCCCAGTTCGGCTATGTGATGGGTCCGGACGGCGAGCCCCTGAGCTGAGGCGACCTGGTTCGCAAAACAGGAACCGCCCAGGCCCGGCTCGGCGTCACCGAGGCACCGCCGCAGCAGATGACCGGCGACCAACTCGACGCCATAGCGGACGCGTTCAAAGACCTGCTCGACCTGGTCCGGGGCGCCGACCCCCGTGAGAGGGCGGAGCTATACAGCCGACTCGGCCTCCGGCTGACCTACCAACCTGGCCCGGAAACAGTGATCGCCGAGACGTGCCTACCACCCGACACACCGTTGTAGGCGATCGGATTAGGCTTCTCGCTCCGGCCAGGTGCGCAGGTCGATTCGCCCAATCGGACGCTGCCCGCGAACTCGGGCCCTCACCCAGGAGCTTGACCGGGATATCTGGAGGGCGGTCCATGTCGGGTGAGTCTCCGATGGGAGCGTGAACACCGAACCCGAGACGCGGAACCCGAGTTGCTTCAACGCCGGCTTGACCGAATCTCGCATCATCTCGCGCGTACTCGTCACGATGTTCCTCAGTTTCCGGTGCAGTTGCCTGGCCTATCCTACGACGGCCATCTGAACAGCCGGCGCATTCTTCTCGGCAGGACAATGCACGCCGGTGTAGCGACAGGCGCCCTGGCGCACCACCCGTCGAGGTCTACTTCGGGATCGTCATCCACTAGATCATCCCGACACCCTCTCGGCCGCCAGCCACCTCGCAGCAGACCTCCCGGCGCAGGACCGGCGCCAGCGCTCCGCGTTCGCATTGATTTGTCGCAAATCTTGACGCACCATATTGAGACAAGAACTGAGACATGGAGGCGGGTATGCCGAATGGAACCTTGCCGGATGTCGATCCGCCGGTGCGCCCGGCGGACCTTGAGCAGGCCGGCGCGTGGTTGGCCGGGCACGGCCTCGTCGACGTCCAGCCGACACCGTTGCTGGCGACGCGTCTGGCGGTCCGGCGACGTACCCGGCTGGCCGCTTCCGTCCTGCTGGCCGCGTTCATCATCGCGGTTGCCCTCACCTACACCGGCGGCATGGTTGACGGATCCGGGTACCGGCGCTGGTTGCTGCTGGTGGTGACGGCGCTGGTTGTCGGGTTGGTGGTGGCACAGTCGTTGCTGGACTGGTGGGTGCGGCGGGTCGACCGGCGCGCCGGTGCGGCGTTGCCGCGGCGGGCGGCCTACCCGGTCCGGCTCGGCTGGCGTACCGTGCTCGGCTGGCCGCGTGCCGCGTTCGCGGCTGCCACGTTCGCCGGCGCGACCGCGCTGGCGGTCGGCACCCTGACACTGCACAACTCCACCGCGCGGTACGCGGCGGTCATCCTGCTCATCGGGCTGTGCGGGCTCGCGGTCGGCGTTGTCGTCCAGCTGCACCATGTTCTGACGCACCCGGTCGTGGCCGACGACGAGGCCTCGCTGACCGTCGATGTCATCATGCGGGTCGAGGACGCCCGGGTCGGCGCCGTGCCGACGTCGGTGTGGTCGGTGTGGTCACTGCCGGTGGTGTCGGTGTTGGGTACCGCGTTCGGGTGGTGGAACGCCGCCTGGCTCGCGTTCATGGTCCTGAGCGTCATCGCGCAGGTCCTGATCGAGGTGCGGACCGAGCGGTGCGCCATGGTGGCGCGGCACGTCATGAGCGCACCGTGAACCGAGTGATCGTCATCGACGGGGGCTCGCCCGTCCCGCCGTTCGAGCAGCTGCGTGCTCAGCTCGCCCGGCAGATCCAGGACCACACGCTCGCCGTGGGCACCCGGCTACCGACGATCCGTCGCCTGGCCGCAGACCTCGGCTTGGCCGTCAACACCGTCGGCCGGGCCTACCGGGAACTGGAGGAGGCAGGGCTGATCGAGACCCGCGGATCAGCCGGCTCGTTCGTCTCCCCGACCGGCGAGAAGGGACGCGAACGGGCAAGCCGCGCCGCCGCCGAGTATGCCGCCGTCATCGCCAGCGTCGGCATCGACACCAACGAGGCCATCCGCATCGTCAAGGCAGCGCTCACCAGGGGCATCGCGGTATCCCCCGCCACACGCGAGCCGAAGGAAGCATGACATGGCGGTACCCCACAGCCTCCCCCAGCGCATCTTCCTGCTGGCCTACAACCCGGACAAAGGCAGGGTCGCCCTGGGCACCCACCTGGGCGCCATGCTCCGCGCCGCGGCCCTCGCCGACCTCTACCGGGCCGGCCACCTCACCGACGAACGCGGCCGCGCCGCCATCGACGTCCGGCACCCCTGCCGCGATCCCGTTCTTGAGGCGCTCCTCGAAGAAATCGCCGGCTCCAAGCCACACACCTGGCAGTCCTGGATCGGCCACAGGCAGGGCGCCGTGATCCGGGCCGTACGCCAGCAGCTCAACGATGGCGGTTGGGTCCACCTCCAACCCCACAGAATTCTCGGGCTGTTCCCCACTAGCAAGGTGACCATCCGCGAACCTCGCGTCCGCAAGGAACTCCTCGACCGGGTCAACACCGCCCTGCACGAACCCATCGGCAGCATCGACCCCGCCGACGCCACACTCGTGGCCATCATTGTCGCCGGCGACCTCAGCTTCGTCCTCGACCGTAAGACCAGACGCGCCAACAAACAGCGCATCCAGGAACTCACCAAGCTGAGCGAACCGATCGGCCCCGCTCTATACAAGTCGATCCAGGCCGCTGCGATCGGTGAGGTTTAGGACGTGTCTACGGCGACGACGGCCGATCATGGCCGGTAGCCCTTACCTGTCCAGTAGAGAAGGGCCTCGGTGACCCTGCCCTCCGCGCAGGTCGAGTCGCAGTCGGTCTCCACCAGCTCGATGTCGAACGCGCCGTCCTGGTCGGCGTCGGTCAGCGTTGCCGAGTAGAACGTGCCGTCGTCGTCGCCTTCCGCCGGCAGGGACCCGAAGGTGTCGAACCCGTCGTAAGTGGGCCGGAGCACGATGACGCCGTCGGATCGACCGGGGTTGAAGGTCAGGAAGATGTTCCCCGTCCGGTCGGTGGTTGGCGCCGCGACGCTCAGTTTCTCCCAGTCTCCCGCGTGGTGCTGCCACACGATCGCCCCGTCCTGATCGGTGACCGCGATGTTGGCGTCCCGGGTCTCCTCCTTGACCGCCGCGGTGGTGACGAGCACGACCGGTCCCCAGCCCGGATGCACGAACACGGCCTCGCTGGTGATCCGGCACGCCGACTTGCACACTTTCTGGCGCTTCAGCGCTGCCGGGTCCGGCCGGTGCGCCGACTCCAGCAGAGCCGCCTGCGCGCCCGGCCCCTGGATGTCGGCGGCGGAAGCCAGGCCGAGTGCTGCGGCGGCCGCGAGCAGGCACGCCGCCGCGGCGCTGACCCACTGCCGGGCGTGCGACGGCTCCGCGGTGTCAGGCGCCTGTAGGTGCTGAAGCAGACGCACGTGCCGGAACTGATGAACGCTGCCGACCTGTCGCAGGATCCCGGCCGAACGGGCCTCATCGAGGAAACACATGAACCGGACGGGCAGCCGCCCTGTCATGACCAGCCAGAGGTGCGCCGCTCGGTACTGCGGCCAGGCGAGGGTACGAACGAGGACGATGGCCAGGGGCATCGCCACGAGGGTCGTGCCGGGAACCCACCACACCCACCGCCACTCGGGATCCCGTACCAGTCCAGCGGCAAGGGTGATCGCGATAGCCGCGGGCAGGGAGATCAGGAGAGCGGAGACCGTGGCGTCCGCGTGTAGGACCGTCCGCGGGTTGGCCGAGTGCTTCTGATCAGCCGGGGCCAGCGCCCACCGCAACAGACCCAACAACAACCCGATGGCAGCGCCGGTCATGGCGCCGAACCACAGATCCTCCCATTCCACGTCAGACAGAGAGCCGCGTCCTAATACACCATCGATCCCGACACCACCGACAAGAATCATCAGCGTTTCCAGCACAACGATCGCGGCAAGGCCGATGACGGTACCCAGGCCGACAGGCGGCGCCAGGATCGATGCCGCGTCACGAAGCCGGGGGGCTACCCGCCGCGGGTGCCGATGCCCCGGCCCTGCAGCGGCGAGGACCCGACCGGTCACCAGGAATAATGCACCTGCCGCCGCTACCTGCAGCATCGATTCCCATCGAACGCCGCGACTTCCTGTCACCGCGATGGCGAGCGCGGCGAGTGCCACACCCCAGGCGCCGAAGACTCGCCGGCGTGAGGCCACCGATCGGGGTTTCGGCTCGTCCCTCCTACGGAGCGCCCTGCGCCCACCGGCGAGGCCCATGCCGCCCACCGCGAAGGCGAACGTGATGAGCGCGGCTGATGGGCGGATCTGCGGCATGCTGACGTCCGCCTCGATACCGCCCAGCACATAGACGAGGCAGCCGGCCGCCAGCGCGATCACGGCGAGGCGCCAGCGCTCCCGCCGCCGGGAACCGTCGGCACGACGAGGGTCGGCCCATGACGGTGACAGCAGCCAGACCACGCCGATGGCGACGGCGGCCAGCCCGATCACGTCGGCGGTCAGTCGCGACGGCTCAACCACCGGCACGAGACCGCCGCTGACCCCGGCCAGCAGTGTGCCACCCAGCACGATGACGAACACCGCAGAGCCCGGGGCGGCACGTGCCCACCCGGGAATCACCACCTCGCCGGCCGGTCGCGGCGGAAGAAAGACCGCGAGGACGAACGGCCAGACGCCCATCATCATGATGACTACCGCGAGGTAGTTGCTGCTGACAGGCAGGAGCTGGCGCAGCATCCCGCCCCATCCCACGCCGAGCGTCAGCACGGCCAATCCGCCGACCAGTGCCGCGATCACGATGGGTGGCACGATCCGGTGCACGCGCCACCAGCTGGCATCGGCGCTGCCCCCGCTGCGTACCACGGCCGCGACGGTGTGCAGGTACCGCCGGACCGCCGCTGAGCGCCGCTTCCGGACGTCGCCGGTGCCGGAAGAACCGGCGATCCGGTCGGCGGCCTGCACGAGGAACTGGTCGATGAGCGTGCGCTCAATCGCGCTCCGGTCGGGCAGCCGCGTCCGGTCGAGCAGGTCACGCGGATCGGCGCCGGCCGTGTCGTACAGGGCCCGGGCCAACGACACGAACAGCGGGGTACGCAACACAGCGCCGAGCGGATCCCGGATGGGAATCCGGGCCCGCACCTCACGCCAGCGCTCACTGATCGGCGGCGGCACAGCCGCTTCCAGGAAGTCGAACGCGACGCTCAGCGGCACCTGTTGCAGCTGCAGAACGGCAGCGCCGGTGAGCACGTCGCCCGCCGCGACCGCAGCGGTGTACTCCGGCGCCCGGCTGGTGACGACGATCGGCTGCCGCTCACCCAGACTCCGGTTGATCTCGATCAACGCCTCGCCGCGTACCTGTGGGGGCAGCTCGTCGAATCCGTCAAGTATCGGCAGGAGTCGGCGCTCGTCCAGCAGCCGGCGTACCGCCGCGCTGATACCGGGAACCCCCGGATGATCATCGGTGATCTGCTGGACCAGCCACTGCCGGAAGCTCTGCCGCCCGGTGTCCCACGATGCCAGCGACAGCAACACCGGCACCCGATCCTTGGCATGCCAGGCATCGGTGATCAGCAACGCCAGACGACGCGCCGCGACGCTCTTGCCCGCTCCGGCGGGCCCGATGAGCACCAGCCGGCCGGATGGAACGGCCGCGTAGAGCTGGTCGATGTCGGTGATGTCGCCGAGGAGCCGCATCGCCGCGTCCTGATCGGCCTGCCCGCGGATGACCGGCCAATGATCGCTGACGTCCCGGCCGGCCGGTGCCACCCGCACCGGGATCGGCCACGGATCGTGCAGCCGCTGCAGCCGCTCCTCCTCCCGCAGCTGCCGGCTGACGTCCGCGACCAGCGCCTCGTCGACGTCCGGCTCGCCGGGGCCGTCCGCCGTCGTCGCCGACCGCTGCGCGAGCAAGCCGGTCACCAGAGTGAACAGCGCGATCAGCCCGCTGATGACGCTCCACGTCTCGTCCGCGGCGCCCCGGTCCTCATGAACTACGACAGCCGTCGTAACGGCGATCCCGACAGCCACCACGGCGGCGGTCACTAGCAGTCTGCGGCGCCGCGTCATGGCGCACATGATGCCGCCGCGGTACGCCGGTCGACACCCTCCAAGGGTGCGGACCGGTCCGCATCGGAGACGGCCAGGTGTTGACGCTCGCGGTCAGGCGGCCCGGTGGAGATCAGGGAGAATGCGGACCCACCTGCTCCGAAGCTTGGTCGACAGGTATCCGGCCCGTACTGCGCGAGGGACAGCCGCGCATGCCCGTACATTCATACTCAAGGGTGAACGCCGGTGGGACTGTTCAAGCAAGTCGACCGCCCAGCCGAGATCATCAGACGGGACCGGCCGCTGCAATGGCGCCCCCACGATTTCCGGTTCATCGCTCCCCGAGTCCAGCAGCGGTAGCAGGAGTTGGCTGTCGTGGGTGTTGGCGGCCGAGATCAGTACGGTCAGTGGGATGCCGGTGCGGTCACACGAGACGTGGATCTTCGATCCGGGTTTGCCGCGATCGACAGGGTTTGGGCCGGCCAGTTCGCCCCCTTTTGCGCGCGTACGTTGATCGCGTCGACCACGGCCCGCGACCAGTCGATCTTCCCGATCTCGCCGAGCTCGTGCAGCAGTTGCTGGTGCAGGCACCCACAGGCCGCTGGCGGTCCATTCGGTGAACCGGCGGTGCGCGG
Source organism: Actinoplanes sp. NPDC049118 (assembly GCF_040648555.1). Classification (NCBI taxonomy): domain Bacteria; kingdom Bacillati; phylum Actinomycetota; class Actinomycetes; order Micromonosporales; family Micromonosporaceae; genus Actinoplanes; species Actinoplanes sp. NPDC049118. The sequence continues at coordinate 73,831 of NZ_JBEZDY010000036.1, forward strand.
TAGCCCGGCTGACGCCGAACATCGCACCGGGCAGTTTCACCAGGAGCAGCCGGCCTGGGTCAGGTACACGATCGCGGCCAAGACTGCTCGGTCGTCGGTCCGGCGGCGCCCACCTCCCTGGTGGCGGCGAGGCGGGGTAGGGATCAACGGTTCAGCGATGTCCCAGAGATCGTCCGGCGCCCAGGTACGGACCATGTCATCGATCACGAATCAGAGACCATGCCGCAGACCGGCGACCATCCAAATGAGACACGCCCTAAATGACATGTCCGAGTACGACCTCACAAGTCCGCGCGGAGGTTGATGTGTCGCGACGACCAGCCGCTCGGTATGGATGCGGCCGGGATCAGTGCGAGTCACCCTCCTGATAGGGCTGTGGCACATTTTGCAGGGCGTCGATGTCTCGCTGGCATCGCTCGGCATGCTCCGCGCGTTCGGATTCGCTCAGTTGGTCGTACCACTCCGTGAAGCCGATGAGCCCCGGCTGCATGGCTTCGGCGTAAAAGGACGCGTTCAGGGATTGGGCCCAGCCGGCGCTACCGTTACGGATGCCGGCTGCAAGTTCGCGCAGCCGTTCGTCACTGCCGTTCTCTTCGAGATGGGCGAGCAGCTTGTCGACGAGTCGTTCTTGTCCGAGGTCGCTCATTACAGCCCGCTACCGGGGTGCCGGTAACCGCTGCCGGGAAGCGGATACTGCGACAGAGTGCCGGTGCTGGCCGATGCGGCTTGGATCTCGCCGACGACGGTCCCGACGAGCGCGGAAGCGGTGGCGATGAGCTTCCTGGCCTTGTCCGCCATCTCGGCTATCTTGTACGCCTCGTAAGCGGCGACGCCCCAACCGGTCACGAAGCCGACTCCGGTTTCGATGGTGGCTGTTCCTGCCGACGCCGCGACCGCACCGATCATGGCCGCGTCCATGATGTCCTTCATGATGCCGGAAACGGTCTCGCCGATTCGGTAGGTACCTTCTGCGGCCTTCTGATAGGACGCCGCAAGATCGTTCAGGGAGATCTGCTGAGCGCTGATCGTGGCACTGAGATCGGCGAAGTACTTGAATGCTGCGTCGCTGGCGTTGCCGTCCCAGGAGGAGTCGAGCTCGATGTTGCCGTGGGAGACGTTGATACCGATGTCCTGCACGGCGTTGGCGAGGTTGCGGTAGGCGCCCGCGGCTTGCCAAACCAGCTCCCAGTCCCCGGCGAAAACCTTGGCGGCTTCGCCGAAGATGTCGTAGCCGACGATCTGCTTGACGAACTCATTGACGATGTGGCTGGGGCTTACCCAGTCCAGCACCGATGCGGGGTTGGAGAACGGCTGGCCTAGGATCGACTCGGTGCGTTCGGCCGGATTCTTGAGCTGACCAACGGGCTCTGCCACGTCGTTGAAGGCCACGGCTAGTCCCTCCGCGGCTGAGCACGGGGAACTTCGGGATAGGCCTTGTCGACCGTGGCTGCCGCCTTCGCGTCGGTCTGCCGATAACGGGTCGCTGCCGCAGCCATCTCGTCCCGCGAGGAGTCGAGCAGGGCGACCATTTGGTCCAGCATCTCACTCAGCTTCTGACGCACAGCCACATGTTCGTAGCAGATTGGATTGATCAGTCCGTCTATGCCCGGCGACAGGTCAGGAACGTTGCCGGCGAAGTACGCCTTGCATTGCTGCGCGTCATCACGCGCTCGGGCGAGCAGGTTGGAATAGCCGCCGAGAGCCGGCGGATCGACAGAGAAGGTCACACAGGTCCCCGTGGTAGCGCGTGGTCGGCAAGGGTCAGGTCGTGAGTGCGCGGACGCCGAAGAGCAGGGCGGTTCCCACGGTCACGATGACCGCTCCGATCTTGAGGAAACGGGCAGACACCTCGGGCTTGCCGGCGAGCATGCTCCGAACGACGAACACCAGCCCGACGAGGTTGACAGGCCCGGCGATGAGCAGCGGGGTGGCGGCTCCGTCAGGAGCGGCCTCGTCGGTCGCCACCAGTGTCATCATCAGCAGCGGCGCGACGGCGAGGAACACCAGCCCAAGCCCCAGATACCAGCGCAGCTGCCGTGTCTCGTCGATCACCCGAAATGTCCCTTACTTGGCCGAAGAGTTCCGTGGAGGATAGCGGCATCAGCTGGAGCGAGCTATCCCCAAGATCACGACCAGAACGTCGGTTGACCGACACCTTGCCCCAGGAACCACCAGGCCGGGCGCGTCTGATCCTCCGCTTGGAAGACCGGGGTGGGTCCGTCCGACGAACAACCGGCCCGGGACTTCTGCCGGTGCGTTGGGCGCTCGACTTCGTCGGCCGGCCGCGTGATCGCAGGATGCACTGGCCGAGGTCGCCGGGCTCGCGGTCATCCGCGAGCGAGGCATCGACGCGGGCGTGAGGGCTCATCCCGAATGACTGTGTTGGCCAGTCGGCGGTAGGGCCGTGGGGCGCTGTCCGGCCCGCTGCGTACACCGGGCCGGACAGCGGTTGACGTCAGCGGCCGGCTGTCTGCATCCGTCGCAGCGCGACAGATGCCCGAAGCCGATCCGGCGCGGCCGGGTCCACGACGACACCGGCGCCCTGGTCGGCCTCCTTGGCCCACCCCTCGAGGCGCGCGGCGAGCCGCTTCAGCCGGGCGTCGCCCGGCGGCACGTCGATGTAGAAGGCTCCCTCCATCGGTCGCGATGCATCGTCACCGCCCCATCGCACGACGCCATCACACTCCGCGAGAATGTCGCGCACCATGGCGATCTGCTGCGGGTAGAGATTGCCGGCGGCCCCGGCGGGATAGCTGCCAGGGCGCAGCGCCAAAGCGGTGCCGGACCGGAAGTTCACCCCCGCCACGGTGCCGTCGGCGGCCGGGCTGTGGTGGCCGGCGGCCTCACCGGCAGCCAGCTCGTCCACGTCGTAGTGGAAGCGTCGGGCGACGTGCAGCAGCACCATCGCCGTCGCACCTGGTAGTAGGGCGACGGTGGCGTCGCTGCCTTCGATGCGGTGGTTCTTGGCCTGGCCTGCGCTGAGCTCGGGCCAGCCGTTGCCGGTGGCCTGCCCGGCACCGGGCGGGGCGGCACTCGCGGTTCCGGCGCCGGCGCCGATCGCCAGCCCGGCGGCGACACCACCCATTCCGGCCAGCAGCCGCCGGCGAGACAAGACAGTACGGTCATTCATCGCGGGCTCCTCGGAATGTGCGCGCTGGTTGGGGACGGATTCGGAGCCGCTCATTGGGGATAAGCCCTGGTTTCCTGGTCCACCAGTGCCTGGAACCGGTCGGCGAAGCCCTGGCAGAAGTCGTCCAGCGCAGCTCCGGGCAGCATGGACGGCATCGCTGTCGGGGATTTCGCGGTCTTGAGGATGAGGAACAGCCGGCCGCTGTCGATGATCGGCGTCGGACCGGGCATCAGCGTGGTCCGCGCGGCAGCCTTGGCGTTCGCGGCGTTCAGGAAGCGGCCAGTCATGAACGACCGGAACCGGCGCTTGTACCCGCCGCCACGGAGCAGCTTGTCGAGCGCGTCGGTGATCTTCGCGCCTGCACGCAACTCCATGCCCACGTTGAACGCGTCCACATCCTCGAGCGTGTCTCGCATCTTGAACGTGGTGTTCACCTCGTTGGCGAGCTTGTCCTGGCAGTACCTGAGGCCGGAGGGGTAGCTGCCGCTGTCGCGCCGCCATTCACCGTAGAAGGTCATCCAGTCGCCGGCCCACCCGGCGACGTCGGCGGCGTTCATCGTCGTGGGGTTCAGCGGCGGGTCGACCACCAGCACCCCATTGCAGGAGTAGGCCCAGTGCGGGATATGCGTGATGACACCTGTGCCGGGGTCTTTGAGCTCGCGCGGGGCGGTGAACCCGCGGCTCCTGGCCAGCTTGATGAAGTCCCAGTCCGGCTCGCCGATCAGCGAGTTGAAGATGTAGGAGTCGTAGACACCGGACCGCAGGAACTCCAGTACCAGCTGATTGGGGTTGCGGCTGCCGTGCTGCTTCGCCAGGTCGTACAGGCCCGACACCTTCTGAATGAAGCTGTCGGGCGACATGAACGTGGTGTTGAGCGTGCTGACGGCCGGATCGCTGTCCGGGCGGTATGCGTTCTTGTCGATCTCGATGGCGCCTGAGCCGGAACCACCGACGGTGAGCGTCTGGATCTGGTTGAACGACCAGTTCTCGGGAATCGGGTAGCCCATGTTGCCCGAGAACCCGGTGGACATGCCGGAGACGAACGACCAGCGGGCGGAGGTTCGGCGGCTGACATCCACACACACATTCCGGGATCCGTACACCCCGTGGACGTAGCGCTTGCCCTCGACGGCGAGGCCCGCCGCGACCCCGGTGAAGTAGGGGACGATCGCGTCATCGATGTCGTTCTGGGTGGCGTCGAAGTCCACCGCGAAGTAGATCGTGGTGCCCACATCAAACCCGTAACTGACGGCGGCCGCATGCGCCGCACGGGCATCCTGCAGGCCACGGTCGTAGGTGAAGTACGACACCGCGCCGCCGTAGTACTGCTGGATCGGGAAGACCTTCAGCCCATTCCTGAAGATGACGTCCAGTTCGCCCGGCTGGATCTTCTTGTTCAGTGCGCTGCCGGAAACGTTGTCGAGGTAGCGGCCGATGTACTGGTAGCCGGCCGAGCGCAGTGACGCGGCGCGGGCGTCCGTGAGTGGGGTACTGGCGTCGGCCGCGATCGCGGCGCGGTCGGGGTCGCCGGTGGAGACCAGCAGCTGACACCACGTCGCGAAGTCGCCTTGGCCCGTCTCGGGCAACGCGGAGAACTTCTGGAATTCACGGATTGCCCCCACGGCGGCGACGCCGAAGGTGTCCGAGAAGCCTTCGAAATAGGTGACCCCGGGCAGCCTGATCCGGTTGAACACCATGGCGGCGGTGAAGATGCTGACGAACGGACCGGAGGAACCGCCGGTGACCGGGTGACTTTTCAGCCCGGCCTTCGTGCCGGGACCGAACGTGCCGGTGGCCTTGTCGTCGGTCATGCCGAGCTCGAACTGGATGGCCAGGTACAGCGCCTTCTGCACGTCGCGGGAGAAGATTCCGTCGCACGGAACGAGGAAGAAGTCCCGGCGTTTGCTGTAGCGGCCGTTGAGCCACTGCTGGACCTTACGGATCGCTTCGGTGCCGAGACCCACCTTGACGAACGCGTCCATGGTGAGCAGGGCCTTGAATACCTTCGGCGGGAAGGTGTTGTCCGGGGCAGCGGGCAGACCGGCGTCGTACATCATGCGATCCAGCGCCCGTTTGGTCTCGGTGCCCCACTTGCCGTCAAATCCGCTCGGGTCATATCCCTTGCAGTAGAACCCCGCCTGAACGATCTTTATCCTGTTGGTCGACCAATAGCTTGCGATATCACCCGATATTGCGGTGACGTTTGCCAGCGTCGTCGGTCCGAATGTATCCGACAGCGGGGTGATACCCAGCTCGTACTGCAGCGCCCGGGTCAGCGCGCGCATGGTGGCCCAGCCGGTGATGCCGTCCTCGGTCACCCGATTGAAACCGGCCACCGAGCCGTATTCCCGGTTCAGCCAAACCTGGACATCCAACACCCTGGAATCCATTAATGTATCCACTTTCTACTGACGGTCGGTCTGTCTGTTTGTAAGCCGATTGGGGCAGTTACCTGCTACCGCCCGGGGCCCCTTCTATGCATGTCGTGGCGGTGCCGAATGGGAGCACGGCTGCCGCCAGCACGATTCTGATGGCCATGCAGGGCATGATCTCGGCCGACCTTTCGGTCTGCTGTGGGTAAACGGCTACCCAGCCGTGCCGGCTCCCGACGTTCATGGCCTCACCCGGCAAGACCCAACCGGTGGACCCCTGCGGCCGGCTTAGATGATCAGGTGACAGTGCCTGCCGGGCTGGGCAGGTGTCACCGTTGCGCAGGTGAGCCAGCACGAATACGGCCTGCCGGCGGGATCCATCGCCGCAGAGGGGAACGCGGCATGTGCTTCGTCACCGGCGGCTGCGCGACCGGCCGATGCGTTCGGCGCCGCCACCGGAGCGTTCCAGGTACCGCCGCGAAGCGGCCGCCACGCGTTCCGGCGTCTCCGCCAGCTGCCCGCTGTCGAGGACCACGGCGTAGTCGTTGCTCTCCAGCCAGGCGGTCACGGTCTTGCGCACCGGCTCGGGGATCGCCGCCAGGGTCGCTTCGAGGCCCTTACGACGTAGTTTCCACACGACCCCCGTGGTCCTCGCGCCGTACTGTCGGGACACCGTCCGGTCACCCTGGTCCGTCAGTTCGCAGGACGCGATCGCCGACCACGGGATCGCCCACCCCAGGTTGCGGAACGTCACCCCGCTGCGGTCTATGCGCAGCGGGGGCTGGGCCAGGCGCCGGGACCGCCGGTACGCCCGCCACGCCAGCCCGACCGCCGCCGCCGCGAGGAGGACCGCGGCACCGAAGTGCCCACCGGTCAGCTCGATCGCGGCAGGGCCCGCGACGGCCAGCAGCAGGTAGCCGGGGACGGCGCATCGGGCGACGAACGACCGGCCCACCTCGAGCGGCTGCGCCGTCCCCGCCTGGTCGAGCAGCACCCTGCGCCCGTTGACCGGGCCGAGCATGCGATGCCACCCCTCCCAGCGGCGCTGGGCGTACCCCTCGCCCACCATGACCGCGACCATCGGGAGCAGACCCAGGACGGCGACCGCGAAGGGCCAGTCGTTGACGAGGGGAACCAGGAACACGGCGAACGCCACGACGAGCCCGATGCTCACCCGCATCACAATCAGGCGCGGAGCGTATCGGCCCCAGGCCATTGCCGCCACGCGCACGCCCGCGGCGGAGTGCGCCCGGCCCTGCTTCGCCTGATGGACCGCCTCGAGTCGTGTCCGGCGGGGCAGCGCCATCCAGGCCTGACGGGGATTCACGTCGGCAACGGTAACAACGGCCCGCTTGCCCTTCGGGGCGGTCGTTCATTCAGCCGGTCAGCCGAAGACGACTCCGGTGAGGGTGTAGTTCATGTTGCCCAGCCAGCTCTCGCCGAATGTGTGAAACCCGGCGGAGGGAGTGTCGCCGAGACTGTCGATGAACTTCTCCTCCAGATGCTCGGCGCCGATCTGCAGCTTGCGGTAGGCGCAGTTGAACAGCACCGCGCCGGAGGCGTGGCCGCCCACGTTGTCGACCGCCTCGCGCATGGCCTCGGTCGTGTCACGCACCATGTCGGTCGGCTTGAGCAACTCGACGTCCATGCCTTCGAGAATCTGGCAGGCGAACTTGATCCCGTTTCCTTCGATGACCGCCTGGGCACACCGCACCCACGGTTTCCCGTCGATCATCAGGCCGACCGGGTTGGCCGCGAACGTGCCGAAGTCGAGCTCGCCGACGGTCACCCCCAGGGCCTCGGCGTAGACGTCCGCGGCCGGGCGGCCGTCGATCTCCCGGACGATACGCAGCTGGTCGTCCGCCTTGGTGATGGCAAACGTGCGGCCGGCGGGCTCGAAGCTGGACGTCTTGACAATCGCATAGGGGACCGACAACTCCAGTATCAGCAGCGCCACGCCGTTCGCCGACACGGCGGAGCCGCAGTACACGGGCGTCTCGGCGAACTTCATGTCGTCGGCGGCGCTGCCTCCGACGAAGGACAGCAGCGGCGCCGCGTCGCCCAGTGCCTCGTTGACCTGCTCCTCGACGGCGTGCGCACCGTCGATCAGCATGAGGCCGACGTGCCGCTCGGGATCCAGGTCGCGCAGCGCGGTACCGAGCTGCTTCTCCAGCTCCCGAACCCCGGCGGCCACCCCGGCTTTCACATCGCCGCCGAGCTCGGCGAGCACAGCGGCGGCGCGGCTGACCACGGACGTGGGCAGAGCCACCGCGGCGAGGCCTCCCTCACTCATCCCCCGTTGATCGAACTCGCCCGCGGTGCTGCAGCCGATCGTGGGTACGTCCGGGAACCGGTTGGCGAACTCGGCGGCGATCAGGGTGCCGTCATGGTCGGGCCCGGCGAAGAACAGCACCGCGCCCGCATCGATGTGGTTCAGCTGCCCGAGCACATCGCGTACCGCGGTAGCGGTGTCGGTGGAGCCGGAGTGGCCGCTGCTAGCGTGTCGCGCCAATGCGGTGTCAGTCATCGGATGCCTCCTGGCCTAGAACTGGTATCCCATGTCGGCGAGCGCCGCGCGCACCTTCGTCACCACGGCGGCATCCGCGTTCTGGGCGGGCTTCGGGTCGCGGATGCTCACGCCGGTCCTCAGCAGCACACGCGTGGAGACCGCCATGAAGCTCGACTTGTTGTTCAGCTGCTGTTCCAGGCTCGCTGCCAATGTTGCGATGGTTGCCATCAGCACCCCCTCGTCAGTCCCTTGGCGCCGGAGCTCGTCGCCGTGGCGGCACAACGCGGGCAAAGGGTACAAAGACCAGCCTGCCATCGTCCGGGCAGTGCCGGGTGGGAATCCCGTCAAGGACCGCCCGGCCCTGGGCGGCGCTTGGATCCCCGGTCGTTCGGCGCGCGCTCAGCGCGTCGAGCAGGTCGATGACCCGGCCGATGTCCGGCACCCGATGATCAAACGCCCCGGCTCGTGCCAGACCTGACGGAATTGATCTCCACGTCGCTTCGCGGTACCGCACGCGCAGCATCCCCGGGCGAGAGGCTTCGTGATCGACCTGCTCCGCAGCCGGGTCGAGCCGGCGGGCACCAGGGCCACCCCGGACGGACTACCGATATTTGGGCTGATCCGGCCGGGCGCGCTCCGGCCCCGGCGCTGTGAACAATGTAACCAACATGGAGTTGGACGCCGGTAGGTCTTGTTAGGATTCCCCATTTCTTCAAGCCGCCACCATTTAAGGAGGGGACCTGCCCAAATGAATGTTGTGGACACCGCGCGCTATCCAGTGGACGAGCCGGGAAGCGACGCATGGGAACGCGTCGTTTCCCGAACACGCACCGAACTGCGCGAACTCGGATGCAGCGTGCTGCCGGAGTTCATTCTGCCGGGCAGCCGGGAGGCGCTGCGGCGAGAAGGTGCCGGGGTCGCCCCGCTGGCGTACTACGACGTTGAGGAGACCAACGTCTACAACATCGCGTTCGACGCCGACCTGCCGGCCGATCACCCGGGCCGCATCGTCATGCAGCGCGGCAACGCGTTCGTCCCGCGCGACCGGATCCCCACCGACAGCATCATCCACCGGCTGTACACCGACCCGTCGTTCGTTCGCTTCGTCGCCGCCTGCTTCGAACTGCCGGAGCTACACGAGCTCGCCGACCCGCTGTCCGCCCTGGTGCTCAACGTCGTGCAGCCCGGCATGGAACACCCGTGGCACTTCGACACCAACGAGTTCACCGTCAGCATGCTGACCCAGGAGCCGGAGGAGGGCGGCGTCTTCGAGTACTGCCCGAACATCCGTTCGGCGGGCGCGGAGAACTTCGACGCCGTCCGTTCGGTGCTCACCGACGCCGACCGCTCGCCGGTGCGGGCCCTGACGCTGCGCCCCGGTGATCTCCAGCTGTTCATGGGCCGGTACGCGCTGCACCGGGTGAGCGCGGTACGCGGCACCACCGCCCGGCACTCAGCGATCTTCGCCTACTCCGAGCGCCCCGGCGTGATGGGCAGCGTCGCCCGTACCCGGCAGCTGTTCGGCCGGGTCCTGCCCGCGCACCTCGACGCCGAACGCAAAGCCGTACGGGTCGACCAGTTGCTGGACTAATGATCGCGAGGAGCCCCGTGCGTTTCGACCAGACCGGAAAAGTTTCCCTCGAAGGCATCTACACGCAACCCGATCCCCGCGCCTATTTCAACACCCTGCGTGAACTCGACTATTGCATTCCCCAACTCGCCAAGCCCTATTTCCAGCAAATCATCGGGCAGTATCGCCAATCGCGGCAGGTGGCCGTCCCGACCGTCGTCGACGTCGGTTGCTCCTACGGCGTCAACGCGGCGCTGCTGCGCTGTGACGTCACCATGGACGACCTGTACGACCGCTACGCCGACACCGGGTGCACCCGGCAAGAGCTGCTGGAGCGCGATCGTGAGCTGGTCCGGTCGCACGGGTCCCCGGCCCGGTTCGTGGGGCTGGACGTGTCCCGGCCGGCGCTGGGGTACGCATCGGCGGCCGGGTTCCTCGACGATGCCGTGCGGGCCGACCTGGAGGCGCGCGAACCCACGGCGAGACAGCGCGCCCTGTTCGCCGATGCCGACATCGTGATCTCCACCGGATGCGTCGGCTACGTCACCGGCCGGACGCTCGGGCGCGTGGTCGGCTCCCGCCGGGACCGGCGGCCGTGGATGGCGCATTTCGTGCTGCGGATGTTCCCGTTCGAGCCGATCGCCGATCGCCTGGCGGCCCTCGGTTACCAAACGATGCGTGTGGACCGGACGTTCCGGCAGCGCCGTTTCGCGTCCGACCGGGAACAGCAGCAGGTGCTGGAGACGATGTCCGCCGCCGGTGTTGATCCGGAGGGTCTGGAGACCGATGGTTGGTTGCACGCTCAGCTCTACGTTTCCCGGCCCGTCGGCACTCCCGACCCCTTGACCTTCGACATCGACGAGTCGATGACCCAGAAGGCCGCCCGATGAGCACCGAATTCGAGGAGACCGAGTGAGCACGTTCGAAAACGAGGACACGCTGTCGCGGGTGCCGTTGCCCGCGCTGGAGGACACCTGCGCCCGGTTCCTCGAATGGTCTGCGCCGCTGCTGACGGAGGAGGAGTTCGCCGACACCGAGGCCGCGGTGCGGGAGTTCGGACGGCCCGAGGGTCCGGGGCCGAAGCTGCACGCCGATCTGGTGCGGTACAACGCGGATCCGGCCACGCACAGTTGGCTGGACGCGTTCTGGCCGGCGCGCTATCTCGGTCGCCGGGACCGGATCGCGTTGAACGCCAACTTCTTCTTCCTGTTCCGCGAAACCCGGTTGGACGGATTCGCCGAGCCGCAGGTGGAGCGCGCGGCGGGGCTCATCGCCGCCGCCGTCAACTACAAGACTCAGCTCGACGACGAACGCATCCCGCCGATCGCGACTCGCGGGAAGCCGTTGTCCATGGAGCAGCACAAGTTCCTGTTCTCCACCACCCGCATCCCGGGGCCGGTGCAGGACACCGTCCGAGCGCCGTACAGCGACGAGTGGCCGGGCCCGTCGACGGCGCGGCACATCGTGGTGTTCCAGCGCGGCAACGCGTACCGGATGAACGTGATCGGTCCGGACGGGCGCCCGTACTCCCTCGACGACCTGGCGGCCGGCCTGCGTGAGGTGCGCAAGGCCGGTGCCGCGCGGGCCACGACGGACACCGCGGCCGGTCATCTCACCACGATGGCCCGGGCCGAGTGGGCGGCGGCCAGGGACCGGCTGGCGGCCCTGGATCCCATCAACACGGCGGCGCTTGACACCATCGAGACGGCGCTGTTCTGCGTGTGCCTGGAGGACCTGACACCGGCCGACGACCTGGCGGCCTGCGATCAGTTGCTGCACGGCGACAGCGGCAACCGGTGGTTCGACAAGGCGGTGTCGCTCATCGTGTTCGCCGACGGCACGGCCGGCATAAATGTCGAGCACTGCGAGCTGGACGGCACCACCATCCTCAGCTTCGTCGACGCGATGCTCGCCGCGTCGCCTGAGGAGCACGCCGCGCAGTCCGGTGCGGCGGCGCAGGGGGTGCCGGCGATCGAGCCGGTCACGTTCGTGCTCGACGACGCGCTGCGGGCCGACATCGCCGCCGCGGCACGGTCGTTCGCCCAGTACGGCGCGGACACCGCCACCGTGACCCTGTCCTTCGACGAGTTCGGGGTGGACGAGGTCAAGCGGCTACGGATGTCGCCGGACGCGTTCGTGCAGATGGCCTACCAGCTCGCGCACCAGCGGGCCAAGGGCCTCATCGGTGCCACCTACGAGTCCATCGCCACCCGCCAGTACCGGCGCGGGCGGACCGAGGCGATGCGCGTCGTCACGCCCGAGGTGCTGCGGTTCGTGTCCACGATCGACGACCCCGCCGCGTCACCCGACGAGCGGCGGGCAGCGTTCCGGGCCGCGGCCGACAAACATGTCGAACGGGCGAAGCAGTGCCAGGCCGGTGCGGCACCGGAGCAGCACCTGTGGCAGCTGCAGCTGATTCAGAAGTGGCGTGGGGACGCGCTCGGCGTGCCCGAGCCGTCCCGGCTGTACGAGACTCCGGGGTGGCTCACGATGCGCGACGACTATCTGAGCACCAGCTCGGCGCCGTCGACCAGCATCCGCTACTTCGGGTTCGGGGCCACCAGCAGTCGCTGCATCGGGATCGCGTACGTGCTACTGCCGGACCGGTTCAACCTGTACCTCAGCACACCTCGCCCGGTCGCCGGCATGATGTACACGTTCGCCGACCGGCTCCGCGAAGCGTTGCGTGAGCTGCGCGACCTGCTCGACGAGCAGTAGCCCGGGCCGCGGGTCCGCCGCCAGCCGCTCGATCTCCGCGATCTAACGGTCGGCTTGACGGCGGACCCGGTCCCGCAGCTCTGCGTGTGCCGAAACCCGCTCACCTGTGGTGCTCAATGGGCGAGCTGTCACCGTTGGTGCGGAGCGTGTCTGAGAAGATCGCGGCATGACGTCTTCGCCGCGCTGGCTCAGCCGGTACCAGCAGGGGCAACGGGAGCAGGTCTGGCAGGAGTTGCGCCAGCTTGGAGGCGCGGCTCGGGAGCCTGAATCGGCGCAGGAGGCGCAGCTGGTCTGCGACGAGATGGCGCGCCGCGCCCGTCAGAACATCGAGGCGATCGTCGACCGGTTGTCGAGTGACGGCTACCGCTTCCACGCCAACGACGACGAGCAGACGCCTCTACAACCGCATACCCCACCAACCGTGAATGCGGCGGCCTACGTCGACTGGCTGGAGCAACGGTTCGGCGCCGTACCCATGACGCTGTCCTCCTGGGTGCGCATCGTCGGGGACGTCTGGTTGGTGGGCACCCACCCGGCGTGGTCCAGTTCGGCGAGCGCTGACCCGCTCGTGATCGAGTTGGAGGCGACCCGGTATCCCGCCGGGCAGTCACCTCGTAGGTATATCGAGGACGAGTGGGCGGACTGGAACGAGCGGCAGGCTGAATACCCCGACAACGGCGTGTTCGTGCTCCCCGTCGCGCCCGACCGCTTCCACAAGGACAACGTCAGCGGAGGCGAACCGTACGGCTTCGTCCTCCCGGACGGGTGCGTCGACGGGCTCTTCAGCTGGGAGACCACCATGCCTTTCGTGTCGTACCTGAATTGGGTCTTCAGCGAAGGCGGCTTCCCCTGGCCGTCCGGCGACGATGACCAGTGGCAGGTGAGACACCGACTCGTCCAGAATCTGCTCCCGCTGTAACCCGTCATGATCAGTCAGCTCCGACCTGCGCCGTACTGGGTGACGTCGCCGAGCCAATCCCTTCCCGTCGTCCGTGCCGCATGCCCCTCTCCCCGCCAGGTCGTGCTCGCACATCTGCCGCCGTCCGAGCGATTCTGCGCCCGCCGCCTCTCGAGCGGGCGCGGCGTGTCACGCCTTTCGCATAAAGATCAACATGTGGATGGACCACTGGCAGCTGGCGTGTTGTGGCGTCCCGTTCGAGATCGGGCCTGAGCGGCCCGGCAGCCTGCGCCCGGGTGATCGCCATGTTCGCTAAGGCGAGGTGAGTGGCGGCGTGCTGGGGTGATGTTGCTGCCTGCTGGCGACCGGGCCGTCGAAGGACCCCAGCCGGTGGTGAATCTCCGGCCCGGAGCCTTGTCGCCGCTGGCGGGGAGGGCTGCACGCCGGTGAGTCAGGCCTCCGGCGTGCAGCACCCCGCCGGACTACGGCTGGAGGGGCAGGATCGTGCAGGTGGACAACGCCGGCAGGCCCGCGAGCCGGTGGGTGAGCCAGTCCACGGCCGGGCCCTGGTCGGCCAGGTACGCTCCGGCGTGGTTCAGCACCGGGCTGCCGGCATCGGGCAGGACGATCGGGGCGTAGACGACGTCGCCGCCGAGTCGGCACCAGTCGACGGCGAGGGTACGGGATTGGGCGTGGGGTACGGCATTGTCGTTGACGCCGGTGGCCACCCGGACGACGCCGGCCGGCTTGCGGGTGCCGATGAGCTGCGCGTCGATGTATCTCTGCCAGCGGGGTTCGGTCCGGATGATGTCGACCATGGACTTGCCGTTCGCCGTCCACGTCGAGCTGCGCTGGTTGGCGTAGGTGAGGAGCGCGTCACCGGCGCACATGGTGGAGAGGTCCTTCAGCACGGCCCGGCCGGTGTCGTTGAGGTGCCGGTCGAGCAGCGGTCGCAGGTCCGGCTCGGATTGGACGAACCCGTTCACCGACCAGCCCAGCGTACCCACCAGCTCGGTGCCGTCGATCCCCGCCGTGACGTCGGTGATGTTGGCCGGCGGCGCGCCCGCATAGGTGGCCCTCAGCCGTACGTCGGGCGCGTATGACGACTGCAGTTCCGCGGCCGAGGCCACTGCGCCTCCGCCCTGGCTGTACCCGTAGAGGCCCACGGCGGAGTTGGCGGTGACCGACGTGTCCGGGAGCGCCTTGGCCGCCCGAGCGGCGTCCAGCACGGCGTGCCCGGAGTCCAGGCGGTTGACAAAGGTGTGCAGCCGGTCGGTGGCGCCGAGCCCGGGAAAGTCGGTCTCGACGACGGCGAGGCCCTTGGCGAGGAGCCCGTAGATGGCGAGGATCTCGTAGCCGATCGACACGGTGGACTGTTCCTGACCGATACCGAGGACCAGGCCGCGTTGCAGGGCCAGCGAGGTGGAGCACTGGTCGCCCTGGCCCATGGTGCCGGGTGCGAAGACGACCAGCGGGCGCGGTCCCGGCCCCAGCCAGGGAGCGGCCGGTTCGAGGTAGGCACCGGTGACGGCGACCGGCTTGCCGCCCGAGTCGGTGGACTTGTACATGATCCGGGTTGCGTTGCCGGGCAGTCGGCCGTTGATGCCCGGCAGTGACAGGGCCAGCGGGAGGGGCTCGGTGCGGATCAACGCGCCGTTGTCCGCCGGTAGCGTTGCGGGCGGCGTATAGAAGGCAGGAATCTCGATCCCTCGGGACGTGACGACATTGTCGGCAGCCCCGGCCGGGGGCGGGGCGACGCCCGCGCCCACGACCGATGCCGTCAGTAACGCGGCGGTTATGCGGGTGCGGATGGACATGTCGGGCCTCCGTCGGCTCAGCGCGATCCCCTCGTGACATCCATGAAACGTCGCGGCTACCGGACGGTAACTAACACAACTGATACAAACCAGAGTCATCGTTTATCACTCCGGCTTGGCTGGACCGCCGTGGAGTAAGGACGGCAGCTTGATGACACAGAGGGCAGCCAAGTGCACACGATCTCCCCAGGAGGCAGCCGAGGCGGCGCCGTCGTGGGCCGGTCACTCATGAGGGGGTGAATCGCCCAGGACCGCTCGGCTCAACTCCATACCTTCTCGAACGAGCCTGCGAACTGGCGGGCTGAGCTGCGACGACTCCGACCGGCCCGCTGAGGTCGGGACCTTGGTCCCGAGATGATCGGGCACTTGAGCTCAGGCGTGCCCTGGGCCGCTCCGGCAGAGTCGAAGGCAC
>NZ_JBEZDY010000037.1:0-84419 GCF_040648555.1 Actinoplanes sp. NPDC049118
AAAACTCCGCTCCCTCGGCGTCGAACTCGGCCAGGGCTACTACATGGCCCGCCCCGGACCACTACCCAGCCGCCACATCGAGCCACTGCTGTAACGCGGGCACCAGGAGGTCAGCGTCGCCCGGCGGTTTCGGGTGCGGAGACGGCCAGCACGTGGTGGATCCGGTCCAGCAGCTCGTCGGCGGTGAAGGGTTTCTGGATCAGTGCGAGTTCTCGGTCGACGCCGTGATCGGCGCTCAGCAGGCCCTCGGTGTACCCGGACATGAAGAGAACGGGCAGCCGGGGCTGGCTCTGCTGGATGAGATTGGCCAGCGTCGGGCCGGGCATGGCAGGCATGACGACGTCGGTGAGCAGCAGATCGAAGCGCTTGTGCTCGACCTGCTCCAGGGCACTCGGTCCGTCGCCGGCCGCGGTGACCGCGTAGCCGTGCTCCTTGAGGATCCGCACGACCAGGTCCCGGACGTCGTCCTGGTCCTCGACGACGAGCACGTGCTGGCCGTGCGCGACGGGCGGGCGCGTCGGCGCCGACTCGGTGGCCTGGCCGGCCGTGTCGGCGGCGATCGGGAGTAGCAGCCGGAACGTGGTGCCGACGCCGGGTTCGGACTCGACGGCGATGTCGCCGCCGGCCTCGGTGACGATGCCGTAGACGGTGGCCAGGCCCAGGCCGGTGCCGCGGTCCTTGGACTTGGTGGTGAAGAACGGCTCGAAGATGTGGGCGGCGATCTCCGGTGCCATACCCTCGCCGGTGTCGCGGACCAGGAGCTCGGCGTAGTGCCCGGGTCGTATCCCGGGGTGCACGCCGAGGTGTCCCCGGTCGATCTCGACGGCGCTGACCTCCGCGGCGACGCTGCCGCCGTGCGGCATGGCGTCGCGCGCGTTGATGATGAGGTTGAGCAGGACCTGGTCCAGTTTGGTCCGTTCGGCCGCGACCATCAGGGGCTCCTTCGCCCGGTGCACGGTCAGCTCGATGTGTTCGCCGAGCATCGGGGCGAGCAGGTCTCGGGAGTCGGCGAGGATCAGGTTCAGATCGATCGGTTCGGCGTCGGTCGGCTCGCACCGGGCGAAGATCAGCAGCTGGCGGCAGAGCATCCGGGCGCGGTCCGCCGCCCCGCGTACCCGGTTGAGGTCGTCCTGCGCACTGCCCTCGCCGGCGCCCTGTTCGATGGCGAAGTCGGTGTAGTTGAGGATGATCGCGAGCAGGTTGTTGAAGTCGTGTGCCACGCCACCGGCGAGCCGGCCCAGGCTCTCGAGGCGTTCGGCCTGGGCCGAGCGCTCACTCATCAGCCGTTCGCGGGCCTCCATGGACCGCTGCGCGGTGAGATCCCGATGGGTGGCGCAGACCTCGAAGATGCGCCCGCCGCGGTCGAGCAGGCCGACGATGCTGATGGACACGGGCACGGGACCGCCGTCCTTGCGTTTCCGCTCGGTCACGAAGTCGTCGATGTGATGGTGGCGAGTCATCCGCGCCATCAGTGCGATTTCTTCCTGCGTGACGCCGAGCATCGCGATACTGCGCCCGATCGCCTCCTGCGCCGTATATCCGTAGATTCGTTCCGCGGCCGGATTCCAGGCGGTGATGCTGCCGTCCAGGGCGGAGGTGATGATCGCGTCGCCGGACGAGCGGACGATCTCCGCCAGCCTCGCCCGGCTCTCGATCGCATGCTCCTCCGCGACCTGCCGGCTGCGCGCCAGGCCGATACACAGCGCGGAGACCCCGATGATCAGCAGTAGGCGCTTCGTCTCCGCGGTCATGTCCCACAGCCCCTTGGCCGTGGAGATCCAGATGGTCAGCACCACCGCGTAGGCGCCGATGGCCGCGACGGCCCGGGGCTTGGAGGCGCCGACGGCCAGGCACGGTCCGGCCGCCATCATGCTGAACGCCAGCGTCGGCGACGGCGACAACACGGCGGCGACGGCCGCCACGGTCACACCCAACACCGCCACGACCAACAAGGCCGACGACGAAGACATCACGCTACGACCGGCATCAGCCATCGCGAGTCCCAGGCGGCGCCGATAGGCGGAAATGTGGAACATGACCGGACCCCCACGCGGGCAGGCTCCCAGCCGTTCCGAACGGCTTAGGATCTCTTTGCGTACTTTATGAAGAATGCCCTGATCACCAATACCGTACCCGCGCGGCGCTGACGGCGAAGCCCTGATCGCGCGTTCGCCAACGGGCGGCACCACGAGCGTCGAAGAGCGGTAAAGGGAACCGGGGGTCCCGGGGTGGGCGTCGGACGGGGGTGCGCCTGCTTACTCTCGCCGGCGAGGCCGTGGCCGTCCTCGCCATGCTCACCGGATCGATACACGCGCCGTACCCGCGGGTGCCCGACCCGCCCGTGGATCCCGGCGCCGCCGTGCTGCAGGTCAAGGAGTGGCGGAGCCTGGTCGGGCCCGCCGAGCGGGCGGAGATACCCGAGGTCACCATCCTGGGCGGCGGCCGGGTGGTCGTCCCGGCCGGCCAGGACGGTGCGCTGCAACGGGCCGCCGAACACACCCTCACGCCGGACGAGTACCGGTACCTCTACCGCCTGGCCCACGAGGCCGGCCTGGCCGGCAACCGCCACCTGTCCTCGCCGGTCGAGGCCACCGACGGTTCGCTGCCGGTGGTGACGCTGCGATCGGGCGGGCGGACGTACACCACGACCGCGACGAGTCCCTGGACGGGAGAGGGCGGCCGGCGCGGCCGGATCGTCCGGTTCCGACGGACGCTGAATGCCCTGGTCGGCGGCGCGGCGAGCACCCCGTACCGGCCGGCGACGTATGCCGCGCTCGTCGGCGGTGGGTACGGCAGCCGGGAGAGTCAGGCGGCGGCCCGGCCGTGGCCGGGAGGAACGGAGCTCGTGGCCGGCGTCCGGACGTACGTCGGCGTGTGCACGCCACTCACCGGCGTGCCCGCGGAGGCTACCGGCACCGCCCAGTGGGTTTCCGGCGGCGAGGTCCTCTGGGTGACGCTCCGGCCGCTGCTGCCCCACGAACGGACCTGCGCCGACCTCGACAGGGACACGCCGTGAGCGGTCAGTCCAAGGTGTAGAGAATGTCCGGGCCGATGTCCCGGCGGGTGACCCCGGGTGCGGGCGGGGCGCGGAGGACCGCCTCGAACGGGGTGCCGACGACCCGGTCGCGGATCACGACGACGCTGCGTACGCCCAGCTCGCGCAGGCGGTCCAGGCTGGGCGCGCTGGGGAAGGTCTGCATCAGGTCGCGAATCGCCTGGTGGCCGGGGGTATTGATGCTCGCGGCGCCGTTGACCGTGGTGGGGAAGCCGGCGGTGGACCACAGGGCGATGTTCAGGTCGATGCCCTCGTCGGACGGCAGCACGATCAGCGGGGCCGGCGCCGCGGCCAGCGCCGCGGGGGCGGCGGGCACTACCACGTGGTCGAGCTTCGGCATGCCCTCGAACAGGACCGCGACCAGCAGGGGCACGGCGACGACCCGGGCGGCGGTGCGGGCGTGTTCGGGCCGGGTGAGCGCGGCGGCCCGGCGGCTCAGGTGGGTGATCAGGCCCGCGGCGAGGACCCCCAGCAGCAGCGTCGGCCAGAGGATCAGCCGGCCGGGGGTACGGGCGCCGTCGAAGCCGGGCAGGTACAGGAAGAGGTACTGGTACAGCGGGCCGTTGGTGCCCAGCGCGAGCAGCACCCCGGCCACGATGGCGGCGCCGAGCAGCACCCGCTGCCGCACGGTCCAGATCGAGGCGAACAGGCCCGCGGCGGCCAGCGCGTACAGCACGAAGCCGCAGAGCAGGACCTTCTCGTTCGCGGCGTTTCCCATCGCGGCGCGGGCCGGCTCGTGCCAGGCGCCCCAGGGCAGCGACGGGCGCGGGGCCGCCAGCAGGCCGCGCCAGGTGGGCGAGAACAGCGCGACGTACTCCCAGGACCGTGGGGTCTCGGGATGGAGTTCGCGGACGCGCAGGTAGACCTGGGCCAGATAGCCGGTGACCGCGGCGAACGCGAGACCGCCCGCGACGTCGGCCAGGATCAGGCGCCGGTCCAGCGCGGGACGGCCGGTGATCAGCCAGCCCGTGGCGGCCGCCAGGCAGGCGGCCGCGAGCAGGTAGGCGAACGGCAGGCCGATGCCGAAGCCGAGGGTGATCTGCCAGGCGGCGACCAGCCAGCCCGCGAGCGCCCAGCCGGGCCGGGTCCGCCGCGGCCGGTAGCCGTGGGTGAGCGACCAGCCGTGCCCGCGGGCGAGCATCGCGACGGCCAGCGCGATCCCGCCGCTCGACAGGATGTTCAGGTGCCCGTCGTGCCCATACCGCCAGGGCGCGTAGGCGAACACCGCCCCTGCCACGGCGGCGCCGATCCGGTCGGCGCCGAGCTGCCGGACCAAGGCGTAGCCGCCCAGGTAGGCGAGGGCGAAGGCCAGCACGAAGACGATGTTGTAGCGCAGGACGGCGGCGGCCGGCCCGCTGCCGATCAGGCCGGCCGGTGCGTACCCGAGGAGGCTGTCGGTGAAGGCGAGCCCGTACGTCTCGGGGTAGAACGCGTTGGTGTCCCAGAGGCCGCCGAGGCCGTGCCGGAGCGCGTGACCGTTCCAGGCGATCAGCCAGGCCTGACCGCTCGGGTCGCCGCCGTCGCCGATGATGGTGTGCGCCGGATCGGCGGCGCTCAGCGGAACGCTTCCGGCCGACATGACCCAGAGCGCGTACGGCGGGAGCAGCCAGATCATCGCCACCGCGAGCAGCGGCGCCGAGACGCAGGCCGCCACCCATTCGTGCCGGGTGACCGCCCGCAGGCGCCGCAGCGGCTGACGGTCCACGACCGGCTCGACCGGCGCGTCGTCCACCGTGGTGGATTGTGCCGACACCCGCACCCCCGCAGCGTCACCCGGCGGCAGGTCCGCGGGCGCCAGTGAAGCTAACACCCGCGAGTCGAATCAGATAGACATTGCTCAATCGGTGGACGGCGCGGGCCGGGTCGTGTCATCGGCGCAGTGCCGGCAGCGCAACGGGCACGGCGTCAGCGCCGCGGTGTGTGCGAGGCCGCTGGCGTGCAGGATCGTGGTGACGGTCCGCTCGAAGTCGGAGGTCTCGGCGATGACCTGTTCACCGTCGACGCCGAGCAGGTCCCGAGCGGTGTACCACTCGCGCATCTGTTCGGCGGTGACGTCGATCGGCTCGGAGCGCCGCCGGTGGCGGCGGACGGTCTCGTCGAACCCCACGTCGAGGTAGTACACGTGACTCGGCCCGGGGTGTTCGTCGATGAGCCGGCGCAGCGCGGTCGCGTAGCGGGCGGTGTGCATGATGCCCTCCAGCACGACGTGGTAGCCGAGGTCGAGCGCGGTGCGGGCGGTAGCGGCGATGAAGGCCGGCGCGACGGGCCCGATCTGGCTGCTGTCGTGTTCCCGCAGCACGATGCGACGCAGATGGTCCTGCTCGAGCAGGGCGCAGCCGCGGCCGTAGCGGCGGCGGATCTCGCGGGCGGCGGTGGTCTTGCCGCTGCCGGAGTTCCCACGGATCACCACGAACGTAGGCGGTGCGGCGGACTCGGTGTTCATGCTCGTCTCCCCCAGCCTACGGCCGAGCAGGACCCGCCGTGGTGCCGGTAACACTCCCGTGGATGGCATTTGGACCTGATACGCGCGATAGGAGGGATTCGAACCCTCTCAGCCCCGACGTCGGCGCTATCGCTTGGGGTGACCGCGGGGAGTCGAACCCGCGTCCTCCAGGGCCACAACCTGGTGTGCACCACCGGTACACCACGATCACCATGCGGCCGGGTACGGGGGCTACCCGTCCCGGCCGGTCTCCCGGCGCCCTGGCCGCCGGCGGAAGCCGGTCGACCGGGCTGAGGGTCGTACCCGCGCCAGGACTTGAACCTGGGACAGCCGGTTTGTAGGACCGGTGCTCTTCCAGCTGAGCTACGCGGGCATGTGCCAGCTCCGGCGGGTGGATTCGAACCACCACCGTACGGATTAACAGTCCGCTGCCCTGCCGTTGGGCGACGCCGGATCGATCGGCTTGCGTGTTCCCAGCAGGACTCGAACCTGCGACCTCGACGTTCGTAGCGTCGCGCGCTCTCCAACTGCGCCATGGGAACGAAACTCCCGCCAAGCTACGGCGAGACGAAAGAGCCAGCGGCCGGCCTCGAACCGGCTTCCTCCTGTTTACAAGACAGGCGCAGATCCCGTTCTGCTTCGCTGGCGTGTCATGCCATCCACTGTTGAGTTACCAAACAGCCATTGGAATCCGGGACAACAAAAAGCCGCCCTGGCCTCGACTCGAGTTGGGCGGCGAAGACACAGCTGTTGCTGCGCTACCCGCTCCACCGCCCCGGGTGCAGTTTCACCGCCGTGACAGGAATGGCGATCCCGCGATTGGGTCGCTGCGACATGACGGTTCAACTCCTCTCGAGAATTCGGTACGGCGCCTTCGCCGTTCTCGTCAACGCTGGAACACAGTTTGCGCAACACCTTGCACATCCGCCAGCGAATTAACGGTGCTCCACGTCGAGGAGCGGCCGCCGGCTCCGACCCAGGGGTACGAGCCTGCGGTACCCCGCCGCGGACCGTCGCCGAGAAGGAGAGCACCCGTGAACTGGACCCTCGAGGTCGTGATCGTTCCCGTCAGCGACATCGACCGCGCCAAGGCCTTCTACGCCGACCAGCTCGGTTTCAACGTGGACCACGACAGGCGCATCGGCGAGGGCCGGCGCGTCGTCCAGCTCACCCCGCCGGGTTCGGGCTGCTCGGTCGTCATCGGCGAGGGCGTGGTCCCCCACATGCCGCCCGGCTCGCTGCGCGGCCTGCAGCTGGTGGTGTCCGACGTCGTCGCGGCGCACGCCGAACTCATCAAGCGCGGCGTCGCGGCCGGCGACGTGACGGTGCTCGACGGCGATGCCGACCGGTTGGCCCGTGGTGGCGCCGCTCTGGACAACGTCGGGTTCGTGTTCTTCGAGGACCCCGACGGCAACGGCTGGGCCGTGCAGCAGATCTCCACCCGGGTTGCGGTGAAGTCGTCGGCCATCGCGACAGGTTAGTCGCCGCGCGGGGCGGCCCGTGCGCCGTCGCAGTCGCATTGCGGCATGCGGGTTGACCAGGGCAGGGGCCGGGCGTACTAAGGCGGCATGGGCCGACTCCGGATTCAGCTCGTGGGGCCACTGGTGGTCACCCGCGACGGCCGGATGCGGTCCGCCGCCGAGATCGGCAGCCGAAAGGCACGCATGCTGCTGGCGCTGCTCGCGACCGCCCGCGGCCGGGTCGTCACGGTCGACCGGATCGTGGCCGTGCTGTGGCCCGGCCGGCCGCCGCGGCGACCGGCGGAGAACGTCGCCACGCTGGTCAGCCGGGTCCGCGCCGTGCTCGGAGCCGGCGTGCTCGTGGGTGGACGGACCGGGTACCGGCTCGGCGACGACGTCGATACGGATGTGCACGAGGCCGAGCTTCTGCTGGCGGACGCGGAGAGCCGGCTCGCGCCCGAGCCGGCCCTGGCCCGCGCCGCGGCGCAGGCCGCGGCGGGCACGCTCGGGCCCGCGATGCTGCTGGCCGACGAGCCGGAGGCCGACTGGGTGCGCGCGGCCCGCACCGACCATGCGGAGCGGCTGCGCCGGATCCGCCGGGTGATCGCCGAGGCGGGGCTGCGCACCGGGTTGCCGGCGCTGGCCCGCGACGCGGCGTCGGAGGCGCTGGCCGACGACCCGTTCGACGAGGAGGCCTGCCGGTCGCTGATGCGGGCGCACGACGCCCTCGGCGAACCGGTCCGGTCGCTCGCGGCCTTCGAGGGCCTGCGCCGGGCCCTCGCCGACGAGCTGGGTATCGACCCGTCCGCGGCGACCCGGGCCCTGCACGTTGCCATCCTGCGCGGCGACGCGGCCCGGCCCCGCGGCAATGTGACCACGGGGCTGGCCGGCCGCGAGCGGGAGCTGGCGGTGCTGGCCCGGTCCTGGCAGGACGCCTGCGCCGGGCGCGGCGCGGTCGTGCTGATCGGCGGGGAGGCCGGCATCGGCAAGACCCGGCTCGCCGACGAGCTCGCCCGGCAGGCGGCGCCGGCCGGGCGGGTGGTCACCACCCGCTGCTACGAGGCCGAACGTTCGCTGTTCCTGCAGCCGATCGTCGAGGCGCTCACGCAGCTGGTCGTCACGCTGCCCGCCGAGCGGATCCGGGCGGCCGCCGCCGACCGCGCGGGGGCGCTGGCCGCGCTGGTGCCCGAGGCCGCCGCGCTGCTGGGTGCGGCACCGCAGGAGCGCGGCAGCCCGGATGCGCAGCGGCGGCGGGCCTACGACGCGGTGGTCACGTTCCTGCGGCGGCTCGCCCGGGACGAGGCCCTGCTGCTGAGCGTCGACGACCTGCAGAACGCGGGAACCGCGACGGTGGAGCTGCTGCACTACCTGGCCCGGCACGTCGAGGACGCCCGGCTGCTGGTGGTCGCCACCGTGCGCGACGGCGAGGGCCGCCGGGCGCTGTCCACGCTGCGGCCGGTCGCCCGGACGGTGGAGCTTCCCGCGCTGGACACGGCCGCGATCACGACGCTGGCCACCGCGGCGGGGCATCCCGAGCACGCCGGGCAGATCGAGCGGCGTACCCGGGGCCACACGTTGTTCGTGGTGGAGAGCCTCCGCGCCCTCACGGCTGGCGAGCCGGGGGTACCGGAGACGCTGCGGGCCGGGGTGCTCACCCGGGTGCAGCGGGCCGGCGCGCACGCCGAGGAGCTGTTGCGCGCCGCGGCGGTGCTGGGACCGTCGTTCGCGCCGGCGACCGTCGCGGGGCTGCTCGGGCAGGCGGTGCAGGAGACCACCCGGCGCTGCGAGTGGCTGCTGCGGACGCGCCTGACCGTCGTCGCCGGGCCCGCGTACGAGTTCGCCAACGATCTTGTCCAGGAGGTGCTCTACGAGTCAACGCCCGCGCCGACGCGGATCGCCTACCACCAGCGCGCGGCCGACCTGCTGGGCGGCAACCCGGAAGCGGTGGCGGGGCACGCGGCGGCCGCGGGGGACGATCGCCGCGCCGCGCGGGCGTGGCTGGCCGCAGGGCAGCGCGCGGCCGACCGGTACGCGATGGCCGACGCCGAGGCCCTCTACGACCACGCGATCGAGGCCGCGGACCGGGCCGGCGACGCCGAGCTGCTCGGACGCGGCCACCTCGCCCGCGGCCGGGTGCGCGAAACGGCGTTCCGCTTCGAGGAGGCGCTGGCCGATCAGACCGTCGCGGTCCGCGTGGGCCGGGAGACCGGCGACCGCAGGCTGGAGATGGCCGCCCTGTACGAGCTGGGCGGCCCGGCGTGGACGGGTGTCGGGCAACCGGTCGACGGTGCCGTCGCCCACATCCGGGCGGGGTTGCGCCTCGCCGAGCAGTTGGGAGACCGCGGCACGGAGGCCCGGCTGCTCGGCTGGCTCGCCGTCCTGAACTGCAACCGGCTGCGCTTCGGCGAGGCGTTCGGGCACGCCCGGAGGTCGCAGGACGCCGCGCTCGCCTCCGGTGACGAGGCGGCGCAGCTGGCCGCCTGGGACGCCCGCAAGACGGCACACGCGTACCTGGGTCACGTGGCCGAACTGGCCGCGGTGCTCGACGAGATGGAGCCGCGGGTCCGGCAGGCCGGCGACCTCAGGCTCCTGCAGTGGTGCGTCTTCGAGTCGTCCTTTCCGCACCTGGCCGCGGGCCGCTGGGAGGACGCGGAGGCGTTGGTGCGCCGGGCCATCGCGATCAACCTGCGCTCCGGCTACACGAGCTACACCGCCTGGTACATCGCGCACCTCGGCTGGATCGCGCGGCTGGCCGGGCGGACCGGCGACGCGATAGCGCACGGTCGCCGGGCGGCCGGGATGGAGTCGCACGCCTGGTTCGCCGCCGCGGTGCAGGCGATGTTCGCCACGACGTTGCTCGGCGCCGGCGAGACGGCCGCCGCGATCCCGGTGCTCGAGCGAGGGCTGGCTGGGTGCGAGGCGCACCGGACGGCGGCGTACCGGCTGCGGTGCCTGGCACCGCTGGCGGAGGCGACCGGCTCGGCCGTCGTGCTCGCCGACGCGGACGCCGCGCTACGCGAGATCGACGAGCCCTGGCTGTACGGCTCCGACGTCTACGTTTCGGTGGCCCGCGCCTGGCAGGCCCGCGGCGACGGCAGCCGCGCGGCCGGGATCATCGACCCGCTGCTCGCCGCCGGGCGGCGTACCGGCTGGCTCGCTCCCCTGCGCAGGGCCGGTCAGATCAGGTCGGCCAGCAGCCGGGCCGCCTTCTCGGCGCCGTCGGTCTCCACCGGACGGTAGTCGACCGGCTTGCCGATCTCGGCGACGATCGCGGCCGCCAGCGCCTCCGGTTCGGTGTCGGCCCAGTCGAGGCACCGTCCCGCCCGGTACGCGTCGAGCCGGTGCCGGACGTGCCGATTCTGCTCGAAGTGGTTGCGCAGCGGCACGTAGAGGAACGGGCGGCGGTGCGCGGTCAGCGTCATCGTGGTCGACAGGCCGCCGTGGGTGATCGCCAGGTCGCAGCTCGCGAGGAGGCGGTCGAGGCGGTCCACGTACCCGCGGATCTCCAGTCCCTCGTGCCCACCGAGGCGGGTGCGGTCGATCCGGGGCCCGGCCACGACGATCATCCGCAGGCCGGGCAGCGTCCGGCGGGCGAGCGGGAAGGCCGCGATCACGCGGCGGAGCAGGTCCTCGCCGGTTCCGGACCCGCCGACGGTGGCGACGCAGAGCAGTTCCTCGCGCGGCGCGGCCTCCAGCGGCGGCCCGATGTAGCCGGAGAAGTCGAAGTGCGACAGCGTCCACTCGCGCACGGACGGCAGGCCCGGGCCGAGCGGGTCCTCGACCAGGTCCGAGGGGTTGCCCACGAAGATCGCCCGGTCGCGCAGCCGCGGCCACCGCGCGATGTGCTCGATCATCTCGGCGTTGTAGTCGGCGGTGAGCTCGGCCTCCTCGGCACCGCCGCCGGGCATCGCGAGCCAGCCCACGAAGTCGGTGAGCCAGGCGTACGGCGCCCGCTTGAGTCCCGGGTTCTCGTGCAGGAAGTGGTCGAGCTCCCACGCCTCGTCGCCCACCCAGAGGTCGTAGCGTTCGTTCTCGACCAGGTCGGCGAAGAGCATGAAGTTGGCGACCAGGATCTCGTCCATCCGCCGCACCGCCTGGAACGCGTGCAGGTCGTGCACCCCCGCCTCGGCGTCGACGTGCGCGGCCTCCGACGCGAGGAATCGCGAGGCCGGATGGACCCGTTCGCCGCGGCGGGTCAGCACCTCGGTGATCGGGTGCTGGGCGAGCCAGTCGACCTCGATGCCCGGCCGTTCGCGGCGCAGCGCCTCGACGACCGCGACGTCCCGTTCCACGTGTCCGAGTCCGATCGGCGAGGACAGGTAGAGGACCCGCCTACCCCCGCGACGGGCCGGCGCCAGCGCCGGCGGGCGGACGAAGTCGCGCAGCAGGCGGTTCACCTCGACCGGCCACCGGGTGTGCGGCAGGTGCCCGGCGCCGTCCAGGACGGCCTCCCGGGCGCCGGTCAACTCGGCCACGCCGATCATCTGCTCGGCCGGGCGGCAATGGTCGTCCGTACCGCGGATCACCAGGACCGGGCACCGGACGGCCCGCAGCAGGCGTTCGGCGCCGGCGCGGTCGTCGACGCACACGTCCGCCTCGACGCTGGCGATCAGCACCTCCGGCGTGGTCTGCGCGGCCCAGTGCCGCGCGTCCTCGCGCTGCTTGGTCGAGTGCGGCTCGCTGATCACGGTGTCGAAGAAGAATCGGGTGAAGCCCGGGTAGTCGCGCCGCCAGTAGTGCCGGTTGTACTTGGCCCAGCCCTCGTCAGTGTCGAGCTCCGCGCGGAAGTCGTACTCCACGCGTTCGGGCAGCTCGGGGGTGAGATGGGGAGCCGCCGGGCCGATCGCCGCGACGCTCACGACCCGGTCGGGGTGCCGGACCGCGGCGACCAGGGCCCGCCACGCCGCGGTGCAGAGGCCGACGAGTACCGCACGATCCGTGCCGGTCGCGTCCAGCACGGCGATCAGCTGCGCGATCTGGGCGTCGTCGCTGTACGCGGCGGGATCGACCGGCCGGTCGGACCGGCCGTTGCCCGGCCCGTCGTAGGTGATCACCCGGAAGTGCCGGCTCAGGTACGGAACCTGGGCCTTCCAGTGCCGCGAGTCGACGATCGACCAGGTCGGCATGAGGACCACGGTCGGCTCGCCGGGGTCCCCGAGGACCCGGTAGCCGATCCGGACCCCGTCGTGCTCGGCATGTCCCCGCATGCCCCCATCGTGTACCGAGTCGTTGCAACGCGATTGCAATCCCGGCCCCCAACCTGATCCCACCAGCAGAACATTAAGGAGCCACAGAGATGGATCAGGACAAGTTGATGGCCTTCGTCGGCAAGTTCGTCGGCGACCTGGGCGCCACGATCGCCGCGGGCAGCGTGGTCATCGGGGAGCGGCTGGGCCTTTACCGGGCCCTGGCGCAGAAGGCGCAGACGCCGCAGGAGCTCGCCGACGCCACCGGCACCGACGCCCGCTACGTCGAGGAGTGGCTGCGCGGCCAGGCCGCCGGCGGGTACGTGCAGTACGACGACGACGGCGTCTACTCGATGACCGAGGAGCAGGCGTTCGCGCTCACCGACCCCGAGGGGCCGGTGTTCGTACCCGGCGCGTTCCAGCTCGCGCTCGGCTCGCTGCAGGCGTTGCCACAGATCACCGAGGCGATCCGTACCGGCGTGGGGGTCGGCTGGCACGAGCACGACAAGGACGTGTTCGAGGGGTGTGAACGCTTCTTCCGGCCGGGCTATCTGGCGAGCCTGACCACCGACTGGCTGCCCGCGCTGGATGGCGTCGAGCAGAAGCTGCGCGACGGGGCGCGGGTCGCCGACATCGGGTGCGGGCACGGCTCGTCCACGGTGCTGATGGCGAGGTCCTATCCGGACGCGACGTTCCGCGGCTCCGATTACCACGAGCCGTCGATCGCCGAGGCGCGGCGCCGGGCCGAGGACGCCGGGGTCGCCGAGCGGACCACGTTCGAGGCGGCGAGCGCACAGACGTTCGGCGGCGGGCCGTACGACCTGGTGACCACGTTCGACGCGCTGCACGACATGGGCGACCCGCTGGGCGCCGCCCGCCACGTCCGCGAGTCGATCGCGCCGGACGGCACGTGGATGATCGTCGAGCCGTTCGCCGGCGACTCGGTCGCCGACAACCTCAACCCGGTCGGGCGGGTGTACTACTCGTTCTCCACGTTCCTGTGCGTGCCGAACGCGCTGTCTCAGCAGGGCGGGTACGCGCTCGGCGCGCAGGCCGGGGAGTCGGCGATCCGGCGGCTCGTCACCGACGCGGGCTTCACCCGCTTCCGGCGGGTGGCGGAGACCCCGTTCAACATCGTGTACGAGGCGCGCCCCTGAGTGACGCGCCGGGTGGCCGGGTCGAGTGCCCGGCCACCCGGTCCACTGGCGTCAGGGCAGCGCCGCACCTCGATCACGGGCGATGCGTACCAGTTCCATGAGTCCGTTCGCGTACTCCTGGGACTCCGCGTGCGCCTCGTCGAACGGCGGTTGGAAGCCCATGCCCTCCCACTGCTGCGTGGCCTCGTTCCAGCGGTCGTTGCCGACCTCGAAGTTCCAGGCCACGATCCCCAGGTCGTAGTACAGGTGGTCGGCCGAGTTCCCGGCGGCGGAGTACAGTACGTCCGCAACCGGCCCCGTGTACGCGGGCCACGTCACCGTCCCCCGCTCGGCCGCGATCGCGCCAACGATGCGGCGGGCGCTGTCCTGGAAGTACTTCGACTCGTCGATCGACGGCCGGGGCAGCGTGATCCGGCCCAGCGCCTTGTACGCGCCCGGCGACCACATGAAGTAGCCGCCGTAGCTGTGCACGTTCAGCGAGAACCTGATGTTCGGATGCGCCTCAGCGAGCGCCACCACGTTGCGGCTCTCCGGCTCCGACAGCTCGGCGGTGCCCGAGTACGTGCCCGACAGGCAGTTGGCGCTGCCTCCGACGTACCCGTCGAAGTACGAACCGACCGCGTAGTTGCGGTTGACGTCGACGCCCCACGAGTCGCGCCGGGCGGGATCGCGTGCCGCACCCGTACAGTGGTTGACCAGGTTCTTTCTCTGGAAGTTGAAGTCGTTGAAGGAGTAGTTGGCGCCGTCCGGGTTCACCGTCGGGATGATGAAGACCTCGACCGAGTTCAGCAGCGAGCGTGTCTCGGCGTCCGTCGCGTAGTTGGCCAGCAGCCGCTCCGCGAACTCCATCGTGACCAGCGGCGTCGCCCATTCGCGGGCGTGCTCCTGCGAATACGTCAGCACGCCGGTCCGGGAGCCGTCGCGGACCGCGCCGATGCGCAGCGCCTGCACCGTCCACGGTCTCCGCGGCACTTCGGTGCCCTCGAGGCCGTCGTCCAGGCGCGCCGGCCCCGCCACCGGCATGGGCAGGCCCGCCGATCCCTCCTCGACGAAGGCGCGGAACCGTTGCGGGTAGCGCGCCGAGACGAAGGCCGCCACGTCGTCGGTCGAGCTGATCACCTTGCCGCCGCCGTCGGTCGCGAGGCTCACGGTCAGGACCCGGTCCCGGTACGCCGCGCTCAGCGGCCGGTTCGGCCGCTGTGGGTCGACCGTGCGCACCTGTACGCCGTTCAGCCCCTGGTCGCCGAAGAGCACCGACTCGACGACGACGGCGGCCGTGGCCGGGTCGCCGAGATAGGCCGCCGCGGTACGCCGGTAGCCCTGGGTGCGATTCGGCAGGTTCAGCACGTCGACCAGGTTCGGGTACTGCCGTGCCAGGCGCCGGATGCGGGCGCTGATGTCCGTCGGCGTGAGGTACGCGGAGATGAAGTCCTTCTGGTATCCGCTCGGCTGCGGCGGCGGGGTCGCGTTCGGCCAGGCGGCCGGGGTGATCGCCCGCGAACTGCCGCCGAGGCTGGAGGTCGCGCTGACCCGGGTCGGTTGCGCGGGCAGCAGCTGCGGCGGCGCCACGTGGTACTGGTATTCGCCCGAGTCCTCGAACCTGGACAGCGGGAAGCTACCCGTCGTGCCGTCGGCGGTCGTCCAGGTCACGGTGATCTCGACGTCGGGGTCGTCGGAAGCCGACGTGGCCACCTGGGTCTGCAGGAACGTCCTGCCCCCGCTGCTCCACCAGTACGCCTGAAGGAACTGCAGCGTGTCCTCGGCCACCGCCGTCGCCCGGTTGGCGCGACCCGTCTCCGTCGGGATCACCTGTACGGCCACCGCGCCGCGCGCCGTCAGCGCGTCCAGCTGCGTCCCGGTGACCACGAGGTCGGCCATGACCTGGCCGGGCGTGGTCCGCGGGCGTGCGGCAACGTCCGCGCCGGCGGCGACGAGGTCGCGGAACATCGCCTCGTCGGGCAGCCGGAAGCGGACCAGCGCGGACGCCGTGTCGGCCAGGTCGACCTCGGGTGGTGCCGCGACACCTGCTCCCGGATGGGTGAGCAGTCCGGCGGTCAGAACGGCCGCGGCGGCGGTGGCCGCCCAGCTTCGTCTCGTTGACATCAAACCTCCTGCGACATCGAAGGATGTTGTTGCCAACACCAGTCGATCCATCGATTCATGTCAACGCTTATCGCCGCTAGGTCAGCGAGCCGGTTACCGAGCTCCCCGATCTGGTCACGTAGTAGGTCAGCACCGCGCCGCTCCAGAAGTGGAACTTGAGCGTCACCCGGGCACCGTCGTTCACCTCGGCGAAGAAGTCCGAGGTGAGGGTGATCGTGTCGGCGCTGTAGTTGGGCGCGAACGTACGGTCGAACTCCTTGTACGGGGTCCAGTTCTGCGGACCCGCGTTGCTGCCGTCGGCGTAGTTCGCCTCCATCGTGGCCAGTTGATCACCGCGGAACCCGCTGCCGATGGCGAAGGAGCTCGTGGTGCCGGTCGCGTTCTGCAGTACGGGCACGTCGTAGGTGATGACGTCGAGGCGCCACGGGACGCCTTGGGAGAACTGGGCGGAGAGGACGGCGTTCACCCCGTACGCTCGCGATCCGGTCAGCCGGGTGAGTGCCGACGCGGTGAGCGTGAGCTGATCGCCCGACACGGTGTAGTCGGTGCCCCGGACCAGGTTGGTGCCGCCCTGGCGCAGCGCGGTGAACGTCGTGCCGTTCGGGTTCAGCGTGATGGTCTTGCTGGTGATGGCCGACGCCTTGGCGTTGAAGATCTGGTCCGTCGAGGCCGTTCCCGAGCGCGTCGTCCAGCTCGACTTGATCTGGGCGGTCAGCTCCGGGTCCGACCACTGCGACGAGGTACGGCCGAAGTGCTGGCCGTTGTCCCAGAGCATCGTGGTGACCCGCTTCGCCCGGGCCTGGTAGCCGAACAGCTCGAAGAACTTCAGCTTCTCGCCCTGTTCGATGGTGCCGGTGTGCCGGTCGAAGCCCAGCAGGCCGTATTCGCCGATGATGACGGGGATGCCGCGGGCGACGAAGGTGTTGTAGACGCGGTCGAACGTGTCGGTGAGGTCCTTCTGCGCCGTCGCGTCGAAGTGCGTTCCGCCGGCGATGTTCACGCTGAACGGCCAGTAGCCGTAGTAGTGGACGGTCGCGATGAGGTTGGGGTCGTTCATCGCGGTGAACGTCGCGGCCAGCTCGTCGAGCCGGGCCTGGTCGGCCGAGGTGTGCAGGGTCGGCAGGACGAGCAGCCGGGTGGCGTTGCCGCCGCCGGAGTTGCGGACGATGGTGCGGAACGACGTGTTGAGCTCGCCGAGCAGCGCCGCGTTCTGCGCGTCTCCCGAGCTGCCGGTGAACTGCGGCTCGTTGACGCTCTCGAAGACGAGCTTGGCCGACGAGCCGCGGAAGGCCCCGGCCACCTGGGTCCAGATCGCGTTGTACCGGGCCAGCACGGTTGCGCGGTCGCCGGGCATCGCGGCCATCCACTGCCAGGAGTCGTGGTGGACATTGATCATCACGTAGAAGCCGTCCGCGAGCGCCCAGTCGACGACCTCCTTGACCCGGTTGAGGTAGGCCGCCTCGATCGCGTAGTTGGGGGCCGCGCCCTGGTGCTGGCCCCAGGTGACCGGGATGCGGATGCTCTTGAATCCCTGCGCCCTGATGCCCTCGAGCAGCGCCTCGGTGACCCGGGGGTTGCCCCACGACGTCTCGTCCGCGCCGGTGGCGTCGAGCGAGTTGCCCAGGTTCCAGCCGGGCTGCATCGCGGCCACCTCCGCCATGGCGTTGCCGGCCGGCGGTGGCGTCGAGGGCTGGCTGGTGGTCGGCGTCGGGGAGGGCACGCTTCCGGTGCAGGCCGTGCCGTTGAGCGTGAACGACGCCGGCGCGGTGTTGCTGCCGGCCCAGGCGCCGTTGAATCCGAAGGAGACGGACGCGTTGGTGGCGATGGCGGCGTTGTAGCCGACGTTGGTGGCGGTCACCTGGCTGCCGGACGAGGTGATCGTCGCGTTCCAGGCCTGGGTGACCGTCTGCCCGGACGGGAACGTCCAGCCCAGCTGCCACCCGTTGATCAGGTCGCCGAGGTTGGTCACGGTGACGTTCGCCGTGAAGCCGCCCTGCCACTGACTCGGAGCTGAGTAGGCGACGCGACAGCCCGCCGCCGCCTGAGCGTCGGCCGCGCCGACGACGAGGCCCGCGAGGAGCGCGGCGGTGCCGCCCACGACCAGGCCGAGCCGCCACCGAAATCTGCGCAACCCGGCCATGATTCTCCCTCCGAAGGTGAACTACCGGCGCAGACTAAATCTGGACTCCAAACTATGTCAATCGATGGCGGTAGATTGCAGGCATGGAAAAGCCGCTACCGGGCGGGCGCCCGGTAGCGGCTTGGAAGTACGTCAGAGGTCAGGCCCAGCCGGCGTCCCGGCAGGCCTGGGTGAAACCGTCGGCGCCGGCCTGCCACTCCCGGGTGCTGCCGTTGGCGCTGCGGCCCATCGCCGCCGCCTTCTCCGAGATGGCCTCGTTGTCGCTCTCGGCCGAGGACTTGTTCACCTTGTCCGCCAGGGCGAGCCGCTCGGTCTTGGTCCGGGCATCGTCCACACCGGCGGCGAAGTCTTCACACGCCCGGGTCGCCGCATCGTCGAGCGTGCCCGGACCCTCGTCCCGGGCGGCCCGGCCGACCGCCAGTCCACCGAGGATCAGGACGGCAACGCCGGCCACCAGCACGATCTGGCGCTTGTTGACGCTCACCTTCAACGGTCTCCACTCTGCGATCCGGCCTGATTGGCATGCAGAGTATCGGTGGGCTCCGGCGATCAGCCCGCGCGGCGGGGCAGCTTCCAGCCTGGACGCGCGAAGTGGCAGGTGTAGCCGTCCGGGATGCGCTCCAGGTAGTCCTGGTGCTCCGGCTCGGCCTCCCAGAACGGGCCGGCCGCGGTCACCTCGGTGACGACCTTGCCCGGCCACAGGCCCGACGCGTCAACGTCGGCGATGGTGTCCTCGGCGACGCGCTTCTGCTCGTCGTCGGCGTAGAAGATCGCCGAGCGGTAGCTCATGCCGATGTCGTTGCCCTGCCGGTTGACGGTCGACGGGTCGTGGATCTGGAAGAAGAACTCGAGCAGCTCCCGGTACGAGGTCACGGCGGGGTCGAAGGTGATCTCGATCGCCTCCGCGTGGGTGCCGTGGTTGCGGTAGGTGGCGTTGGGCACGTCGCCGCCCGTGTAGCCGACCCGGGTGGAGATCACCCCGGGCCGCTTACGGATCAGGTCCTGCATCCCCCAGAAACAGCCTCCGGCGAGTACGGCCTTCTCAGCGCTCATCGCGATACACCTCTTCCTCAGCGACCTGCTTCAGGAACGGTAGCGCGCCGCCGGGCCACCCGAAGGGGTGGCGCCGCCACCCATCCGTATAGGCGCATCCGCCGCGCCCCGAGCCGAGTCTCATGGTGGACCGCTCGGTGTGTGAGGATTTCTCGGGTTTTGCCCACTTTCGTCGTTGATCCATAGCGTAATGGTGCGTGTGAAACGGCTGCCCACATTTCTCAGCGCCCTGTTCCTCGCAACCGCCCAGCCCCTCGTCACGCCGGCCCCCGCCGCCGCGGAAACGCCGGCACCCACCGTGACACCGACGCCCGTCGCCCCGCCGACACCCGAGCCGGCACCCGCGCCCGCCGCGCCGGCGCCGGCCCCCGCGGCGACACCCGCAGCACTCACGCCCGCCGCCGCGGCACCGCCGCACCACGTGGTGCGGCCGGGCGAGACGATCAAGAGCATCGCCAACGCACACGGGCTCCGCCGACGCGACCTGCGCGCCTGGAACGGCATCCTCAAGCCCAACCAGCCCAGCGTCGACGGCGTCCTGCACCTGGCCAAGCCGCCCGCCGGACGACTCAGCGGCTGGCGCTCGTCGGTCGAGACGGTGACGCCCGCCGCCATCAACTGGGACGCCAAGGACAAATGTCCGGTCCAGCCCGCGGACCTGCGCAAGGTGTGGGTGACCTACATCGACTTCTACGGCGTCTCGCACCAGGGCAGCATCGTGGTGCACCAGAGCATCGCCACCCGGACCCAGCGGGCGTTCCAGGCGCTCTACCGGATGCGGTTCCGGATCCAGGGCATGAGCCCGATGGCGCTCAACGCGCCCTACATCTCGGACATGGGCACGGTCACCGCGGCGTACAGCTGCCGCCGGGTCAGCGGGAGCAGCACCTGGTCCCAGCACGCGTACGGCCAGGCCGTCGACGTCAACCCGGTGCAGAACCCGATGGTCCGCGGCACGGGCGGCACCGGTTTCCAACTGCGGGAGCAGTACCGCCGGGGCATGATGCACAGCACCGGCGCGGTCCGGGCCTTCACGGACCAGGGATTCCACTGGGGCGGCCGGTGGAACAGCTTCAAGGACTACATGCACTTCAGCATGAACAACAAGTGATGGGTTCATCGGGGGCACGTATCCGTTGTCGGAAACTCGACTCAGGCCTGGTCGAGCGTTCGTCTAATGTCGAACGTCATGGCTGGCTCCCTGTACACCCTCGAGACGGCTCGCGAACTTCTGCTCGGTAAACGATCCAAGGCCGTGAAGGTCCTCGATCGGCTGCTCGGCGCCGGCATCCTTGCGGCCGGACCGATCGGTCTCGTCACCGGACAACCGTGGATGATCGTCGCCTGGGGGTGGATAGACCAGAAGAACGAGCTGGTGACCCGCCTGGATGAGCTGGTGGACCTGGGTCGCCAGAAGTTGGGCAAAGCCGTCGGGCATCAGCGACACGAATTGCTCGCCGCGACACACAGCGCGTTGGTGACCGGGTCTTTCCTCGCGGCGCTAAAGGAGGTTGCCGGTCCGCTGTTCGAGGAACTCGCACTGACCGACACCGAGCTCGAACGTCTGGTCGGAGCCTCCCAACCGGACGATGCGTTCCGGAGCGCAGTCCACCAGTTGCTTCGAGTCGAAATCTCGCTGCCATGGGCCGGCCGCGGCTTTCAATCCAACCTCAGCGCCGAGATTCGGCCATACCATGAGGGTCTGGCCGACCGCTGCCTCCACTTCTTCAGCGGCCTGGAGCCCTGGGAGCGGCACTTCGGTGGCCGGCACCAACCGCGGCGGCCGCTCGCACGGCAGATCGTCGACCGAGCAGCCGAGCGCTACCGCGCGGAGTATTACGCGCTCGCCGCCGAGCTGCCGGAATTCAAGATTTGGGCGCTCTTCGGCGAGCACGATGCCGAGCAGAACGCGCTGGGCCGCCTGGAAGAGCTTGTCGGCACGCTCGTCAGCGCGGTGCGGGCGCCGGCCGCCGCGGCGCGAAATGCGCTCATCGGAATCAACCGAGCCGTCCTCGCACGTCACATCGTGGATCTCGATGAGAACACTCAAACTACCGCCATACGGGCGCCTACCGTCGAACGTGGATATGTCGAGCCTCGCTTCCGCTGGGCGGTGATGAGCCAGGGCTCGCATCCATCGCAGGAAACGTGGTGGAAGGAACAGGCACAGGGAACGGACCTCTCGGGGTTCCTGGCCGCCCACTTCGCGTCCCCGCAATCGGCGACGCGACCATTGGTGGTGCTCGGCCATCCCGGCAGCGGAAAGAGCCTTCTCACCAAGGTTTGCGCGGCTCGACTCTCGGCCACGGACGCATTGATCACTGTGCGGGTTCCGCTGCGCGACGTCCCCGACCCGTCCGCAAGCGTCTACAAGCAGATCGAGGACGTCCTCCGCGAATCCACTCATGGCAGAGTGGAATGGCCGACGCTGTGTGAGGCCAGTCATAAGACAGTCCGGGTCGTGCTCATCGACGGCCTCGACGAGCTGATGCAGGCGACCGGGGCGACCGAGTCCAGATATCTGAGAAATGTCATGGACTTTCAGCGCACGGAGGCGGCTTCCAGCGGCCCGGTGGCGGTCGTCGTGACGTCACGCACGGTCGTCGCCGACGTAGCCGCCATTCCGGCGGGATGTCTCATCATCAAATTGGAAGAGTTCACCGACCGGCAGATCGACATGTGGGTCGAGAGGTGGACCGAGGCCAACGCCGCAGCGATCTCTCGTGGCGAACTCCACGCGATGGAATCCACGACGCTGCGCGAGTACCGCGACCTGGCTCGTCAGCCGCTCCTACTCCTTCTGCTGGCGATCGTCGCCTCCGAACGGGAGTTGCCGCCCCATGAGACTCCGGCGGATCTCTACCGCACGCTGCTCGACGACTTTGTCCGTCGAGAGCTGGTCCGACCCGATCGGGGTAGCGCCCACCTGACGGACGAGGAACGGTACACGGAGGAACTGTGGAAACTCGGCCTGGTCGCCTTCGGCATGCTCAATCGGGGACAGCAGTACTTGAATGAGAGCGATCTGACCGCAGACCTACGCGCACTGCCCCCGCCCGTCCCGCTTGCCGCGCCGCAGAGCCGCGACATCGGTCGCACGCTGGATCCGGCCCGTCGGGTGGTCGGCCGCTTCTTCTTCGTTCACACCTCTGAGGCGGAAGGTGGCGCCGCCGGCCGCAGCTACGAGTTTCTGCATGCGACGTTCGGGGACTACCTGGTCGCCCACCATATTGTCGGGTTGCTTCGAGACGCGGCCACGGCGCGTGAGCATCGTACGGCGTTTCAGCCCTGGGATGACGATCTACTGTTCGCCCTCTTGTCGCACCGGGTGATAGTCGGGTACGGATCGCACGTCCTCGGGTTCTTCATCGAGCTTGTCGCCGACGACACGGCCGTTGCGAGCGTGTTGGAGCACCTCGCCGCGATCGCCCACGATCGGTGGACCAAGGGCCGGCACTCCGATTACTCCATACCTGGTCACACGGTGGTGGAGCGTATCGCCATCTACACCGCGAATATCGTTGCCATGCGACTCGGGATGGCGCATTCCCCCGTCCCGATATCCCGGCTGTGTCCGCCCAATGTCGACGTGAAGTCCTGGTGGCAATCGCAGGTGCGCCTGTGGGTGGCAGTCTTGAAGCCGAACCAGTGGCGCCCACTGATCGACCGCCTGACCGTGCGCGAGCCCTCCGATCCCATCGTCAGCTGGAAGGGCGTGGCCGCCATCTACGAGGATCTGGTGCAGATGGTGGCCCTGGACACGGAGACGGCCGTACGACTCTCGTCCGGTCGGGCCGTGGCCCGGCCGGACGGGACCCACTCCTACGGCCTTGCTGAACCGAGGGCCGCGTACCAGCTCGTTCGATCGTTGTCCCTACTCTATTCCTACAATGATCCTCATTCAATCGACAACGCTCGTGTCGACAGAGAGTTCCCGCCCATCGACTCGCTGGAGAACGAACCGGAGGACCTTCTACGATTGAGAATGGCGGTTATTGCTCAGCACGGCACCGAGGTGCCCTACGACATCGCGAGTCGCGTCCTACGGTTCTGCATCGGTTCCCAGATAGAGATATCGCCAGAAGTCCTTGCCATGCTGGTCGTCCATTATCCGAACTTCGAGCATGAGTTTCCGAATCTAATCGACAAGATCAAGGGCGAGACCTCTAGATTCTCCGATGCGGCATTGAATCTTGCTGCGCTGATCGAGGACGAGTCGGACAGTCGATTGCGTTCCGTGCGGACGGCGGATCTCTCGAACACGCCGGAGGGCGAAGCAATCAGTCGCATGCCCGCTGATCTGGCTCGGCGAATGTTGCCCGCCCTGGCCGCCTCATTCGTCAGACGTTCGTCGATATCCAGGTACGCCGGGTAGAGCCGCCGTCCGTTGCCCGCGCGGGCCGCTCAGGCGGGCCGGAGCAGGGCGACCATGAAGTCCGACGCGCTGGAGAACGGTCGCAGATCCCAGGTGGACAGCAGGACGTCCGGCGCGAGGCCGGCGGCCGCCACGTCGACCAGGAACTCGTCGAACGGGTACCCGCGGCCGGCGCCGAAGCCGATCACCGCGCGGCCGCCGTCGGCGAGGTGGGCGTGCATGCGCCGGAGGATCTCGCCGCGGGTGCCCGGGGCGACGAAGGTCATCACGTTGCCCGCGCAGACGATCACGTCGAAGCGGTCCGGCAGGTCCAGCTCGGCCAGGTCGCCGGTCCGCCAGGCGGGGCCCGGGTGGTCCTCCTCGGCGGCCGCGATCAGCTCGGGGTCGAGGTCGACGCCGGTGACGTCGTGGCCGCGGGCCGCGAGCGCGCCACCCACCCGGCCGGCGCCGCACCCCGCGTCGAGGATCCGGGATCCGCGGGGGACCATCGCGTCGATCAGGCGGGCCTCGCCGGCCAGATCCACGCCGTCCTTCGCCATGGTCCGGAACCGCTCGATGTACCAGCGCGAATGGCCCGGGTTCTCGGAGATCTTCTGCAGCCAGAGGTTGTCCACGTCCGATCACACTGCCAGACGCGGAGGGCCCGGTCTCGCGAAGAGGCCGGGCCCACACTCACGCGGGTGTCACCAGTGGCGGTAGTTGTCCTGGGTCTGCGCGTTGAACAGATCCGTGTGCGCCCAGCGGGCCGAGTTGGTACGCCGGTCCTTGAGCTGCAGCACATCCAGGCCCTTGACGATGTCGTTGGAGTAGATGTAGCCGTTGTACCAGTACGCCGACCACGAGCCGCCCAGCACGAGGCTGGTGGCCGAGATGGGTCCACGCTCCCAGTACGCGATCTCCTTGGGCTTGCGCGAGTTGGTGAAGTCCCAGACCGAGACGCCGCCCTGGTACCACGCCTGCACCATGATGTCGCGGCCCGGCACCGGGATCAGCGAGCCGTTGTGCGCCACGCAGTTCTCGTTCTCGGTGTTGGTCCGCGGGATCTTGAAGTAGCTGCGGAACTCCAGCTTGCGCTTGGCGCCCCTGCCGACGATGTCGTAGATGGCGTCGGCGCCGCGGTTCGGGCCGATCGTCGGGTTGCAGGTGGCCGCGCCGCCGCCGCCGAGCTCGTCCGTGAAGACGATCTT
Source organism: Actinoplanes sp. NPDC049118 (assembly GCF_040648555.1). Lineage (NCBI taxonomy): Bacteria > Bacillati > Actinomycetota > Actinomycetes > Micromonosporales > Micromonosporaceae > Actinoplanes > Actinoplanes sp. NPDC049118. Next base: position 24,160 of record NZ_JBEZDY010000037.1, read on the forward strand.
GGTGGCGTTGTTGTTGAACGTCGCCGAGTGCCAGAAGGCGAAGTTCACGGTGTCGCGCACGGAGGTGATCACCTTCGGCGCGGTACGCACGGAGATGTCGAAGAGCACGCCGTCACCCATGCAGGCACCGGCGGCGAGGTCCTTCTCCGGGTACGCGGTGATGTCGTGGCAGCCGGTCGTCGGGGACTGGTCCTGCGTGCCACCGCCGTAGCCACCGTCCGGGAACAGCACCGGCGTCGCCACCACGGCCGCGGCCGTGGGGTTGGACAGCGGCACCCGAACGATGGAGATCTTGTCGTGCGGCAGCGCGCAGTTCGGCTGGTCCGCCGCCGCCAGGTTGTACGACGACACGTACAGGTAGACGGACCTGTCGCCGCGCTTGCCCGGCACCAGCGTCTGGGTGTGCGAGCCGCAGGCGGTCTTGACCGACTTGAGGTACGCCGGCGTCAGCGGGTCGCTGATGTCGAAGATCTTGATGCCCTCCCAGCGGTCGCCGGGCGCGGCGGACGTGGAGGCGGCGTTGTCGCAGGAGTCGTTCGTCCGCTGCGAGTCGGTGCCCAGGAACAGCAGGTTGCCCTTGACCGAGACGTCGTTCTGCGAGCCGGGGCAGACCACCTGGGCGGCGACGACCGGCGCCTTCGGGTTGCTGATGTCGTAGACCGTGAAGCCGTTGTAGTTGCCGCCGTATGCGTACTTGCCCTTGAAGGCCCAGTCCGTGTTGAAGGAGCTGGCGAACGGGCCCGTCTTCGGCAGATGAGCGACCTGTTTGATGTTCGGCGTGCTCGCGACCTCGTCGACGCCGGGCGGGGTGCCAGGGCCGGCAGGTGCCTGCGCCATACCGCTCGAGGGTGCCGTCAACAGCCCGAGCAGGACCGTTGCCACGCTGAGACAGGCCAGGCGCTTGAGCTGCCGCCCTCGTGAGGCAGAGTGCTTCATGAAGCTCCTTCCGACTGGTGGCGCACCGAGGGGCAGGATGGTGTCACTGCCGGTGCGCATTCATCATGGTCGTTACAGTAGTTGCCCGGGGCTGGGCGCGGGGGTATTTGTTACCGGCACGAAGGGATTCGATGAGTCGGCAAAGGACATACACGCTCATCGCGGCCGCGGTGGTCCTGGCGGCCGGCGCGGCGGTGCTCGCCGTCCGCTCGGGCGACGACCGGCCGGCCGCCGCGCCGCGGCCGAGCGCGAGCGCGCCGCCGGCCCGGGTGATCTTGCCCGGCAAGCCCGGCGAGTCCGCCCGGGTGACCGACTCGGATCAGGTGGGCTCGCTCGGCGGCTCGACCTACAACGCCATCGATGTCACGTTCGTGCAGATGATGATCGTGCATCACGAGCAGGCGCTCGAGATGGCCGCGCTGGCGCCGGAGCGCGCCGGCGACGCCGGGCTGCGCGCCCTGGCCGCGCGGATCAGCGCCGCGCAGGGCCCGGAGATCACCTGGTTGAAGCGCTGGCTCCGGGACCGCAAGCTGGCCGAGGCCGACGCGTCGCACGACCACAGCACGATGCCCGGCATGCAGACGCCCGCCGATCTCGCGGCGCTGGCCGGCGCCCGCGGCGCCGAGTTCGACCGCAGGTTCGTCGCGATGATGACCGCGCACCACAGGGGCGCGATCCAGATGGCCGGAGACGTCCTGGGCGGCGGCTCCGACCAGGTGCTCTACGAGACGGCCAACGAGATGGCGGTGGAGCAGGGCAGCGAGATCCGGCGGATGGAACAGCTCTAGCGCCGCGGCGGAACGTTGGCTGGATCACCTATCGAGCCGTGGAGATGCATGACTCCCTCTTCGCCCGCTAGGTTGTCTACCGTGGATATGAGGTGTGCGCGGCTGCCGTTCGTCGCCTCCCTCCTGCTCGCGGCGCTGCTCGGCGTGCCGGCCGCGGCCGGCCCGGCCGCCGACCCGCGACCGGTGCCCGTCGCCTCCGCCACATCCGCCACGGTCACCAAGGCCGCCGAGACGGCTGCGGTGGCCGAGCCCGCCGCTCCCCCGCCGCCGGCCGCGCCGGCCGATGGCACCCCGGCCGGCGCCTCGCCGCGCGCCCGGATCCTCGCCGACCAGGTCGGCACGGCGGCCACCGGGCCGCGCGCACCGCCCCGATCCGCCTGACCGCCCCGCCACGCCTGGCCAGCCGGCCCGATCGACGGCGGGTGGTCTCGTCACGCCCCACATCGTTTGAGTGGCACGACCGGTGGACAAGGAAGAATTCATGGACTTCGCTTTTGCGCTCCTCGCCGGGGACGGCGGGCGGGCGGCGGCCGCCATCTGGGCGACCCTGATCCTGCTCGCCCTGCTCGCCCTCGCCGTCCTGGCCCTGCCGAGCGGCGTCTTCCGCCCGCGCCAGATCTCGGCCTGGCTCGCCGACTCGGCCGAGCGGAGACGCGCCGAGACCGAGCGCCGGGCCGCGGCGGCCACGGAGTCGATCCGCTACGCCGAGGAGATCGCGGTAGCGGCACAGGGCGCGGCGAACACGGCCGAGCGCCGGCGCGAGGAGTGCCAGGAGGCGCAGGTCCGCACGCAGCAGGCGTGGCAGGCCTACCAGGACGCGGACGCCGCGCTGACCCGGGCTCGCGGCGCGGCCGCCTACGCGACACCGGCCGGCGCGGCGGACCGGGACGAGCACGCCGAGCGGGCCCGGGCGCTGCGCCGGTCCGCGCAGGCCGCGCACCGGCGGGGCGACCTGTCGGACACGCAGTTGCTCGACGCGCTGACCCACCGCAACGGCTGGGACCCGACGCTGCACCCGTTCCTGCAGGAGCTCGCGATCGCCCGCGCCGCCGTCACCCACCGGTTCGCGGCATACCAGGCCTGCCTGAACGCGGAGGATGCCGCCTGGCAGGCCGCCGGCGTCGCCACCGCCGCGGTCCGCAGCCTGCGGCACGAGGTCATCGCCGCCGAGGCGCAGGCGGAGGCGGCCCGCTTCGCCCTGCCGCCGAAGGCCCGTCCCGCCCGCTCCGGTCGCCGCGCCCCGGCGACCGCCTGATCGATCCCGGCGGAGGGTCAGTCCAGGCGTACCCAGGAGCCACTCTCGGCCGAGCGGGCCATCGCGTCCAGCGCCACCGCGCTGCGCACCGCGTCGTCGATGGTGGCGCCGTAGGGCCGGCCCTCGGCGATCGAGCGCAGGAAGTGGTAGGCCTCGATCACCTTCAGGTCGTCGTAGCCCATGGCGATGCCCGCGCCCGGCTGAAACGCGGCGTACTCGCCGTCGCCGGGTCCCACGTAGATGGTCATGCTCGGCTGGTCCTGGTATACGTCGCCCTTGCTGACCACCAGCTCGCCCATCCGCCGGAAGTCCCAGGACACCGCTCCCCGGGTGCCGCGCACCTCGAAGCCGTAGTTGTTCTGGTCCCCTACCGCGATCCGGCTGGCCTCGAGCACGACCCGCGCCCCAGACCCGAGCCGCAGCAGGCTCGAGACGTAGTCCTCGTTCTCCACCGTGCCGAGCTCACCGCCGGTCGCGCGGGTGTGCCCGGCGGTCGCGCCGACCGGCCGGGCCCGCCGCGGCACGAAGACGGCGGTGTCCGCGACCACCGCCTCGATGTCGCCGAGCAGGTGGCGTACCAGGTCGACACCGTGCGCGGCCAGGTCCGCGAGCACGCCGCTGCCGCCGCGGGCCCGCTCGAACCGCCAGGTCAGCGCCCCCTCCGGATGGGCGGCGTAGTCGCTGAAGAGCCGGAACCGGGCGTGCGTGACGGCGCCGATCTCCCCGCCCGCGATCAGGTCACGGGCGGCGGTCACCGCCGGGGCGTTGCGGTAGTTGAAGCCGACGGCGCCCTGCACCCCGCCGGCGCGGACCGCGTCGGCGACCGCGCGGGCGTCGGCGGCGTCGAGGCCGACCGGCTTCTCGATCCAGATGTGCTTGCCGGCCCGGGCCAGTGCGGCCCCGATCTCGCGGTGCAGGAAGTTCGGCGCCGCGATGCTCACCGCACGGATCCGCGGATCCGTGGCGAGGTCGCGCCAGTCGAGGGTGGCGGCGCCGAAGCCGTACCGGTCGGCGGCCTCAGCGGCGCGGCCCGGCACCTCGTCGGCAACGGTGACCAGTTCGGGTTGCACGCCGAGCTGCGGGAAGTGGTGCAGCACCCGCAGGTAGGACTGGGTGTGCACACGTCCCATCCAGCCGAAACCGGCGACGGCGACCCCGAGCGCTTCTCGCTTCACCCGGTCAGTCTGCCGCAGGCGACGGGCGGGCGGCCCCCATGACCGCCCGCCCGGTGTCACCCGTCCGTCACCAGGTGGTCGGCGCCGGGGGCGCGACGACCGGCGGGCGGTCGTCGCAGGTGATCGTGTTCGGTAGTTCCCAGGCCGCCAGCCACGGGCCGGTCGTGCCGCCGCCGTCGTTGCCGCCGAGGTCCGTCAGCGCGAACTCCGAGCCGGTCGGCTTGAAGTTGAACGATCCGCAGTTGTTCACGCCCACCGCGCCGACGTTGCGGGCGTCCACGTTCTCGAACGAGGCCGAGCCGGCCACCCGGGCGGACACCACCGAGGTTCCCGTGCCGTCGACGCGTACGTCCCTGAACTTCACGCCGTCGATCGAGTAGAGGTCTTTGACGCCCCAGTCGCTGACCAGCATGATCGCGTTGTAGGTGTTGTCCAGGTAGTGGTCGCCGGTCACCTCGATGTTCGCGGAGATGCTCCGGTCCAGCGCGTAGAACCAGATCGCGCCGAGGCCGATCCTCCAGTTGAGTTCGAGCGTGCCCGCGCGTACGACGGTGTTGTTCCTGATGATCAGGTCGCCGGCGAACGGCTCGGCGCCGAAGCGGGAGCCCGCGTGGATGCCGCTGCCCTCGCGGATCGGGTCCGCCACCAGGTTGCCCGACACCGTGTTGTCCGTGCCGCCGTAGATCGCGATGCCGTTGGCCAGGGTCGGCGTCTGCACCGTGTTGTGGTCGAACGTGTTGCCCGCGTTCGCCGTCTTCTCCGACCACATGGCCAGGCCGTCGTCGCCGGTGTTGCGGATGAAGTTGTTGCGCACCACGGACCTGGTGACGCCGATGTGGAGGTTCAGGGCGTCGGCGATCTGGTCGACGATCACGTTGTTCGTGACGGTCAGGTTGCGCATCGGGCCGTCGAACCACATCCCGACCTTGGTGTGGCGGAGGTACAGGCCGTCGATGGTGGAGTCGCTGAGCGCCCCGCCGACGCCGTTCACCTGGTCGGTGTCTATGCGCTCGCGGACGTCGCCCTCGATCGCGAAGCCCCTCAGGTGCACGTTGCGGCTGCCGCCGTCGGCCGCGGCCCTGCCGTAGAAGCCGACGCCGGTGTGCACCGAGCCGTCCGGGGACGGCTCGGCGAGCGCGACCTCCCGGCCCTTGATGATCGTGTACCAGCTCCCGGCGCCCTCGATCGTCACGTCGTCGACGATGATGTGCCTGTTCACCTGGTACGTGCCCGGCGGGATGTACACCTTCAGCCGCGCCTTGCGCGCGAACGCGATCGCCCTGTCGAACGCGGCCGCGGAGTCGCGGCGCCCGGTCGGGTCGGCCCCGAAGAGCAGCACGTTCGACGCGCGAACCGCGACGTGCGGCAGGCCGACCAGTTGGGTGTCGAGCAGGTCGATGACCGTCCAGGCGGCACCGGACGAGGCGGTCAGCCGGATCTTCTCGCCGGCCCGGTAGGTCCTGCCGAGCAGCAGGCGCTGCTCGTCGTAGAAGTGCATCGGCCGGAACGGCTTGGCGATCTCCGGCACCGGTGTCGTCGCCGCCGGCACGCAGGCGCACTCCGTGATCCACCAGTCGGGGTGCAGCAGCCCCGCGTTCGGGTCGTTGGTGAACGGGTACTGGTTGTAGAGGTACGCGTACTGCGAGGTCAGCGTCATCGTCCTCGTCGACCTGCCGCCGACGGCGACGTCGAGGGGCGCGGTGATCCCGCCGCCGGCGGGTGCGTCCGGGATGCTGTAGCGCACGTTGATGGCGTTGGCGGGGCTCGGCAGCGTGAACTCGACGTACTGGCCGGGGGCCAGCCGGACCGCCGTGCGCCCGGAGGCCTCCCCGGCGAGGGAGTAGGCGGCCCGGTCCGGGCCGATGGCGGTGCCGTTGTGCCGGACGTTCTCCGCCTCCTGCTCGGCGAAGTCCACGGTGGCGCCGCGGCCGGCGACGAGGGCCGGGTCGAGCCCGGCGCGGGTCACCACGGGTGCCGCCGGTGCGGCGCCGGCGGGTACGCCCGCACCGACCGCCAGGCCCAGCCCGACAACGCAGGCGGTGGCCAGGGCCGGCCACCTCGCAGTCACAGACATCGAGCAGCTCTTTTCTATCGGGAGGGCGGAGTGAGGTGACCCTAGGTCGCCTGTGACGAACTCCACAAGAGTCTGTCGACTATTTTCGCATTTCTGTTCTGTTCTTTCAGAATCCGTCAGGTGAGCACCACGAACTTGCCGGTGGCCACGCCCGCCTCCATGTCCGCGTGCGCCTGGACGATCTGGTCGAAGGCGTCCGGTCGAGCGGCACGACCGCTTCGCCCGCCGCGACGGCATCGAGGAAGTGTGGTTCAGCTTCTATGGGATCAAGTTGGCCCGGCGGCGACGGGACCTAGCTGGACAGGACCCAGCGGCCGCGGCCCAGGCGCTTCGCCTCGTACATCGCCGCGTCCGCCGAGCGCAGCAGGCCCTCCGTGGCGTCGTCGGTGCTGCCCGCGATGCCGATGCTCGCGCCGACGCAGAGGTGGTGGCCCTCGTATGCCACCGGCCGGGCGACGTCGCCGATGATCCGCTCGGCGAGCCGGACCGCCTCGTCGGTGGGCACCCCCGGGCAGAGCAGTACGAACTCGTCGCCGCCGAGCCGGGCCACCAGGTCGCCCTCGCGGACGGCCGCGGACAGCCGGTCGGAGACGATACGCAGCACGGCGTCGCCGGCAGCATGGCCGTGCTCGTCGTTGACCTGCTTGAACCCGTCGAGGTCCACGTAGAGGACGGCGACCGGAGCGTCCGGCGCCGGCTCGATCCGGGCCAGCCGGGCACCGAGCGCGGTCCGGTTGGCCAGCCCGGTCAGCGGATCACACGACGCCTGGTAGGCGAGCTGCGCCTGGGCGCGCTCCTGCGCGCGGGCCATGCTGACGAAGCGCGCCACGACCAGCAACGCACAGGTCGCCGACGTGATCGCGCCGACCAGGTCCTGCGGTATGAAGACGGACAGCACCGGCGCCGTCAGCAGGGCCAGCGCCAGGAAGAAGATCCGGGCCGGATGCTGGATGCTGACGTCCGGGCCCGGGGTGGCCAGCTCGGCCCGGCCCGGATGCAGGCCGGCCGCGGTGATCAGGGCATTGCCGGCCAGCACCACCGCGCCGAGCGGGTCGTACAGCTCGGCGCTCACCAGGTAGGGCAGCACGTTCCAGGCGAGGTCTATGAAGAGGTAACAGAGCACGCCGGCCAGCAGCAGCCGGGTCGGCGCGGTCCGGGTGCCGGGCGAGAGCGCGATCACCAGCGCGGCGGTCAGCAGCACCACGTCGGCGAGCGGGTAGAGCAGCGGCACGGTCGACTCGGCAAGGGTGTAGCCGTCGGTCAGCGGCCTCATGATGAACTGCCAGCTCACCGCCGCGGCGGCGACGGTCAGGATGAGCGCGTCGACGACCGAGGCGCGCAGCCCACCGGCCGCCCTGCGGCGCGCCATCATGGCCAGGGCCACGGCGAGCAACGGATACCCGCCCAGCCAGAACGCGTCGGCCGGCCCGACCGCCGACGCCGCGCCGGTCAGGTGCAGCTCGAGCAGCTCGTAGGCGTCACCGGCGAACCACAGCGTCTGGCAGGCGGCGATCAACAACCACGGCAACCGGTCCCGGCCCCGGCGCAGGCGCAGGGCCGACCACCAGGCCAACGCGCACAGCACGGAGTAGGTGGCCACGTGCATGACCTCGCCGGCGGGCAGGGCGTAGACGAACGCCTCCGCGGCGGCGGCCACGAAGGCCGCCGCCACGAAGATCCAGATACCAACCCTGCCCATGTCGTGACCCGATCGGTCACGAGCAGGAGCAGGTGAGCAAATGTGCCGCGTGACTCCGGTTAGGGCTGGCTGCGGGGGCTGTCCGGCGCCAGCGTGTCGATGAACTCGTGCGGCTCGTGCACCGCCGCGCCGGTCCGGCGTGCGGCGTCGGCCTCGGCCGCCATGGCCTTCGCCGGGCCGGCGGCATCCACGCCGGCCCGCTTCGCCGCCGCGACGACCTGCAGGTACGCGCCCTCGGCGAACGCGTACGCGGCGCGGTAGTCGTGCCGGGCGAAGGCCTTCACCGCCAGCCCGAGCAGGACGTCGGCCGCCCGCAGCCCGCCGCGGGCCTTGGACGCCCCGGACGAGCCGAGCAGGTCGGCGGCCAGGCGGTTCGCGGCCTCGTAGTACGCCGCGGTCAGGAACCGGTCGCTGTTGTCCCGGTCGAACTGGCTGAAGTCCCAGTTGACGTCGATGTAGCTCATCATCGAGTTGCTCTCGTCGCCGGCGTTGGCGAAGAGGAACTCCCCCTCGGGCCCGTAGTCGACGCCGGTCTCGCTGTCGTAGCCGTCGTGCGGGTGACTCATGCCCAGGTGGTGACCGACCTCGTGTATCTGGGTGGTGCTCAGGCCGTACCCGGACTCAACGACCTCGGGCGAGATGAAGCAGAAGACGCCGGTCTGGGTGCCGTCGACGTAGTTGTCGTCGGCGAAGCCCAGCGCCGGCACGCCGACCCCGGCATCCACGGCGTAGTTGAACACCGGCAGCTCATAGTCGACCCGGCCCTGGTCGTCCCTGGTCCGGTCCAGGTTCGCCCAGTTGTAGAGGTAGAGGTTGGCGAACGCGGGATAGCCCGAGTCCGGGTAGCAGCTCTCGTCGGTGAGCACACCCGTGTAGCACTCCTGCGCCTTCGCGTCGTACGGCAGATCCTGGCTGTCGAAGTCCAGCCGGTTCCGCCAGCGCAGCTCGGCTAGCTCGTCCACGACCAGCTCGGGCTTGACGTACTGCCGCGACGCGTCGACGCCGGGCCAGCCCTCGTACGTGTTGCTGTCGATGTTGATCGACTTGGGCGGCTCGGCGGCCGGCAGCTCGACCGGGTAGAGCGGCGACGTGGTCATCAGCAGGTTCAGCGCCACGTAGCGGGTGATCAGCGAGAGGTCGCCGGCCAGCGCCGCCGGCGAGCGGAAGCCGCCCGCCGTGTACTCCCAGGTCGGCGGCATGCGGTAGTCGACGACGCCGTCGCCGTCCAGGTCCGGGTTGTCGACGTCGAAGTTGCTGGTCCACGACTCGGGCCCGGCCGAGAGGTCGTGGAACCAGACCCGCCGGGTGCTGCCCAGGCCGGTCTCCTCGTCGTCGGCGGTGGTGCCGCCCCAGGCGATGATCTTGCGGCTCGCCCGCTCCTTGCCGAAGTCGTACCCCGTGTCGGGGTCGGGCTCGCCGATCTTGGTGTAGACGTGGAACTTGAAGTCCGAGCGGCCGTACCAGTTGATGAAGAAGACGGTGTTGCGCCGGGTGTCGACGCCGGCGGGCGGGTGGGTGGCCAGCCACTTCTCCACGCTCGGCGCGTCGATGAAGTTGTTGGACGTGATGTCCTTGACGTTCTTCGCCTGCTCGTTGTACGCGGTCTGGAAGGCCGTCAGCGGCGCGGGTGTGGCGAGTCCGCTCAGCCGCTGGAAGAACTTGTCCTCATAGGACCGGTTCGCGTAGGTGACGCGGTAGTCGTAGGTGTATCTGATGCCCAGCTTCTCGGTCAGGCCGTAGGCCAGCCGGGAGCGGACCACCGGTTCGTACGCCCGGGGCAGGCCCGACAGGAATGCGGCCTTGCCGACCTGGCTCGGCCGGTAGCCGAGGAACACCACGTTGACCGGCACCTTCTCGGCCAGCCGGGGCTGGCCACCGGGGTGCAGGAAGGCATAGGAGGACTTCGGTGCGGCGCCCGCTGATCCCGCGGACGCACCCACCATCGCCGTAATCAGCGCAACGACGAGCGCGGCTCTGCGTCTCATGTGGTCACGCTGCCACCCGGCCGACCCCCAGTAAAGATCTACGCCGGCAAATGCGCCGGTCCGATGTCCGACCGGACGGGGATGCGCGTCTTTTCTCTTCCGCCGCGACTTCCGGCAAATTCGGCGGTCCGCGATCTAGGCTCGGGAGGTGGCGAAGTATTTCGACGTGCATCCCGACAACCCGCAGCAGCGGGCCGTCTCCCAGGTGGTCGGCATCCTGCGGGACGACGGACTGATCGCATACCCGACCGACTCCTGTTACGGCCTCGGCTGCCGGATCGGCAACGCCAAGGGCCTCGACCGGATCCGGGAGATCCGCCAGCTCGGCGACGGCCACCACTTCACCCTGGTCTGCCGCGACTTCGCGCAACTCGGTCAGCTCGTGCAGATCAACAACGCGGTCTTCCGGTCCGTCAAGGCCGCGACCCCCGGCAGCTACACGTTCATCCTGCCGGCGACCCGCGAGGTGCCGCGCCGGCTGCTGCACCCCAAGAAGAAGACCGTCGGGGTACGCATCCCGGAGCACGCGGTCACCCAGGCCATCCTGGCCGAGCTGGGCGAGCCGTTGCTCTCCAGCACCCTGCTGCTGCCCGACGAGGAGGAGCCGATGACGCAGGGCTGGGAGATCAAGGACCGGCTCGACCACGCCGTGGACGCGGTGATCGACTCCGGCGAGTGCGGCACGGTACCGACAACCGTCATCGACCTCTCCGGCGGCGAGCCGGAGATCCTCCGGGTCGGCGCGGGCGACCCGTCCCGGTTCGAGTAGCGCGCGGCTGACGGAAATACCGCAGACCGGGCACCGGGAGCTGCGCTAGAGTTCGGACCGCGAGGCGCTGATGGGGACGAGTACCGCCGCACGCAGCCAGCAGAGACCCGGGGACGGTGGAAGCCCGGGGGTGTGCGCGGCGCGAAGATCACCCCGGAGCCGCCGGAGGAAAGGCCCCCGGGCCCAGTAGAGCCGGCCGCGACCGAAGAAGAGAGGGCCGCCGCGGTCGGGCGGCCAAGGAGGGTGGTACCGCGGGGCGTGCAGCCTCGTCCCTCCGTTGGAGAACGTGCGTTCCGACGGAGGAAGACGATGTACAAGCCCGTGCCGGCCCAGGTCGATCTCGGCGCGCTGGACCACGAGGTACTGCACTTCTGGCAGGCCAACAGCGTGTTCCACCGCAGCCTCGAGCAGTCGCGGGGGCGACCCGAGTGGATCTTCTACGAGGGCCCGCCGACCGCCAACGGCATGCCGGGCACCCACCACATCGAGAGCCGCGTCTTCAAGGACGTCTTCCCGCGTTACAAGACCATGAAGGGCTTCCACGTCGCCCGCAAGGCCGGCTGGGACTGCCACGGGCTGCCGGTCGAGCTCGCGGTGGAGAAGGAGCTCGGATTCACCGGTAAGCAGGACATCGAGGCGTACGGCATCGAGCTGTTCAACGCCAGGTGCCGCGAGTCGGTCACCCGGCACACCGACGCGTTCGCCGAGCTCACCCGGCGGATGGGCTACTGGGTCGACATGGACGACGCGTACCGGACCATGGATCCCGCGTACATCGAGTCCGTGTGGTGGTCGCTGCAGCGCATCTTCGACAAGGGCCTGCTGGTCGAGGACTTCCGGGTCGCGCCCTGGTGCCCGCGCGACCAGACCGCGCTGTCGGACCACGAGCTGGCACAGGGCTACGAGCAGATCGTCGACCCGTCGGTCTTCGTGCGCTTCCCGCTGACCTCCGGCCCGTACGCCGCGAAGGCCTCGCTGCTGGTGTGGACCACGACGCCCTGGACGCTGGTCTCCAACACCGCCGTGGCGGTCAACGCCGAGGTCACCTACGTGGTGGCCACCGACGGCGACGAGCTGCTCGTCGTCGCCGAGCCGCTGCTGGAGTCCGCGCTCGGCGCCGGGTGGCGGCCGGTGGCCACCCTGCCGGGCAAGGAGCTGGAGCGGTGGACCTACCGGGCCCCGTTCGACCTGGTCGAGGTGCCGGACGCGCACATCGTGATCCTCGCGCCGTACGTCACCACCGAGAGCGGCACCGGGCTCGTGCACCAGTCGCCCGCGTTCGGCGCGGACGACCTGGCGAGCTGCCGGGCGTACGGGCTGCCGATGGTCAACCCCGTCCGGCCCGACGGCACGTTCGCGCCCGAGGTGCCGCTGGTCGGCGGCCAGTTCTTCAAGACCGCGGACGCGGCGCTGGTCACCGACCTCCAGGCGCGCGGCCTGCTCTTCCGCGAGGTCGCCTACGAGCACAGCTACCCGCACTGCTGGCGCTGCCACACGCCGCTTGTCTACTACGCGCAGCCGTCCTGGTACGTGCGCACCACCGCGGTCCGCGACCGGCTGCTGCAGGAGAACGAGCGGACGAACTGGCAACCACCGACGATCAAGCACGGCCGCTACGGCGACTGGCTGACCAACAACGTCGACTGGGCGCTGTCCCGGCAGCGCTACTGGGGCACGCCGCTGCCCATCTGGCGCTGCCCGGAGAACCACCTGACCTGCATCGGCTCGCTGCGGGAGCTGAGCGAACGCACCGGCGAAGACCTGTCCGCCCTGGACCCGCACCGGCCGTTCATCGACGAGATCACGTTCGCCTGCGACTGCGGCGCCACCGCGACGCGGGTGCCCGACGTCATCGACGCCTGGTACGACTCCGGCGCCATGCCGTTCGCCCAGTTCGGCTACCCGTACCGCAACCAGGAGGTCTTCGAGCGCAGCTACCCCGCGCAGTTCATCTCCGAGGCGATCGACCAGACCCGCGGCTGGTTCTACACGCTGATGGCCGTCGGCACGCTGGTGTTCGACCGGTCCGCGTACGAGAACGTGGTCTGCCTGGGGCACATCGTGGCCGAGGACGGCCGCAAGATGTCCAAGCACCTCGGCAACATCCTGGAGCCGCTGCCGCTGCTCGATCGCCACGGCGCCGACGCGGTGCGCTGGTTCATGGCCGCGGTCGGGTCGCCCTGGGCGTCCCGGCGGGTCGGGCACAACACCTTGCAGGAGGTGGTACGGAAGACCCTGCTCACCTACTGGAACACGGCCGCCTTCCAATCGCTGTACGGGCGCACCGCGCTCTGGTCTCCGTCGGAGGCGGACCCGGCGCCGGCCGACCGGCCGGTGCTGGACCGCTGGGTCCTGTCCGAGCTGCACACGCTGGTGCGGGAGGTCGACGCGGCGCTTGCCGCGTTCGACACGCACGAGGCCGGCAAGCTGCTGGCCGCGTTCGTCGACGACCTCTCCAACTGGTACGTGCGCCGCAGCCGCCGCCGCTTCTGGCGCGGCGACCCGGCCGCGCTCGCCACGCTGCACGAGGTCCTGTCGGCGGTGACGCTGCTGATGGCCCCGATCACGCCGTTCGTCACCGAGCGGGTCTGGCAGGACATGGTCCTGCCGGTGACCCCGACCGCGGCGCAGTCCGTGCACCTGGCGGCCTACCCGGTCGCCGACGAGTCGCTGATCGACCCGGCGCTGTCGGAGCGGATGGCGCTGGCGCGGCGGCTGGTCGAGCTCGGCCGGGCGGCGCGGGCGGACTCGGGCGTGAAGACGCGCCAGCCGCTGTCGCGGGCGCTGGCCTCGGCGCACGGCTTCGCCGACCTGTCCGGTGAGCTGCTGGCCGAGATCGCCGCCGAGCTCAACGTCGGTGTCGTGCTGCCCGTCGGGTCCGCGGGCGACTCGCTCGTGGACACGACGGCGAAGGCCAACTTCCGGCCGCTCGGCAAGCGCTTCGGCAAGCGGGTGCAGCAGGTCGCCGCCGCGGTCGCCGCGGCCGACGCGACCGAGCTGAAGGAGTCGCTGCGCTCCGGCGGACACGCCTCGGTCGTCGTGGACGGCGAGACCATCACGCTCGGCCCCGACGAGGTGATCATCACCGAGACGCCGCGGGAGGGGTGGGCCGTCGCCGCAGAGGCGGGCGCGACGCTCGCGCTCGACCTGCACCTGACGCCCGAGCTGCGCCGGGCCGGGTTGGCCCGCGACGCGATCCGGCTGATCCAGGAGGCCCGCAAGTCCAGCGGCCTCGAGGTCTCCGACCGGATCGTGCTGCGCTACACCGCGACGCGGGACGAGACGGCCACCGCGCTCGGCGAGCACGCCGGCCTGGTCGCAGACGAGGTGCTGGCCACGGACTACGCGGCCGGCGAGCCGGATTGGGCCGGCGCCGTGGCACACCGCGAGGAGACGATCGGGCTCACCTTCTGGCTGAACAAGGCCTGAGGGCGCCGCAGCCGATCGTGGCTCTGCGTCATCCCGCCGCACGCCGGGAGCCTCCGGCGTGCGGCCGGCCGCCGTCGATGATCAGGTGCTTCTCGCCGCCGACCGAGTCAGGCTGGCTAACGGGGTGTGACATTTTCCCCACTCACCAAAAGGCTACTCGGCGGTAATGTTCGACCTCCACCGATGTGTTGACCGGGAGTCACCATGCTGACCGTTCCCCCTGGCCTGGCCGGCGTCGTCGCGTTCTCCACCGAGATCGCGGAGCCCGATCGCGACGGCGGCGCCCTGCGCTATCGCGGTATCGACATCGAGAAGCTCGTCGGCAAGGTGTCCTATGCCGACATCTGGGGCCTGCTCGTGGACGGGGACTTCGGTGCCCCGCTCCCCGCCGAGGAGCCCGTGGCGCTGACCGTACGCTCGGGCGACATCCGCGCCGACGTGCAGGCCGCCATCGCCACGATGGCGCCGCTGTGGGGCCTCGGCCCGCTGATCGACATCGACGACCAGCAGGCCCGCGCCGACCTGGCCCGCACCTCCGCGACGCTGCTCGCGCTGGTCGCGAAGGGCGCGCGCGGCACGGACCTGCCGGAGGTCCCGGAGAGCCGGGTGGACGAGGCGACGAGCATCGTCGAGCGCTTCATGATCCGCTGGCGCGGCGAGCCCGACCCGCGGCACGTGAGCGCGATCGACCGCTACTGGATCTCGGCGGCCGAGCACGGCATGAACGCGTCCACCTTCACCGCGCGGGTCGTCGCCAGCACCGGCGCGGACGTACCCGCGTCCGTGTCGGCGGCGGTCGGCGCGATGTCCGGACCGCTGCACGGCGGCGCGCCGTCGCGGGCCCTGCACATGGTCGAGGCCGTCGAGCGCTCCGGCGACGCGCGGGCGTACGTCAAGCAGGTCCTCGACAGCGGCCAGCGCCTGATGGGCTTCGGGCACGCGATCTACCGTGCCGAGGACCCGCGGGCCCGGCTGCTGCGTGCGGCCGCCAAGGAGCTCGGCGCGCCGCGCTACGAGGTGGCGAAGGCGCTGGAGGACGCGGCGCTGGCCGAGCTGCGCGAGCGCAAGCCGGACCGGGTACTGGAGACCAACGTCGAGTTCTGGGCCGCGATCATCCTCGACTTCGCCGAGGTGCCCGCCCCGCTGTTCACCTCGATGTTCACCTGCGCCCGGACGGCCGGCTGGAGCAGCCACATCCTGGAGCAGAAGCGCCTGGGCAAGATCATCCGCCCGTCCGCGGAGTACGTCGGCGGCACCGACCTCGAGCCGTCCGACCTGCCGGGCTGGGAGGACGCGCTCAAGCGCAACGCCGGCCGGACCTACCTCTAGGTCCCACTGCCCGCCGGTTCCAGCCGGAACCGGTTGACGATCGCGCGCAGGTCGTCGGACATCTCCGCGAGTTGTCCGGCGGCCCGGGTCGCCTCCGTGACGCCGACCGTCGTCAGCTGCACGGAAGAGGCCACCTCGGTGATCGTCTCCGCCACCCGGCCGCCGGCCTCGGCCGCCTCGGTGACGTTGCGGCTCATCTCGTTGGTGGTCACCGTCTGCTCCTCGACCGCGGACGCGATGGTGGTCTGGAACTCGCTGATCCGGCCGATGATCTCGCTGATCTCCTCGATCGCCCCGACCGCGCCCTGCGTGTCGGACTGGATGGCCGCGACCCGCTGACCGATGTCCTCGGTCGCCCGCGCGGTCTCCTGGGCAAGGTCCTTGACCTCGCTGGCCACCACGGCGAAGCCCTTGCCCATCTCGCCGGCCCGGGCGGCCTCGATGGTGGCGTTGAGCGCGAGCAGGTTGGTCTGCTCGGCGATCGAGGTGATCACCTTGATGACGTTGCCGATCTCGGCGGACGACTCGCCGAGCTTCGCCATCACCGTTGTCGTCGAGGCGGTGACCTCGACGGCCCGGGCGGCGACGCCGGCCGCCTGGGTGGCGCTCTGGCTGATCTCGCGGATGGAGGCGCCCATCTCCTCGGCGCCGGCGGCCACGGTCTGGATGTTCGACGACATGGCCGAGGCGGAGTCGGCGACGCTGGCCGCCTGCCGCGCGCCGGTCTCGGCGCTCGCCGCGCTGTCCCTGCTGGTCGCGGCCAGCGCGCCGGCCGCGGTGTTCAGGTTCTGGGAGTGCGCGGACAGGTCGGTGACGGTCGTCCGCAGGGTCGCGGTGGCCTGCCGCAGCGCGAGGGCCATGCCACCGAGCTCGTCCTTCTGATCCACCTCGGGGTCCCTGGAGAGGTCCCCGCCGGCGACGGCGTCCAGCACCTCCGACACCCGGCGCAGCGGCGTGACGATCATCCGGGCCACCCAGAGCGCGAGCAGGACCGAGAGCACCAGGGCGAGGCACATGGTCACGATCACGGTGGTCCGCGTCTTGGTCACCGTCGCGTCGAACTGCTCGCCGGCGAGCAAGGCCGCGTCGGCCCGGGCGGTCTCCGTGGCGAACTGCTCCTCGTAGGCCTTACGCAGGTCCCGGTTCGCGCCGAAGGAGGCCTCGATGGCCGCCTCGGGGTTCGCCGCGTAGCTCTTGAACTCGGTGTCGAGCGCGGCGAACCATGCGTCGGTCCCCGATTTGATCTCGTCGATCGTGGCCTGCTCGGCGGGCGTGCCGAGGTTGCGCGCGGTGGCGAGGTGCTCGTCGACGGAGTCCTTGCGGCCGAGGGCCTCGGCCGCGAAGGACTTGTCGCCGGCGATCAGGAAGCCCCGCTCGTCGTTCGCGCCGGCCTTGGCGGCGAGCGCGGCCTCGTTCAGCGCGGTGATGTACGGAACCGCGCGGTTGAGTTCGTCGGTGCGGGTGGTCTTGAGGCCCGAGATGCCGACCAGGCTCATGATCCCGGTGACGATCATGCCCGCGATCGCGACCCCGGCCACCGTGAGCACCTTCGTCGACACCCGGCGGTTGCGTGCCCATTTGGTCAACCCGGCCAATGTTCCACCCCTTCACCCGATTCGGCGCGTCCACTCCCTGTTCGGCCCGAGTAGCGAACGGCTGACCGCGAGGGTGCAGAAATATTGCAAATTTTTCTTGGCCAGGAGATCTTGGGGGGCCGGCCCCCGCACCATCGGTGCATGGCTTCCTCCACTGAACCGGCACGTCTCGGCGACGCCGGGGTGATGCGGGCCCTCGCCCACCCGATCCGGCTGCGCATCTTCGCCCTGCTCTCGGAGACCGGACCGGCCAGCGTGAGCGCGCTCGCCGGCCAGACCGGCGAGTCGACGGCCTCGGTGAGCTACCACCTGTCGCAGCTGGCCCGGTTCGGCCTGGTCGAGGAGGCGGTCGAGGCCCGCACCGGCCGGGAACGGCCCTGGCGTGTGCAGCACGGGCCGCACCGGGACCGGGCCGGCGCGGCGGAGGCGCCGCCACCGGCCGCGCACGCGGAGGAGCGGATCCACCTCGGCGACGTCGGGCATCTGACGGCCGCCGAACTCGCCGCCGTGAGCGCGCAGATCAGGGCCGTGCTGGCGGGCTACCGCCGCCCCGATCCGGCGGACCGGCCGGCCGGGGCCCGGCGCGTCTCCTTCTTCGCGTACGGCCTGCCGCACGACGGCTGACGCGCCCTGCGGCCGGACCGGCCTCAGCTCGGGCAGTGCTGTGCCGTGCTGCTCGCCGGCATCCTCGGCCTGGCCTGGGCGCGGGTCAGCAGGCTCACGCCCACCGCCGCGGCACCCGCGCTGACCACCGCGATCAGGGCACCCACCCCGCCGCCGGTGATCCGCTCGCCCAGCAGCACCATGCCGATCGTCGCGGCCGCGACCGGGTTCGCCAGCGTGCTGACCGCAAGCGGGGCGCCGAGGCCGCCACGGTACGACCGCTGGGTGAACAGCGTCCCGGCCGACGCCAACACCGCGATCGCCAGGCCCGCGACGGCGACTGTGGGATTGAGCAGCGCGGAGAGGCCGTCGCCGGTGAGGTGCACCGTCACCGTCTGGGTCAGCGCCGACGAGACTCCGAACGAGACGCCCGCGGCGGCCGCCAGCCAGAGACCCGAGGCGCCCGGCACCGCGCCCCAGCCACCCAGGGTCGTCAGCACCACGGCGGCCGCCATCAGCAGGCCGAGCAGCTGCGCGCTGCTCAGCGCCGCGATGCCGTTCGTCGTGCCGGCCACCAGCAGGATGCCGATCAGGCCGGCCACCGTCAGGACGATGCCGCGCCCCTCGACGCGGGTGACCGCACGCCGGGCGATCACCGCGGCCACCGGGACGGCCATCACCAGGGTGAGCACGCCGAACGGCTGGACCAGGGAGAGCGGGCCGAATCGCAGCGCGACCACGTGCAGGGCCGCGCCGGCGCAGTTCAGCGCGATCGCGAGCCACCACAACGGCATCCGCAGCAGCACGCCGATCGGCCGCTGTGCGAGCCGCTCCTGCAGGACCGCCCCGCCCGCGTAACCCGCGGCCGACGCGACGCAGAGCAGGACCGCGGCGATCGGCACGCTCACGGCTGCTGCGCCCCGGGCCGGACCAGACCGCTCTGGTACGCGATGACGACCAGCTGCGCCCGGTCCCGTACCCCGAGCTTGGTCATCGCACGGTTGATGTGCGTCTTCACCGTCAACGGCGACAGGTACAGCCGCTCGGCGATCTCGTCGTTCGACAGCCCGTACGCCACCAGCGCCAGCACCTCGCGTTCCCGTTCCGTCAGGGCGCCCAGCTCCAGCGCCGCCGGCAGCGCGCTCGGCACCGGCTGGCTCAGGAAACGGCTGACCAGACCGCGGGTGGCGGCCGGAGAGAGCAACGACTCCCCCGCGGCCACGACACGGATCGCGCGCAGCAGTTCGGCGGGGTCGACGTGCTTGCCCAGGAAGCCGCTGGCGCCGGCGCGCAGCGCCAGCACCACGTTGTCGTCGTTCTCGAAGGTCGTCAGCACCAGCACCCGGACGCCCGCCAGGTCCTCGGACTCGGCGATGCGGCGGGTGGCCTCGATGCCGTCCATCTCCGGCATCCGCAGGTCCATGAGCACGACGTCCGCGCGCTCGGAGCGGGCCAGCTCGACGGCCTCGCGGCCGGTGCCCGCCTCGCCGACGACCTCGACACCGGAGTCGGGCTCGACGAACATCCGGAAGCCCGCCCGGATCAGCGGCTGGTCGTCGGCGAGCAGGACGCGGATGGTCATGAAACGACCCGCTCGAGGTCGGCGGCCGGCAGCTCGGCGCGGACCGCGAACCGGCCGTCGTCGCCCCGGCACGCGGTCAGCGCGCCGCCGGTGGACGCGGCGCGCTCGCGCATGCCGACGATGCCGTAACCGGAACCGGCCCGCGTGACACCGGGCCGCACCGGGTTGGTGATCTCCAGCGTCACGCCGTCCGACGCGTAGGACACCGTGAGCCGGGCGGTGCCGTCGCCGTACTTCTGCGCGTTGGTCAGCGCCTCCTGTGCGATCCGGTAGGCCGCGAGGTCGACAAGCACCGGCAGCTCCCGGGACTCGCCGAGCGGACGGTGATCCACCAGCAGGCCCGCGGCGGCGAGATCGTCGAGCAGCCCGCCGAGGCGCGCCAGCCCGCGGGTCGGCTCGGTGGCCGGGGCACCGGCGCCGTCCAGGTCGTCGGAGCCGCGCAGCAGCCCGACCACGGACGCGATCTCCTTGAGCACCGCGTCCGACGAGCGGCTGATGTGGTCCAGCGCCGGTGCGACCTGCTCCGGGCGGTGCGCCAGGATGTGCTTCGCGCCGGTGGCCTGCACCTTGATGACGGCGATGTGGTGTGCGACGACGTCGTGCAGCTCGCGGGCGATACGCACCCGTTCCTCGACCACGCGGCGGCGGGCCTCCTCGTCGCGGCTCTGCTCGGCGCGCCGGGCGCGCTCCTCGACCTCCGCCACGTACGCCCGCCGGCTGCGGGCGGCGTCGCCGACCGCGGTGGCCATGCCGACCCAGGCGAGCGCGCCGAGGTTCTCCGGCGCCCACCACTCGCCGCCGCCCCAGGCGACCCCCGCCAGGTACAGCGCGACGCCGATGCAGCAGGACGTGGCCCAGACCGTCCGCCGGTCGTTGCGGCTCGCGAAGGTGAACAGGAGCACGACCGCGGCGACGATCAGGACCGGCTGCCGCTCGTGGTCGAGGGCGACGAGCGCCACCCAGGTGAGCGCCACGACGATCAGGGCCGGCCGGGTCCGCACGCGCCGGGCGGACACCGCCAGGAAGGCGACGGTTATCGCGACGGCGTCGGCGACGCCGGGCGCGCGCGGCTGCTCGCCGTGCGCTCCGATGCGCAGTCCGGCGATCGCGGAGGCCGCCAGGAACAGGCCCAGCGCGACGTCGCAGAGCAGCGGATGGCGGTGTATCGCCAGCCCTGCCCTCGTCTCGCGCAGGCCGCCCATCTCCATGACGATCACGTTACGCGCGGAGCGGGCCGCCGGACGTCGTCCCGGGGCGGTAAGAACGTGACGTCGCATACCGCCGTCGCAGTACGCGGATCCCGCCACCGCCGGGCAGGCCCAAGCGCCTGTTTCGTAAGGGGGGTCGAGGCGAGGCGGAGTCCAGGTGTCGTCTGGGTGTGCGCCGGAATTGCCCGGATACCGGTGTTGTATCTGGGCAATTCCGGCGTGCGGGCGAGGCGCGGATGGACTTCAACCTGCCGGAGGTGCCGCCGGGCTTCAAGCAGGCCCTCGAGGACGCCCTGAACGCGGAGGTCGCGGCCGACCGCAGGATCGTCGCGCGGGTGCTGTCGCGCGCGGAGGCGCTCGCGATCCCCGACCTGGTACGCACCCAGGACGCGCTGCCGCCGCTGGACAACCCCGAGATCCGGGTGGTGGACATCGTCGGCCTGGACGTGCAGGCCGACGGCGGCACCCACGTGGCCTCGACCGCACAGGTCGGCCGCGTCCAGGTGGTCAAGGTCGAGAGCAAGGGCTGGCAGAACCGGCGGGTGCGGATCAAACTCGCCGCGTGACTCCCGCGAGCCGATAGGGTCGGATCAGGTCAGGTACGGCGAGAAGTCTGATCCGGAGGCCGAAAATGTTCCTCTTCGGGCGTGGTACCTGGTCCGAGACCCGTCGCATCGGCGACCTGCTGCGCACCGAGACCACCGGCGGGATGCTGCTCCTCGTGGCCGCGCTGATCGGCATCGGCTGGGCGAACTCGCCGTGGAGCGCCGCCTACCGCAGCCTCAGCACTCTCCACCTCGGCGGACTCACCCTCTCCGAGTGGTCGGCCGACGGCCTGCTGGCGATCTTCTTCTTCGTCGCCGGGCTGGAGCTCAAGCGGGAGTTCGTCGCCGGGGACCTGCGCGACCCGCGCCGGGCGGCCCTGCCGGTGGTGGCTGCCGCCGGCGGGATGATCGTCCCCGCCGTGATCTACGTCCTGATCAATCTGAACAGCGGCGCGCTGGCCGGATGGGCCACGCCGACCGCGACGGACATCGCCTTCGCCCTGGCGGTCCTCGCCGTCATCGGCACGCACCTGCCCGCGGCCCTGCGCACGTTCCTGCTGACCCTCGCCGTGGTCGACGACCTGCTGGCCATCATAATCATCGCGATCTTCTACACGTCGTCGCTGCACGCGCTGCCGCTGCTGCTCGCGCTGATCCCGCTGGCGCTGTTCGGGTTGCTCGTACAGCGCGGAGTCCGCAGGTGGTGGCTGCTGCTGCCGCTGGCGGCGGCGACCTGGGTGCTGGTGCACGAGTCCGGCGTGCACGCGACCGTTGCCGGCGTCCTGCTCGCCTTCACGGTGCCGGTCCGCAGGTTCGGGCTCGCGGAACACTTCGAGCACCGCTTCCGGCCGCTGTCGGCGGGCTTCGCCGTGCCCGTCTTCGCGTTCTTCGCCGCCGGCGTCTCGGTCGCCGCGGCCGGCGGACTCGGCGCCAGCCTGCGCGACTCGGTCACCATCGGCGTGATCGCCGGCCTGGTCGTCGGCAAGACGGTCGGCGTCACCGGCGCGACCTGGCTCGTGCAGCGCTTCACCCGGGCCCGGCTGGATCCGGGCCT
Organism: Actinoplanes sp. NPDC049118; assembly: GCF_040648555.1. NCBI lineage: Bacteria > Bacillati > Actinomycetota > Actinomycetes > Micromonosporales > Micromonosporaceae > Actinoplanes > Actinoplanes sp. NPDC049118. Next base: position 46,186 of record NZ_JBEZDY010000037.1, read on the forward strand.
GAGCTGGTGGGACGTCTTCGGCGTCGCCCTGCTCGGCGGCATCGGCTTCACGGTCTCGCTGCTGATCGGCGAGCTCGCGTTCGGGTACGGAACCGTCCGCGACGGGAACGCGAAGATCGGCGTCCTGCTGGGCTCCGTGCTGGCCGCCCTCCTCGCGGCGATCGTGCTGCGGGTGCGCAACCAGCACTACCGGGAGCTCGTCGCCGAGGAGTCGGTGGACTCGGACCACGACGGAATTCCGGACGTGTATCAGCGCTGAGCGGCCCCGGCGATGGCATCGACTGTCTACTATCGACACGATCGCAACTTGACCCCCGTGCCGCGGTGTGCCGAGTTCGGTAGCGCCGCCGATTGTTGTCGATACAGCGAGTAGCCTTGGCGACCGGACCTAGATCGGGGGAACTGGGTGAACCGGATGCGCAGGCGCTGCGAACGCCGACTTCAGAACATCACGATCCCGCGACCGTTCGATCTGGACACCTTCTGCGCGGTGGTCGCCGCACACCGCGGCCGCCGGCTGATCCTCCAGCCCATGCCCGGACTCGGCGCCGGCGCGCCCTGCGGCTTGTGGATCTCGGTTCCGGCCGCCGACTACGTCTTCTACGACCCCGAGACGTCCCGGCTGCACGCCGAGCACATCGTCCTGCACGAGCTCGGCCACATGCTCAGCGACCACACCACGGGCATCGACGTCGGCGGCGGCACCCTCGCCCGGCTCGTGCCCGACCTGGACCCGAGGACGGTCGAGACCATCCTGGGGCGGGTCAGCTTCACCACCACGCAGGAGCGCGAGGCCGAGATGCTCGCGTCGCTGATCCGAGCCCGGTCCGGACCGGAGCCCGTCGGCGACGACCGGCCCGGCGGCACCCTGGGCCGGGTCTCCGACGTGCTGAAGCTCCGGTCTTGAACGGCACGCTCACCGCCACCGTCCTCGTCCTGCTGTGGGGCACGGTCCTGGCCCGCGTGCCGACGCTGTGGCGTGACGCACAGCAGCGGGCCCTGTGGGCGACGCTGGCCACGCTGGCGCTGGCCAAGACCGCGGCGACGCCCGGCGTCAACGCGCTGCTCGGCGACCTGGTCCGGCAGCCGCAGACCCTTCCGCACCTGATCGGCGTGGCAACGGCGTACTTCCTGCTCCGCTTCATCTCGCTGATCACCGACTTCGCCGCCGCCCGGCCGCGCGCGGCCCGCTGCCAGCTACTCCTGGCCGGCACGGTGATGGCGCTGCTCATCGTTCTGATGAACGCGACGCCCGGCGGCATCAGGACCCGGGGTGCCGAGCTGACGAGCACGGCGGCGGAGCCGGCCGCGACGGCGTACTGGGTGGTGCTGAACGGCTATCTGGGCACGGTCCTCGGCGTCGCGACGGTGCTGTTCTGGGGGATCAGCCGCTCCGCGACGTCCGGCCCGCTCCGCCACGGGCTGCGCGCGATCGCGACCGGCACGCTCCTGGTCGCCCTGTACGCGGCCCTGAAGACCGGGCTGATCGTGGCGCAGGGCTTCAGCCCGGCGATGTCGTTCGGCGCAATAGAGCCGGTCGCCAACGGTCTGCGCGCCGTCGGCACGATCCTGGCCGTCATCGGCGCGGCCGTGCCGGCCGGCGGAAAGCTGGCCTCGATCATCGGGTCCTATCGCGCACTCTGGGCGCTTCGTCCACTGTGGCGGGTGATGCGAAAGACGTTCCCGGACGTGATCCTCTTCTCGCGCCGTCGGGCCCTGGTCGAGCTGGCCGGGGTCGACGACGTCCAACTGCGGCTCTACCGCCGGGTGATCGAGATCCGGGACGGCATGCTGACGCTGCGCGGCTACCTGCCGGCCGGCACCATCGCGGACGCGCGGGCCTTCGTCGGCGACCGCCCGGCGCTCGTCGAGGCCTGCGGCATCGCGTTCTCCCTGCGCAGGCACGGCTCCGGCCTGCAGCCGGTCGTCGACGGCGACCGCTGGGCGGAGGTTGGCGGCGAGATCACCGACGAGGTCGCCTGGCTTGGCGCGGTCGCGGCGGCCTTCCGCCGCAGGGAACCGGCCCTGTTCGCCCGCCGGCGGGACGCGACGGTGGCCGACTGACCGCTCAGCCGCCGTTCCGCCCGCGCTCGCGTTCCAGTTCCCAGACCTTGCGCACGAGCTCGCAGATCGTGTCGCGGCTGCTCGGCGAGACGTCCGCCGCACGCAGCGCGATCTCCGTGACCCCGGCGTCCCGCAGCGTGCCGAGCAGCGCCAGCTGACCGTCCACCTTGTCCGCCTCGGCATCGTCCAGAAAGTACGAGACCCCTACGCCGAAGAACGTGGCCAGGCCGGTCAGGTGCTGGACCGTCGGGTTGTCTCGACGGCCGGTGCGGAGCTGCCAGATGTAGGTGTGCGAGATCGGGATCCCCTGCTGGGCCCGGATCGCCTCGGCGACGGCCATGTAGCTGACCTCGCCCTGGCCCGGGGATCGGACCTGCTTGAAAAGCCGGTCCAGCTTCTCGGCGATGGAGAACCCGCCGGGCACACGCACTCCCCTCGTCGCCGAGCAAAGATGGGACATGCGGATCATACTGACGAAAACCGGCCGCCGCACCGATGCCCATGAGCAGCCGAAGCTGCACATCCCCCGATGTGAGGGCACCGCCGAACGACCGTAAACTCAGATTGATGACACCCGGTCCGAGCGTAAACTAATCACCCTCACCGCTCAAGGCGCCGGTATCCTCTTCAATGTGACGGACATTGTGGAGAGTCTTGAGGCAACGACGCTGCTCGATGAGCTGACCCGACTGCCGGGCCGCGAGGATCCGTACCCGCTCTATCGGCGACTCCGCGAGATCTCGCCGGTCGTACGCGCCGGGGACGGCGCGCTCGTGCTGACCCGCCACGCCGACTGCGTCGCCACCACCCGGCACCCGAAGCTCGGGCACCTGCCGTCGCACATGATGGAGTTCGTCCGTCCTGACTGGGCCGACCACCCCGCGCTGCACCAGCTGTTCACGAGCGTCCTGCTCAGCAACCCGCCGGACCACACCCGGCTGCGCCGCCTGGTCAGCTCCTCCTTCACCGCCCGGCGCGTGCAGGCGCTGCGGCCGCGGATCGCCCAGATGGTCGAGGACCTGCTGGAGCAGATGAGCGGCGAGGTCGACTTCGTCCAGGCGCTGGGCTTTCCGCTGCCGGTCAGCGTCATCGGCGAGCTGCTCGGCATCCCCGAGCCGGACCGGGCCCAGTTCCAGACCCTGGTTCGGGACTGGACCCAGGTGCTGGAGGTGATCACGCCGGAGGTTCTCGAGACCGCGGACCCGGCGGCCGCGACCATCCGCGAATACCTGGCCGGCCTGACGGCCGAGCGCCGCCGCAACCCCGGCGACGACCTGATCAGTGCGCTGGTCGCCGCCGAGGAGGACGGCGAGAAGCTCACCGAGGACGAACTGGTCACCATGGCCGCCCTGCTGTTCGCGGCCGGCTTTGAGACGACCACGAACCTGCTCGGCAACGGCCTCGTCGCGCTCCTGCGCAACCCGGACCAGCTGGAGTCGCTGCGCCTGCAGCCCGGCCTGGCAACCAGCGCGGTCGAGGAGTTGCTGCGCTTCGACACCCCGGTGCAGCTGCTCACCCGGGTGGCGTGGGACGACGTCGAGATCGCGGGCGTACCGGTGTCGGGCGGCGAGCGGATCGTGGCGTACCTGGGTGCGGGCAACCGCGACCCGGAGCGTTTCGCCGACCCGGACCGGCTCGACCTCGCCCGTCCGGACAACGCGCCCCTGTCGTTCGGCGGCGGCATCCACTTCTGCCTGGGAGCGCCGCTGGCCCGGCTGGAGGCCCAGCTCGCGATCCCGGCGCTGCTGGCCCGTTTCCCCCGGCTGGCCCTGGCCGGCGATCCCGGCCGGCGCGACAGCCTGGCCATCCGCGGCTACACCAGCATCCCCATCTCGGTCGGCTGAGCCGGCCGCGGGAATAAGAACGCCGCTGCGAATTCCACGGGGGAAGAACTCGCAACGGCGTCGTAGGAAAGAGTATCGACCACGGCGGTTGTTGTCCATCCGTAGCGTCGATCATCGCGTCCGAGCCGAAACTCCGATGCCACCCTCGCCGGTCAGCAGCCGGATGTCGCGTGTCCGGTGGCCCGAGCCGCCGTCACGACGGCCGGGATGACCCGGTCGGCCGAGGGCGGGGCGCCCCGGCGCTACTGAAAAGGACATTGACGCTCATCGCACACGCCGCTATTCGGCCGGAACGCCGACTCCGGGGGCCTGCGCGCTCTCGGCGAGCATCTTCTTGCGCTGCTTGGCGGGCAGCCGGTCGACGTATAGCAGCCCGTCGAGGTGGTCGGTCTCGTGCTGCAGGCAGCGCGCGAGCAGCCCGGTGCCGTCGATGCGGACGGGCTCGCCGTGCATGTCGACCCCGGTCACGTGCGCGACACCGGGCCGTCCGACGTCGGCGCGGACGCCGGGCACCGACAGGCAGCCCTCGCTGTCGACCTCGAGGGCGCGGCCCTCCGGCAGGTGCAGTACGGGATTGACGACGTGGGCCACGATGTTGACCTCGGTCGCGTCGGGGCAGTCGACGACGAACACCCGGGCGTCGACGCCGATCTGGTTCGCGGCGAGCCCGACGCCCTCGGCGGCGGCCATCGAGGCGAACATGTCGGCGACGAGCTGCTGCAGATCGTCGTCGAAGACGGTCACCTCGGCGCACCGCCGATGCAGCACGGGATTGCCGTAGCGGGTGATGGGTCGCGGAGTTCCGGCACGAGTCTGCACCCCGCGATTTTAAAACGCGCGCCGCGCGGAGCCGTGGACCCGGCCCCGGAATGGGGTCGCCCGCGCTCCATGGGGGCCGGAGCGCGGGCGACGTTCGATCAGGCCGGCGGATTCTCCCCGGCCGAGCCGTTGGCCGTGCCGTTGCCCGCGTCGTCCGGGCCGTCGGCCGGACGGTCGGCGGGCCGGCTCTCCCGGCGGGCCGCCCGGCCGGCCGCCTCGGCGGCCGTGCTCGCCCAGGCCCACGCCTTCCCGGTCTGCGCGCCGGCCCATCCGCCCAGGTCGGCCGCGCCGCCGCCGAACCGGCGGACCAGCGTCACCAGCGGGTCCGGGGAGTTCTCGAAGACCTCCCGGTAGTGGCCCGCAGCCGCCTTCACGTCGCCCGTGACCGACGCGTTGCCGTCGGAGTCGCGGCGCGGGAAGTCGCCGCCGAGGATGCGGCCGTACTCGCCCGAGTCGATCCAGCGGCGCAGCTCCGCCGCGCGGGCGACCGGCACCGGGTGGCTGCTCCACGCCGTCATGCCGATCTTGTGGATGCTGTCGCGGAGATCCCCGCCGCCCTGGTACTCGGCCGCCTGCTCCAGGAAGGCCGTGGTGTCGATCTGCGACAGGTCGCCACCGCCCGCGAGCTTCATCAGCAGGCGGATCGAGGCGGACGGGTCCTGGCCGGCGAGCAGGCCCGCGCGGTCCGCCGACAGCTCGGCCTTGCGCCACCACTCGTACATCGCCGCGATGATCGCCCGCAGCGCGATCGCGCCGATCGGGAGCCAGCTGACGTTCGCCGCCCACCTGGTCAGGATCACCATGATCGTCTTGTAGACCGCGTGGCCGCTGCGCACGTGGCCGATCTCGTGGCCGAGCAGCGCGCGCAGCTCGTCGTCGTCGAGCTTCTCGACCGCGCCGGTGGTGATGACGATGAACGGCTTGTCCATGCCGATCGCCTGGCCGTGGATCATCGGGGACTGCGAGACGTACAGCTCGGGCAGCCCGGCCACGTCGAGCGTCGTCGCGGCCTCGACGAAGCGCTGGTGTACGCGCGGGTACTGGCGGTGGTCGACGCGGATCGAGCCCGCCAGGTACGAGAGCCGGAAACCGCGCTCGTTCCACATGCCGAAGAACGCCTTCACCACGTCGTCGAAGCCGCGCAGTTCGCGCAGGGCGGTCAGCGCGCCACGGTCGGCGGGGTGTTCCCAGGCCCGGGAGCTGATGTCGGTCAGCGTGATCCGTTGCCGGGCCGGTCGATTCTCGTCGTCGATCGTCATGGGTTCCCTCCGCGACTCGGTCTCCTGCTCCGAGGCAAGCTTCGCGGTCGGGGCACCCCGGGCACATCGGCTCCGAGCGGGACTTCCGCGCTTTCGGATCAGACTTTCGGCCGACCCGGGGATTCCGGCGGTCCCTATGCCCGTCCGTTCAGTTCGTCGGCGCGGGCGAGCAGGGCCCGCCGCTCCGGCTCGGAGTGTGCCGCCGCGGCCGCCTGTTCGAAGAGGGCAACGGCACGGCCGGCGAAACCCGCGCGTGCGGTCAGGTCGGCCTCGGCGGCCATCGCGTACGGGTACCCGTCGAGGGCGCCACCGGCACGGGCCGCCGCGAGCAGCGACAGCCCGGTGTCCGGGCCGAACGCGTACCCGTGCGCCACCGCCCGATTCAGCGCGACCACCGGCGAGGGCAGGAGCCGCGCCAGTTCGTCGTAGAGCGCGGCGATCGCCGGCCAGTCGGCCGGCGTGCGGACGTGGCAGGCGGCGATGCGGGCCTGCAGCGCGTACTGGCCGCCCGTCGACGGCAGCAGCGCCAGCGCCTCGGCGATGGCCGCCCGATCCCAGCGGGACCGGTCCTGCTGGTCGAGCGTGCGCAGTTCGCCCGCGTCGTCGCGCCGCGCGGCACGCCGCGAGTGCTGCAGCAGGAACAGCGCCAGCAGCGCCCGGATCTCCGGCTCGCCGGGCATCAGCCGGTCGAGCAGCCGGGCCAGCCGGATCGCCTCGTCCGCGAAGGCGGCATCGCCGTCCGCGTCGTACCCCCGGGTGAACAGCAGATACAGCACCGCCAGCACGCCCGGAAGCCGCTCGGCCAGGGCGGAACCGACCGGCACCCGGTACGGGATCCCCGCGTCGGCGATCCTCGTCTTCGCCCGGGTCAGCCGCCGCGCCATGGTGGACTCGGTGACGAGGAAGGCGCGCGCGATGTCGCCGGTCGGCACTCCCGCGATGGTCCGCAGCGTCAGCGCGACCCGCGCCTCGAGCGGCAGCGCGGGATGGCAGCAGGTGAAGATCAGCCGCAACCGGTCGTCCACGACGCCCTCCTCGGCAACCGGCCCGGGCGCGGACGAGAGCATCGCCAGCTCCTCGAGCTTGCGGCGTTCGACGGTCGCGCGCCGCAGCACGTCGATCGCGCGGTTGCGCGCGACCGTCATCAGCCACCCGCCCGGATTCGCCGGCACTCCGTCTCGCGGCCAGCGTTCGAGGGCGAGCGTCAGCGCCTCCTGCGCGCAGTCCTCGGCCAGGGTCCAGTCGCCGGTGATCCGGATCAACGCGGCGACGATCCGCGGGCGCGACTCGGCACCCGCCTCGGCGACCGCCTGCCCGGCACTCATCGCGTCACGCGAACGGGCGCAGCTCGACGCGGCCGCTCCAGGCCATCGGGTGGGCGCGGGCGACCTCGATCGCCTCGTCCAGGTCTGCGCACTCGAGGATGTCGTAGCCCACGATCACCTCCTTGGTCTCGGCGAACGGGCCGTCGGAGAGGAGCAGTTCGCCGCCGCGGACCCGGACCGTGGTGGCCGCGGCCGGCGACGCGAGGACGTTGCCCTGCAGCCGGCGCCCCGCCGCGTCGTTCTCCGCCACCCACACGTCGATGTCGGGCAGCTGGGACTCGTCGGTCTCCGGCTCGGTGTCGGTGCAGACGAACATCAGGTACTTCATCTCGGCGCTCCCTTGCTTCGTGATCTCAACACCGTGACGAACGGGCGATCGGGTTCCGGACAGCTTCGGCCCGGCGATTTTCGATGTACCGATGTGCCACAGCTCACCATCGTCCCGGTCGGCCGCCGAGGAGAGGCGATCTTGAGGCGACGACGTTATGATGGCGGGACCCGGTCGAGAGGCGCTGCGACGGACCCCGGTCCGCCACGCTCGACCGCGGGCCAAAGACGAAAGGGCGCCTCCTCAAGAGGGGGTGCCCTTCTTCATGTCCGATCGACTTCAGCAGATCAACGGCGTCGACTTCGCCGTCGCCGACCTGTCCCTGGCCGCGTTCGGCCGGCACCAGATGCGCCTGGCCGAGCACGAGATGCCGGGCCTGATGTCGCTGCGCACCGAGTACGCGGGCCAGTTCCCGCTGCGAGGCGCCCGCATCGCCGGCTCGCTGCACATGACCATCCAGACCGCCGTGCTCATCGAGACGCTTGTCGCGCTCGGCGCGGACGTCCGCTGGGTCTCCTGCAACATCTTCTCGACCCAGGACGAGGCCGCCGCCGCGATCGTCGTCGGCCCCGAGGGCACCGTCGACGCCCCCACCGGCACCCCGGTCTTCGCCTGGAAGGGCGAGACGCTGGAGGAGTACTGGTGGTGCACGGAGCAGCTGTTCAACTTCGCCGACGGCCAGGGCCCCAACATGATCCTGGACGACGGCGGTGACGCCACCCTGCTCGTGCACAAGGGCGTCGAGTTCGAGAAGGCCGGCGCGGTCCCGCAGGCCACCGCGGACGACCACCACGAATACACGATCATCCTCGACACCCTGCGCCGCAGCCTGGCGTCGGACCCGCAGCGCTTCACGCGGATCGCCGCCGACACCCGCGGCGTCACCGAGGAGACCACCACCGGTGTGGCCCGGCTCTACAAGCTGGCCAAGGAGGGTGAGCTGCTCTTCCCGGCGATCAACGTCAACGACGCGGTCACCAAGAGCAAGTTCGACAACAAGTACGGCATCCGCCACTCGCTGGTCGACGGCCTCAACCGGGCCACCGACGTCATGCTCGGCGGCAAGCTCGCCGTGGTCTGCGGCTACGGCGACGTCGGCAAGGGCTCGGCCGAGACGCTGCGCGGCCAGGGCGCCCGGGTCGTCGTGACCGAGATCGACCCCATCTGCGCGCTGCAGGCGGCCATGGACGGCATGCAGGTCGTCCGCATCGAGGACGTCGTCTCCGAGGCCGACATCTTCATCACCACCACCGGTGGCCAGGACATCATCACGCCGGAGCACATGGCGGCGATGAAGCACAACGCGATCGTCGGCAACGTCGGTCACTTCGACGACGAGATCGACATGGCCGGCCTGGCCAAGGTCCCCGGCATCGAGAAGGTCGAGGTCAAGCCGCAGGTACACGAGTGGCGCTTCCCGGACGGGCATGCCGTGATCGTGCTCTCCGAGGGCCGCCTGATGAACCTGGGCAACGCCACCGGCCACCCCAGCTTCGTGATGTCGAACTCGTTCACCAACCAGGTCATGGCCCAGATCGAACTCTGGACCAAGCCCGGCGAGTACGAGAAGCAGGTCTTCGTGCTGCCGAAGCACCTGGACGAGAAGGTCGCCCGGCTGCACCTGGACGCCCTGGGCGTGCGGCTGACCGAGCTCACCAAGAAGCAGGCCGAGTACCTCGGCGTGCCGGTCGAGGGCCCGTACAAGCCGGACCACTACCGCTACTGATCGACGTCGGCCCAGGTCACCCGGTGACCTGGGCCGAATCGATCGCGGTCTCAGCCGGTGGCGAGGGCCGCCGCCCTGAGGACCGCCGATCGCGGGCTGGTCAGGACCGGGGTCGCCAGGTCGGCGAGTAGGCCGGCCGCGGGAGCCATGCTGGCCTGGGCCAGGACGATCACGTCCGCGGTGAGCCCGCGGCAGTGCACCGCCACCCGCCGCGCGTAGCCCTCCAGGTCGCCGGCCTCGAAGAGCGCCCACGCGTCCAGGCAGGGCGCGTCCACGATCTCGGCCGCGCCGGCCCCGCACTCCAGCAGGAGCGCGCGGGTGGGCGCGAGGGTCGACGCCACCGTGGCGACCACGGCGATGCGCCCGCCGACCGCGACGGCCTCCTCGGCCATCGGACGGTCGAGGCGCAGCACCGGCACCCCCACCGGGATGCGCTCCGCAGGCCCGCCGAGGGTCGAGCATGTGCACACCACGAGATCAGCACCCGAGTCGGCCAGCGAGCGCAGCCGCTCACCCAGCCGCTCGGCGACGGCGGAGTCGACTCCACGCTCCCTGGCGTCCGCCAGCAATCGCGCGTCCACCACGTGCAGATCACGCAGGCCGGGCGCCAGCTCCGCGACCAGACCGCGGAAGGTGGGCACGTGTGCGTCGGCCGTATGCAGAAAGCCGACGGTGGTCACGCCTCAGCATCCCACGTCACGGTCAGCCCTCCGTCACGATGACGTGCAGGCGGCGCGGGCCGTGTACGCCCTCGACGCGGTTGAGTTCGATGTCGCTGGTCGCGGACGGGCCGCTGATCCAGGTGAGCGGCCGGCGCGGATCGAGCCGGGCGATCGCCTGCGGCACCGACGCCACCACCTGGTCCGCGCGGACGACGCAGATGTGCAGGTCGGGCAGGAGGGAGATGATCCGGCGGCCCTGGTCGGGCGAGCCGTCCAGGACGATCGTGCCGGTCTCGGCGACGGCCACGGCGGCGGCGGTGAGGACCCCGCCGGCGACGGCGAGGGTGTCCGCGCTCAGGCCGTCGTCGGTCAGCACCTCGACCGAGCCGGGCAGCCAGGCCGGGTCGATGCCGGGCGGCACGATCAGCGGAGCCGGCGCCAGGCCGGCCACCGTCTCCGCGATCGAGACCCCGCGATGCACGACGGCCTTGTAGTCCTCGAGCCGGCGGACGAACAGGTCGAGATCGACCGGCCGGTCGCCGCGCCGGTAGCCGCGCGGGATCTCGGCGGCCGGCGCGGCGGCGCCGCCCAGCGCCGCGCGGATCCGGTCTAGCATCACGTCCCGGCCGCTCATCGCTTCGCCCACCAGTCCCGGAAGGTCTCCGGCGGCGGTTGCGGCAGGTCGCGGCTCGCGGTCCAGCCGTTGAACGGCGGCGGCAGGCGCCGCCCGGCGAGTCTGCCGAGCTTCGCGGCATGCTGCGCGGCCTGATACAGCCTCGGATGGTCCATCGTGTACGCCGCGGCGCCCATCAGGGCCCGCTCGGTACGCGGATGCGGTGCCTCGTTGCGCAGATGCACCAGGATCGAGGGGATGTCGATCTTCACCGGGCAGGCGTCGAAGCAGGCACCGCAGAGCGACGACGCGTACGGCAGGGAGGCGTTGTCCTCCACCCCGGTGAGCTGCGGCGACAGCACCGCCCCGATCGGGCCCGGATACACCGACCCGTACGCGTGCCCGCCGGTCCGCTCGTAGACCGGGCAGACGTTCAGGCAGGCCGAGCACCGGATGCAGTGCAGCGCCGGCCGCCCGACCTCGTCGGCGAGCACCGCGCTGCGCCCATTGTCGAGCAGCACGAGGTGGAAGCTCTGCGGCCCGTCGCCGGGCGTGACCCCGGTCCACATCGACGTGTACGGGTTCATCCGCTCGCCGGTCGACGCCCGCGGCAGCAGTTGCAGGAAGACCTCGAGGTCCTGCCAGGCCGGCACGAGCTTCTCGACGCCCATGACGGTGATCAGGGTCTCGGGCAGGGTCAGGCACATCCGCCCGTTGCCCTCGGACTCCAGCACGGCGAGGGTTCCGGTCTCGGCGATCGCGAAGTTCGCGCCGGACACCGCGACCTTCGTGCGCAGGAATGTCTCGCGCAGGTAGCGCCGGGCGGCCCCGGCCAGGACCACCGGCTCGTCGGTCAGGGCCGGGTCGACGCCGGGCATTTCGCGCAGGAAGATCTCGCGGATCTCGGCGCGGTTGCGGTGGATCGCCGGAACCAGGATGTGGCTGGGCCGGTCGTGTCCGAGCTGGACGATCAGCTCGGCCAGGTCCGTCTCGACCGGCTCGATCCCGGCCGCCTCGAGCGCCTCGTTGAGCCCGATCTCCTGGGTCGCCATCGACTTGACCTTGATGACCCGGTCGTGGCCGGTGGCCCGGACCAGCTCGGTGACGATCCGGTTGGCCTCGTTGGCGTCCGCGGCCCAGTGCACGACTCCGCCGGCCCGGGTGACGTTCTCCTCCAGCTGAAGCAGCAGCTCCGGGAGCCGGGCCATGGTGTCGGCCTTCAGGGCCGAGCCGGCCGCGCGCAGCTCCTGCCAGTCGGGCAGCTCGGCGACGACCGCGCCGGACTTCGCGCGGATCGTGTCGGTGGCGTGCCCGAGGTTGCGGCGCAGCTGGTCGTTGCCGAGCGCCTTGCGGGCGGCCGCCGGGAACGGCTCCTCGCCGCGCAGGTGCCCGACGCCGCGCGGCGCCGTCGTCGGCATACCCAGGAAGGTCATGTCTCCTCCGTAGCCGCGAGGATCTCCGCGAGGTGCACGGTCCGGACGGAGGCGTCGAGCCGGGACAGCCCGCCGCCGATGTGCATCAGGCAGGACGAGTCGCCGGCCGTGCAGACCTCCGCGCCGGTGTCGAGCACGTGCCGCAGCTTGTCGGCGAGCATCGCGGACGAGGTGTCGGCGTTCTTCAGCGCGAACGTGCCGCCGAAGCCGCAGCACTGCTCGGCCGCGGGCAGCTCGAGCAGCTCCAGCCCGCGCACGTTGCGCAGCAGTCGCAGCGGCTTGTCGCCGACCCGGAGCATCCGCAGCGAATGACAGGTCGGGTGGTAGGTGACCCGGTGCGGGTAGTACGCGCCGACGTCGTCGACGCCGAGCACGTCGACGAGCAGCTCGGACAGCTCGTACGTCCGCGCGGCGACGACCTCGGCGCGGGCGGCCAGCCCCTCGTCGCCCGCGGACCGGGCCACCACCGCGTGCTGGTGCCGCACCGAGCCGACGCACGATCCGGAGGGCGCGACCACCACCTCGTACGGCGCGAAGGTCCGCACGTGCCGCCGGACCAGCGGCAGCGCGTCCCGCCGGTAGCCGGTGTTGATGTGCATCTGCCCGCAGCAGGTCTGGGCGGCCGGGAAGTCCACCTCGTGGCCGAGGCGCTCCAGCAGCCGCACGGTCGCCTTGGCCGCGGCCGGGAACAGCGTGTCCGCCAGGCAGGTCACGAACAAGGCGATGCGCATGTCAGGCCTCCAGCCTGCGCTCGGCCGACCGCCACGCCGCCGCGTCGCCGCGCGGCTCGTAGCGCACGATCTGCTGAGTCTCCCGCAGGACGGCCCGCAGCGCCGGGAGACCACCGCCGATCACCCCGGCCGCGCGCGCCTGGACGAGCACGTTGCCCAGCGCGGTGGCCTCGACGGGGCCGGCCAGTACGGGCAGCCCGCAGGCGTCGGCGGTGAGCCGGCAGAGCAGTTCGTTGCGGGCGCCGCCGCCGACGATGTGCACGACGTCGACGTGCCGGCCGGAGAGCTCCTGGGCCTGGCGCACCGCACGCCGGTGTGCGAGCGCCAGGCTGTCCATGATGCACCGCACGACCTCGGCCGGCGAGGACGCGCCCCGGCCGCTCGCCGCGGTGAGCCGGCCGACCATGTCCCCCGGCGCCAGGAACACCGGGTCGTCGAGGTCGACGACGGCGCGGAAGGCGGGCACCGCGGCGGCCGCGCGCAGCAGCGCCGGCAGGTCCGGCGAGCCCCATTCCCGCAGGCACTCCTGCAGGGGCCAGAGCCCCATGACGTTGCGAAGGTAGCGCACGGTCCCGTCGACGCCACCCTCGTTGGTGAAGTTGGCCAGCCGGGACGCCTCGGTCAGCACCGGCGCGGGCAGCTCGACGCCGACCAGCGACCACGTGCCGCAGGAGATGTAGGCGAACTCCGGGCGGGTTGCGGGTACGCCGACCACCGCCGAGGCCGTGTCGTGCGAGCCGACGGCGATGACGTCGGGCGTGCCGATGCCGAGCTCCGGCAGCACCGGGCCGATGACCGTCCCCGGCGCGCGCAGCGGCGGGAACAGGTCGGGCCGGATGCCGAGCGAGGTCATCAGCTCGCCGGCCCACCCGCCGGTGCGCAGGTCGAGCAGCTGCGTCGTGGAGGCGTTGGTGAACTCGGCGCCCGCCTCGCCGGTCAGCCAGTACGCGATCAGGTCCGGAATCAGCAGCAGCCGCCGCGCCGCCTCCAGCTGCGGGGTCCCCGCGGCCGCCACAAGCTGATAGATCGTGTTGAACGGCAGCTTCTGCAGGCCGGTCAGCGCGTACAGCTTGTCCTCGCCGAGAAGGGCGGCGACCCGCTCCGGCACGCCGTCGGTGCGGGCGTCGCGGTAGTGCACGGGGTTGCCCAGCAGGGAGCCGGTCGCGTCGAGCAGCCCGTAGTCCACCGCCCACGAGTCGATGCCGATGCCGTCGACCGGCCCGGCGAGCCGGAGTCCCTCGAGGACACCGCGGTACAGGGCGAGGATGTCCCAGTGCAGCGTCCCGCCGGCCCGGACCGGTTCGTTGGCGAAGCGGTTGACCGCCGCGAGCGACACGGCGCCGGCCTCGACGCGGCCGACCATGACGCGGCCGCTGGACGCGCCGAGGTCGACCGCCGCGAACGTGTTCACCGCAGGAACGCCGCCGCCACCCCGGCGTCCACCGGGATGTGCAGGCCCGTCGTGTGCGACAGCTCGCCGCCGGTCAGCACGAACACCGCGTTCGCCACGTGCTCCGGCAGCACCTCGCGCTTGAGCAGGGTGCGCTGTGCGTAGTAGGCGCCGAGCTCCGATTCGGGTACGCCGTACACCGCGGCGCGCTGGGCCCCCCAGCCGCCGGCGAAGATGCCGGAGCCGCGTACCACGCCGTCGGGGTTGATGCCGTTGACCCGGATGCCGTGACCGCCCAGCTCCGCGGCGAGCAGCCGGACCTGGTGCGCCTGGTCGGCCTTGGCCGCGCCGTACGCGACGTTGTTCGGGCCCGCGAAGAGCGAGTTCTTGCTGGAGATGTAGACGATATCGCCGCCGAGGCCTTGCGCGATCATCACCGCCGCCGCGGCCTTGGCGACCAGGAACGAGCCCTTCGCCATGACGTCGTGCTGCAGGTCCCAGTCGTCTTCGGTGGTCTCGAGCAGCGGCTTGGAGACGGAGAGCCCGGCGTTGTTGACGATCAGGTCCACTCCGCCGAACGCGAGCACGGCCTGTCGCAACGCGGCGGCGACGGCGGCCTGCGAGGTCACGTCGGCCTCGACGGCCAGCGCCGCGTCCGGGCCGCCGATCTCGGCGGCGACCCCGGCGGCCGATTCGAACGACCGGTCGGCGACCACGACGCAGGCGCCCTCGGCGGCGAGCCGCAGCGCGATCGCCCTGCCGATGCCGGAGCCGCCGCCGGTCACGAACGCGACCCGGGCGGACAGCGGCCTCGGCGGGGGCATCCGCCGCAGCTTGGCCTCCTCGAGCGTCCAGTACTCGATCCGGAACTTCTCCGCCTCGTCGATCGGCGCGTAGGCCGAGACGGACTCGGCGCCGCGCATGACGTTGATGGCGTTGACGTAGAACTCGCCGGCGACCCGGGCGGTCTGCTTGTCGGCGCCGAAGCTGAACATGCCGACGCCGGGCACGAGCACGATCGCCGGGTCGGCGCCGCGCATGGCCGGGCTGTCCGGCCGGGCGTGCCGCTCGTAGTAGGCGCGATAGTCCTCGCGATAGGCCACGTGCAGCTCCTTCAGGCGGGCCTCGACCTCCGCCTGCGGCGCATCGGGCGCGGTGTCCAGCACCAGCGGCTTCACCTTGGTGCGCAGGAAGTGGTCGGGGCAGGAGGTGCCGAGCGCCGCCAGCTCGGGCATCCGCTCGCGCCCGACGAAGTCGAGGACGACCTCGCTGTCGGTGTAGTGGCCGACCTGGGCGCGGTCCGTCGAGGCGAGACCCCGGGCTATCGGCAGGAGGGCGGCGGCGCGCTCCCGGCGTACGGAATCGGGGAGCGGCTCGTGCAGGAGCGGGCCGAACGGCGCCTCGCGGGCGTGCGCGGCGATCCAGGCCGCGGCGGTGTCGATGATCTCGCGCGAGTTCGCCTCGCACCCGGCGCTTGTCGCGCCCCACGCGGTGATGCCGTGCCCGCCGAGGATGACGCCGATGGCCTGCGGGTTGGCCCGCCGCACCGCGGCGATGTCGAGGCCGAGCTGGAAGCCGGGCCGGCGCCAGGGCACCCAGAGCACCCGGTCGCCGAAGATCTCCTTCGTCAGGGCGGGGCCGTCGGCGGCGGTGGCCAGCGCGATGCCCGCGTCCGGGTGCAGGTGGTCGACGTGCGGCGCGTCCACCAGGCCGTGCATGGCCGTGTCGATCGAGGGTGCGGCGCCGCCGCGGCCGTGCAGGCAGTAGTCGAAGGCGGCGACCATCTCGTCCTCGCGGTCGACGCCGGGGAAGACGCCGACGAGGGCCCGCAGTCGGTCAAGTCGCAGCACCGCCAGGCCGGACTCCCGCAGCGTGCCGAGGTCACCGCCGGAGCCCTTCACCCAGAGCAACTCGGTGGGGGCCTGGGTGACGGGATCGATCTCCGTACCCTTCGCCGAGGTGTTGCCGCCGGCGTAGTTGGTGTTGCGGGGATCGGCGCCGAGGCGGTTGCTGCGGGCCAGGAGATCATGCACTACGGAGTCCGACATGAGCATCCTCGCCAGTTCGTCATGAAACGTTTCATCGCAAGAAGGCTAAGTTCCGCGGCGATGCCAGTCAATACCCGGGCCGCCCGGCTGAGCAGCGCAGTGTCTGTAATGCCTGCTCCTGACGCTCAGGCTTGCCGCGACGACCGCCCACGGGACACCCGATCGGCACGTCCCGTGCCATGATCAGGCGGCATCGTCATCGATCTTCCGCAACCCTCACGCGCCGCATGTGGTCGGTCGACACATCGTGCGGCGTCCCCACGAGGAGACTCCATGAAGCGCAATAGCCTGCTCCGCCTGAGCCTCCCGGCCGTCGGCGCGCTGCTCGCCCCCCTCGCCGCCGCTCCCGCCTTCGCGGCCGGCCCGGCCGCCCCGACCATCACCCAGGTCGGCACCGCGGCCGTGATCGGGCAGACGACGAAGTTCAAGTTCACCGAGGCCGACGGCAGTGAGCCGGCCGAGTACCACTGGATGATCAACGGCGGCGAGCTGACCGGGACCGCCATCGCGACCGACGGCAAGGCGACCGCGAAGATCCTCGCCACCCGCACCGTCAACCAGATCCAGGTCTACGCGGTCGGTGCGGACGGCAGCGTCGGCGACGACGCGACCGTCATCTACAACGCTTCCGACCCCGCCGCGTACGCGGACCAGGACCTCAACGGCGACGGCCGGCCCGACCTTGCCGCGGTGGTCGGCGAGACGCTGCTGGAGGCCGATGGCAAGGGTACCGGCGGCAAGGTCCGCGTCCCGGCGACCGACCTCGCGCCGGACGGCAACGGGGTTGGCGGCACCTTCGCCGGCCTACAGCTCATCACCGGCAAGTTCAGCGGCGGCCCGTTCGAGGACTACTTCGCGTACCGCCCCAGCGACGGTTACGCCTTCATCTACGACGGGCTCGGCGAGGCCGACCAGAACAACCCCGGGCTGGTGGCAAAGCACGAACACACCGTGTCCGGTGGCATGTTCTCCGATTGGGACGGCAACAACCCGACCCAGTTGGTCAACGCCTACGACGCCGCCGGCGCACACCAGGCCATTCCCGACCTCATCGGCGTTCTGGGCAACGCGGAGAGCGGATACCACCTGGAGTACTACGTCGCGGCCGGCTGGGCCACCGGGTTCTACCAGTCGCCGGTCGACACCACCGCGAGCACGCCGGACGGCGGCAGCGACTGGGAGAACTGGAAGCTCGCCACGAAGCTGCTGCCGAGCGGCACGGCGGTGAGCCTGTGGAACCCGTCGACGGGCGCGCTCTACCTCTGGGAGGGTGTCACCTTCGACAGCGAGAGCGGCCGGCTGTCGTACACGCAGTACAAGCTGTCGACGAACTTCCTCACCGGCGCCACCGGCACCACGCTGCGGCTCACCGACTTCGACGCGGACGGCGTAGCGGACATCTGGGGCGTCTCGGCCGGTTCGGTCACGGCGTACCAGGTCAGCGGCCTCTCCCAGACCGGCACCGCGAAGATCAAGGCCAAGGCCCCACAGCCGCTGGCGTGACGCACGAGATGCTGTGCCGGGCGTCGCCCGGCGCAGCCATCAGTACGCGCGGGGCCGCACCACGGTGGAGGCCCGGGCGACCAGCTCCGGCACGAAGGTGAGCTGCTGGTGCTCGTGGTCGGGGTTGGTCGCCTCGTCCAGCACGAGCTGCGCGGCGGCGCGGCCCAGCTCCTGGCGCGGCTGGCGCACCGAGGTCAGCGGCACCGCCGCCGCGGCGGCGAACTCGATGTCGTCGAAGCCGACGATGGCCAGCTCCTCCGGCACCCGCAGCCCGGCGCCGATGGTCTGCTGCAGCAGGCCGAGCGCGAGCAGGTCGTTGGCGCAGAACGCGGCGGTCGGCCGGCGCCGGGCCGGGATGCCGGCGAGCCGCTCACCCGCGGAGCGCCCCTCGGCGACCGTCAGCGCGGCCGTCGGCAGATGGATCAGATCGTCGGGCGGCAGGCCCAGCTCGGCCCAGATCTGCCGGGCGCCCTGCACGCGCTCGCGCACCTGCCCTATCGACTCCGGACCGCCGACCACGGCGACCCGGGTGTGCCCCTGCTCGGCCAGGTGCTCGACGGCGATCCGGCCGCCGAGCACGTCGTCGACGGCCACCGAGCAGAAGAGCCCGCCGGCGCCGACCCGGTCCACGATGACCACCGGGATGCCGCGGCGGGCGATCTCGGCGAGGTACGCGGCCTCCGGGTTGACCGGGGTGATCAGGATGCCCTGCACCCGCTGCTGCATGAGGCGGTCGACGTGCACCTCCTCGCGCTCGGCGCGGCTGTTGCTGTTGCAGATGAACAGCGACAGGTCGGCGTCCTCGGCGGCGAGCTCGATGCCCTGCGCGACGTCGTGGAAGAACGGGTTGGTGCCGTCGAGCATCACGTACGCGAGGGTGCGGCTGGTGCCGGCGCGCAGCTGGCGGGCCGACTCGTTGCGCACGAAGCCGAGCTCGGCCATGGCCCGCTCGACCCGCTCCCGGGTGGCCGGGCTGACCACCTCGGGCCGGTTCATCACGTTCGAGACCGTGCCCAGGGAGACACCGGCCGAACGGGCGACGTCCTTGACGGACGGTGTCCTGCCGTTGACCAAGACTCCCCCTTTGAAACGTTGAAGCGCCATCCTACGGTACCGGCCGCCCCTGCCTGGGACGTGTTTCTTCTTCGTTTGCACCAGAAGCTTGACACGTGTGATCGGGGCCACCTACGTTCGTCACACGGCGTATGAAACATTTCAAACCCCCTTGTGGAGGTGGCCCGTGACGTCGCCCAACCCGGCCCTCGAGGTGCTCGAGGTGACGAAGTCGTTCGGCGCCGTCGCGGCCGTGCAGGGCGTCAGCTTCACCCTGTACGCGGGCGAGGCCCACGCGGTGGTCGGCGAGAACGGCGCGGGCAAGTCCACGATCGTGAAGATGCTCGCCGGGGTGTACCGGCCCGACACCGGTGCGCTCGCGGTCAACGGCGCCCCGGCCGACTTCGCCGGCCCGGCCGACGCCAAGGCCGCCGGCATCGCCGTCATCTACCAGGAGCCGACGCTCTTTCCCGACCTGTCGGTCGCCGAGAACATCGCGATGGGCAACCCGCCGCTGACCAGACTGCGGCAGATCGACCGCCGGGCCATGCACGCCAATGCGACCCGGCTCTTCGCCCGGCTGGGCGTCCACATCGACCCGGACCGGCCGGCACGCGGCCTGTCGATCGCCGACCAGCAGCTCGTCGAGATCGCGAAGGCGCTCGCCAGCGAGGCCCGCATCCTGATCATGGACGAGCCGACCGCCGCGCTCAGCGGGGTCGAGGTGGAACGGCTCTTCACGGTCACCCGGGCGCTGCGCGACGAGGGCGCCGCGATCATGTTCATCTCGCATCGCTTCGAGGAGATCACCGCCCTCTGCCAGCGGGTCACGATCATGCGTGACGGCCGGCACGTCTGCACCGAACTCGTCGCGGACCTCAGCGTCGACGACATGATCCGGCGGATGGTCGGCCGCGACCTGAGCGCGCTCTTCCCCAAGCAGGACGCCGTCATCGGCGAGACCGTGCTCGAGGTCGAGGGCCTCGGCCGCGAGGGCGTCTTCCGCGACATCAGCTTCACGGTCCGGGCCGGCGAGATCGTCGCGCTGGCCGGCCTGGTCGGCGCGGGCCGCTCCGAGGTCATGCGGGCGGTGTTCGGTGTGGACAGATACGACACCGGCTCGGTGCGCCTGTCCGGCAAGCCGCTTCGGCCGGGCTCGCCCCGGGCGGCCATGGCGGCCGGCATGGCGCTCGTGCCCGAGGACCGCCGCCAGCAGGGGCTGATCATGGAGCTCTCCGTCGAGCGCAACGTGACGCTGCCGCGCAGCCGCGCGCTCGCCCGGCTCGGCCTGCTGCTCGGCGGGTCGGAGCGGCGCGAGGCACGGAGCTGGACGCAGCAGCTGCACACCAAGCTGGGCCGGCTCTCCGACCCGGTCGGCACGCTCTCCGGCGGCAACCAGCAGAAGGTCGTGCTGGCCAAGTGGCTGGCCACCGGCCCGAAGCTGCTGATCGTCGACGAGCCGACCCGCGGCATCGACGTCGGCACCAAGGCCGAGGTGCACCGGCTGATGTCATCGCTGGCGGCCCGCGGCCTCGCCGTCGTGATGGTCTCGTCCGAGCTGCCCGAGGTGCTGGGCATGGCCGACCGGATCGTCGTCCTGCGGGAGGGCCACGTCGTCGCCCAGCTCACCCGAGACGAAGCCACGGAGGAGTCCGTCATGTACGCCGCCATGGGACAGCAGGAGTTGACATGAGCGCGGCGCTGGCCACCTCCAGCACGCCCTCCCCGGCAAGGCGGATCGTCGGCGGGCTGGTCAGGACGCGTGAGCTCGGCATCATCCTGGCCCTCGCCGCGCTGGTCGGCTACACCGCCGCCGGCAACCCGCGCTTCCTGTCCGGGCAGAGCATCCGCGACATCCTGCTGAACACGGCGATCCTCGCGGTGATGGCGGCCGGGCAGGCCGTGGTGGTCATCACCCGCAACATCGACCTGTCGGTCGGGTCCGTGCTCGGGCTGAGCGCGTTCGCCGTCGCCACCATGATGAGCGCCAACCCGGGCCTGCCGATGATCGTCGCGATCCTCGCCGGGCTCGCCATCGGCGGCGTGGCCGGGCTGATCAACGGCGTCCTAGTCCGCTTCGGCCGGGTGCCGGCTCTGGTGGTGACGCTCGGGACGCTCTACATCTTCCGCGGCGTCACCTACTCCTGGGCGGGCGGTCAGCAGGTCAACGCCGACGAACTGCCCCGGCACTTCCTGACCTTCGCCAACGACTCGTTCCTGGGCTTCCTGCCGTGGCTGGTGCTGATCGCGCTGGTCGTGGTCGGCGGCGTCTCGGTGCTGATGCGCAACTACCGGGTCGGTCGCGAGCTGTACGCGATGGGCTCGAGCCCGGAGGCCGCCGAACTGGCCGGCATCAGGGTGGCCCGCAATCTGCTGGGCGTGTTCATCCTCAGCGGCGCGCTGGCCGGCCTGGCCGGGGTGCTCTTCGCCGCCCGGTTCGGCACGGTCGACGCCGCCGCCGGCACCGGCCTCGAGCTCAACGTCGTCGCCGCCGTCGTCGTCGGCGGGGTGGCCGTCTTCGGCGGCAGCGGCACGGTCTGGGGCGCCGGCCTCGGCGCGCTGCTGCTGACCGTCATCGGCAGCGCCCTGGCCGTCCTGGACATCAACCAGTTCTGGCAGCAGGCCATCGTCGGCGCCCTGATCATCCTGGCCATCTGCGCGGACCGCCTGGTCGCGGTCCGGATCGCCCGCGCGCTGCGAAAGAGGGACTCGCATGTCTGAGCTCGCGGGCCGGCTGGCCAGATGGGACAGCGTCATCGTCCTGCTGACGGGTGCGGTGCTGGTGGCCGCCGCGCTGTCGGTCAGCAACTTCGGCACCGGCCGCAACTTCACCTTCCTGGTCCTGGACCTGATGCCGATCATGCTGGTCGCGCTGCCGATGACCTTCATCATCGTGACCGGCGAGATCGACCTGTCGGTGGCGAGCACGCTCGGCCTGGCCAGCTCGATCATGGGCTACCTGTGGAACCAGGGCCTGTCCATCGAGTCGATCATCCCGATCTGCATCGTCGCCGGCGCGCTGCTCGGCGCCCTGAACGGCTTCCTGGTCACCGGGCTCGGACTGCCCTCGCTGGCGGTGACGATCGGCACGCTCGCCCTCTACCGTGGACTCGCCTTCGTGGTGCTGGGCGACGGCGCGGTCGCGGACTTCCCGTTCAACTACACCGGCTGGGTCACCGGAACCCTCGGTGGCGGTTCCATACCCAACGTCCTCATCCTGATCGTCCCGCTCGCGGTGATCTTCGGTGTGATCCTGCACGCGACCCCGTTCGGCCGATCCCTGTACGCGATCGGCGCGAACGCACAGGCCGCACACTTCTCCGGCATCCGCGTCGCCCGCACCAAGTTCTGGCTGTACGTGGTCAGCGGCGCGGTCGCCGGGCTCGTCGGTGTGCTGTGGACGCTGCGCTACTCCAGCGCCCGCGCGGACAACGGCGCCGGTCTCGAGCTGGCCGTGGTCGCCGCGGTCCTGCTCGGCGGCGTCTCCATCTTCGGCGGCAAGGGCAGCCTCCCCGGCGTCCTCGCCGGCGTGGTCCTGCTCGCCGCCCTCCAGAACGCCCTACGCCTGCAGGACGTGTCGGGCCAGGCGCTGAACATCGTCACCGGCGCCCTGCTCGTGCTCTCCGTGCTCCTGCCCAACATCGCCGCCTCGATCCGCGGTAACTGGCAAAGACGGAGACTCCGTCGCGCCGCCGCTGTCTAACCTCCCCCCTCATAGGAGTTCGCCATGCTTCGTTCCCACCGACGCCTACTCTCAGCAAGCGCTGCATCACTGCTCGTCCTCGGGATGGCGGCGTGCGGCGGCACCACCAAGGACAATTCCTCCGATTCCGGGGCGGCCGCGCAGACTGGCGCCAGCGCCGATCCCAACGCGAAGCTCAAGGAAGGCCTGAAGATCGCCTACCTGCCGAAGCAGCTCAACAACCCGTACTCCGACGTCGAGGTGAGCGGCGGCAAGACCGCCGTCGAGGAGCTCAAGGGCGAGTACAAGCTGGTCGGCCCGAACGACGCCAGCGCCTCGTCTCAGGTCAGCTACATCAACACGCTGATCCAGCAGCAGCAGGACGTGATCGTCATCGCCGCGAACGACCCGAACGCGGTCTGCCCGTCGCTGAACCAGGCGCGCCAGGCCGGCATCAACATCGTCGCGTTCGACTCGGACGCCGCCAAGGAGTGCCGCGACGTCTTCATCAACCAGGCCACCACCCAGGGCATCGGCGAGAGCCTGGTCAAGATGGCCAGCGAGATGGCCGGCGGAGCGGGCGAGATCGCGATCCTCTCGGCGACCCCGAACGCCACCAACCAGAACGCCTGGATCGAGGTCATGAAGACCGAGCTGGCCAAGCCGGAGAACGCCAAGCTCAAACTGGTCAAGACCGTCTACGGCAACGACGACGACCAGAAGTCCTTCCAGGAGGCCCAGGGCCTGCTCCAGTCGTACCCGAACCTGAAGGTCATCGTGTCGCCGACCACCGTTGGCATCGCGGCGGCCGCGCGCTACGTCAGCTCGTCGAACTACAAGGGCAAGGTGGGCATCACCGGCCTCGGCCTGCCGAACCAGATGCGCGAGTACGTCAAGGACGGCACCGTGAAGAAGTTCGCGCTCTGGAACCCGGCGGACATCGGCTACCTCGCCGGATACGCGGGTGCCGCGCTCGCCTCCGGCCAGATCACCGGCAAGGAGGGCGAGAAGTTCACCGCCGGCAAGCTCAAGGAGTACACCGTCGGCGCCGCCGGCGAGATCGTGCTCGGCCCGCCGACCGAGTTCACCGCCGCGAACATCGACCAGTTCGACTTCTGAGCCGAGGCACACGTATGCGCTACTGCTTCAGCCTCCAGGTCCGTACCGCTCCGCAGACGAAGGTAAGTGATCCACATGGCTGACCTGGCCGCCGTCAAGCGGGCCCTCGCCGCGCAGCGGATCGAGACCCCGTCGTGGGCCTTCGGCAACTCCGGCACCCGGTTCAAGGTCTTCGCGCAGGCCGGCGTCCCCCGCATCCCCGAGGAAAAGATCGCCGACGCCGCGGCCGTGCACCGGTACACGGGCGTGGCTCCGACGGTGGCGCTGCACATCCCGTGGGACAGGGTGGACGACTACGCGGGCCTGGCCGCGTACGCGGAGGAGCGCGGAGTCAGGCTGGGCGCCATCAACACCAACGTCTTCCAGGACGACGACTACAAGCTGGGCTCGGTGACGAACCCGGACCCGGGCATCCGGCGCAAGGCAACCGATCACCTCCTCGAGGCGATCGACATCATGGACGCCACCGGGTCACGGGACCTGAAGCTGTGGTTCGCCGACGGGATCAACTATCCGGGGCAGGACGACCTGCGCAACCGCCAGGACCGCCTGGCGGCGGCGCTGCGCGAGACCTACGACCGGCTCGGCGACGACCAGCGCATCCTGCTGGAGTACAAGCTCTTCGAGCCGGCCTTCTACGCGACCGACATCCCGGACTGGGGCACGTCGTACGCGCACTGCGTCGAACTGGGCGCCAAGGCGACGGTGTGCATCGACACCGGACACCATGCGCCGGGCACCAACATCGAATTCATCGTGGCGTTCCTGCTGCGGCAGGGAAAGCTCGGCGCCTTCGACTTCAACAGCCGCTTCTACGCCGACGATGACCTGATGGCCGGCGCGGCGGACCCGTTCCAGCTCTTCCGCATCATGAACGAGATCGTGCGCGGCGGCGCCCTCGACCCGGCCTACGGCATCAACTTCATGCTCGACCAGTGCCACAACATCGAGGCGAAGATCCCGGCGATCATCCGCTCGGTCATGAACATCCAGGAGGCGACGGCGAAGGCGCTGCTGGTCGACCGCGACGCCCTCGCCAAGGCGCAGACCGATGGCGACGTGCTGGAGGCGAACTCGGTGCTGATGGACGCGTACAACACCGATGTCAGGCCGCTGCTCGGCGAGGTGCGCGCCGACGCGGGGCTGGATCCGGACCCGGTCGCGGCGTACCGCGCCAGCGGCTACCAGGAGCGGATCGTGCGGGAGAGGGTCGGCGGCCGCCAGGCCGGCTGGGGCGCATAGGGAGGCCGCCGCCTCGTCAGGCGGCGGCCTCCCCGCGGGCAACGACTATGCGGCCTGAGGTGGCGGCTCGGCCGCGCCCGTCATGATGGCCACCGCCTCCGACATCGAGTGGCTCTTCGGGGTGATGACCGTCGCCCGGCGGCCCAGCCGCTGGATGTGGATACGGTCCGCCACCTCGAAGACGTGCGGCATGTTGTGGCTGATCAGAATCACCGGCAAGCCCCGGTCGCGCACGTCGCGGATCAGCTGCAGGACGCGGTTACCCTCCTTGACGCCCAGCGCCGCGGTCGGCTCGTCCAGGATCACCACCTTGCTGCCGAACGCCGCCGAGCGGGCCACCGCGACCGCTTGACGCTGGCCGCCGGAGAGCGACTCCACCGCCTGGCCGATGTTCTGCAGGGTCGCCACGCCCAGATCGCTCATGTGGCGTTTCGCCTCCGAGCGCATGTGCGACTTGTCCAGCAGCCGGAACACCGAGCCGAGCACGCCCGGCTTGCGTTCCTCGCGGCCGAGGAACAGGTTGTCGGCGATGTCGAGGCCCGGCGCCACCGCGAGGGTCTGGTAGACCGTCTCGATCCCGGCCGCGCGGGCGTCCATCGGATTGCGGAACTGGACCTGTTCGCCGTCCAGGTAGATCTCGCCGCTGTCCGGGATCAACGCCCCCGAGAGCGCCTTGATCAGGCTCGATTTCCCGGCGCCGTTGTCGCCGATCACCGCGAGGATCTCGCCGGGGTACAACTCGAGGTCGCTGTTCTCGATGGCGGTGACCCGGCCGTACCGCTTGGTGATTCCGCGTGCTTCGAGAACCGGCGTCGTCACGTCTTCACCTTCCTGATCCACTGGTCCAGCGAGACGGCCACCAGGACGAGCAGGCCGATCGCGAAGCCCTGCCAGACGACCTCGACGCCCGCGAGCTGCAGGCCGTTGCGGAACACGCCGACGATCAGTGCGCCGATCAGGGTGCCGAGCACGCCGCCGCGACCGCCGAAGAGGCTGGTGCCGCCGAGCACGACCGCCGTGATCGAGTCGAGGTTGTAGTCGATGCCGACGTTGGGGCTGGCCGACGCCAGCCGGCCGATGAGGATCCACGCGCCGACCGCGTAGAGCAGGCCGGCAACCGTGTAGACCGAGAAGAGCACCCGGTTGGTCCGGATGCCCGCCAGCCGGGCCGCCTCGAGGTCGTCGCCGGTCGCGTAGACGTGCTTGCCCCAGGCCGTCGAGCCGAGGGCGTAGAAGAAGACCGCGAAGAGCAGCAACATGATGATCGAGCCGTAGGTGAGCCGGAAGCCGCCGATCGGGATCGTGGTACCGGTCCACGTGAGGATGTCCGGCATGTCCGAGCCGCGGACGGTCTCGCTCTTGGACACGACCGAGTTGAGCGAGAAGAAGATGCTCAGCGTGCCCAGCGTGACGATGAACGGCGGCAGCTTGATCCGGGTCACCAGGAAGCCGTTGAGCGCGCCCATCGCCGTGCCGCAGGCGAGACCGAGCAGCAGCGCCAGGATGCCGGGCATGCCGAGCTTGGTGGCGAAGTTGGCCATCAGGATCGACGAGAAGACGGCGATCGCGCCGACCGACAGGTCGATGCCCGCGGTCAGGATGATGAGGGTCTGCCCGAGCGCGAGCACGGCGATGACGGTGACCTGCGCCAGCACCAGGGACAGGTTCGGGGCCGAGAAGAACCGCTGGTTGGCGATCGAGAACGCGATGATCGCCACGATCAACACGGCCAGGGGGCCGAGCGTCGGGTTGCCGTGCAGCAGGTGCTGCAGGCGCAGCCCGAGCGAGTCGTCGTGCCGGACTTCGAAGTCCTGCGGCGGCGGTGGTTCCTTCGTGACAGTCGTCATCGTCAGCCCCAGCAGTTCTGTTTGCCCCAGGCCGAGTCCTCGGACTCGAGTCCGGTCTGCGGTTGGTCGGTGATCAGCGTGACGCCGGTGTCCACGAAGTCCTTGCCCGCGGTCGCCTGCGGCTTGGTGCCGTCCGCGATGAACTTGTCGAGCGCCTCGATGCCGAGCGACGCCATCTTGAGGGGGAACTGCATGGAGGTCGCTCCGATGACGCCGGCCTTGACGTTGTCGACGCCGGGGCAGCCGCCGTCGATCGAGACGATGGTGACGGCCTTGTCCTTGCCGGCCGCCTTGATCGCCTGGTAGGCGCCGGCCGCCGCGGGCTCGTTGATCGTGTAGACGAGATTGATCGACGGGTCCTTCTGCAGCAGGTTCTCCATCGCCGTCCGGCCGCCGTCCTCGGCGCCATCGGTCACGTCGTGCCCGGAGATCCGTGGGTCGCTCTCGTCGCCGATCTTGTTCGGGTCGCCGACCGGGATGCCGAAGCCGTCCAGGAAACCCTGGTCGCGCTTGACGTCCACGGAGACCTGGTTGGCGTTGAGGTCGAGCATGGCGATCTTCGCCTGCTTGCCGTCAGCCTCGAACTTCGCCTTCGCCCACTGCCCGATGAGCTTGCCGGCCTCGTAGTTGTCGGTGGCGAAGGTCGCGTCGGCGGCGTCGGCCGGATCGGTCGGCGTGTCCAGGGCGATGACGAGCATGTCCTGCTGCTTGGCCTTGTCGATCGCCGGCACGATCGCCTTCGAGTCGCTCGGGGTGATCAGGAAACCTCGGGCGCCGGCGGAGATCAGACTCTCGATCGCCTGCACCTGGGCCTCGTTGTCGCCGTCCTGCTTGCCGGCGAAGGTCTGCAGGCTCAGGCCCGCCGCGTCCGCGGCCTGCTGTGCGCCCTCCTTCATCTTGACGAAGAAGGGGTTCGTGTCCGTCTTGGTGATCAGCCCGACGATCTCCTCGCCGCCGGAGTCATCGCCGCCGCAGGCCGCGGTTCCTATCACCACGGCCACCGCGACCAGCGCGGGCCCGAGGCGCCCGCGCTTGATCAGCATTGATTGACGCATGCCCCCTCCAAACCGATTTAGCAGAAATGCGGGACAACGTTGTCTTGCAGTAGACGACTCGCTGCATCGAGTGTCAACAATTAGTTTCCATTGCGTTGCGTTCCGTGATCATCAGCAATGTCGACCGACGCCAGGGGGCACCATGACGGAGAGGAGGCCGACGATGAACGACGTCGCCCGCACCGCGGGCGTCAGCCTCAAGACCGTCTCCCGGGTCGTGAACGGCGAGACCACCGTGGACCCCACCCTGGTCGCGCGGGTCCGCGCCGCGGTCGCCGCGCTGAACTACCGCCGACATCTCGGCGCGAGCATGCTGCGCCGCAGGGACCGGCGGACCGGGACCATCGGGCTGCTGATCGAGGACGTCGGCAACCCGTTCTCCGCGGCCCTGCTCCGGGCGGTCGAGGACGCGGCCCGGGCGCGCGGCGTGCACGTGCTGACCGGCAGCCTCGACGAGGACCCCGAGCGCGAACGCGACCTGGTCCGGGCCTTCGCCCGACGGCACGCCGACGGCCTGATCCTCGCGCCGGCCGGCCCGGACCAGGGCTATCTCGCCACGGAGTTGCCGCCGGACACCCCGGTCGTCTTCGTGGAGCGGGCGGCCACCGGCTTCGCGGGCGACTCGGTGCTGGCCCGCGACGCCGCCGGGGCGATGCGGGCGGTCCGGCACCTGATCGCGTACGGGCATCGCCGCATCGCATTCCTCGGCGACCTGCCCCAGATCCAGACGACCCGCGAACGCCGCCAGGGCTACCTGTCCGCGCTCGGCACCCTCGGGCTGCGCCCGTTCATGATCGACGGGTTACGCAGTTCGCAGGCCGCGGAGGCGGCCACCCGGAGCCTCCTCGGGCGCACGCGGCCGCCGACCGCCCTGTTCACCGGCCGGAACCTGATCACCATCGGCGCCGTACGGGCGCTGCGCGGCCTCGGCCGGCACCGCGACGCGGCCCTCGTCGGCTTCGACGACTTCCCCCTGGCCGACCTGCTCGAACCCGCGGTCACGGTGATCGCCCAGGACCCGACCGCGATGGGCCACGCGGCCGCCCGGGCGCTCTTCGAACGCATCGACGGGGACACGGAGGAGCCGCGCGAGATCAGCATCGCGACGACGCTGATCCCGCGCGGCTCCGGTGAGCTACGCCCGCGGGTACGGGCTAGGGGAAGTTGACGATGTTGACCGGCACGGTCGCCGTGCCCTGCGCCGGACCGCCGGTGTTGTTGACGACGTGGTCGATGACCCCGTTGCCACCCAGCGACACGGTGAAGACGTTGTGCAGCTTCACCCCGGCGTTGACCGGAACCTCGAAGCCCCGGTCAGAGTGCACCTGCGGGTTGACGTTGAAGTAGCAGTAGCTACCCATCGCCCAGGCCTCGTGGCTGGTCACGTTGTCGGCGACCTTGTACGCCGCGTACCCGTTGGCGCCGGAGCGCCAGGTCGCGTTGTTCGGCGGGTCGTACGGCTGCTCGTTCTGCAGGAAGTACGTGCGGCCGCCGTTGCCGTTCCAGATCACCTCGTACTTCTGGTAGTGCTCGACGAACAGGCCGTACCCGATGACGTTCTGGCCGTTGACGATCAGGCCGCTGTCCGCGGTGTTGACCGTCCACCCGTAGGTGCCCGCGTTGCCGTGGTCGGCGCGCCAGGCCCAGATGTGGTCGATGATCGTGTTGTTGCTGTTCACCAGCAGGCTGTTGGTGGCCTTGCCCGCGATCGAGCCGCCGATCCGGAAGAACACGTCCTGCACCGTCGTCGGGTTGGCGGCGTGGTTGGCCGAGGAGCCGTTCGGGCCGATCACCAGCAGGTTCGCCGAGTTGGTCGTGCCCGCGTCGAAGAGCAGGCCGGCGATCTTCACGCCGTCCACGTCGGCCACCTGCATCGGCGTGACGCCGCCGTCCGGGATGATCGTGGCGTAGCCGAGGCCGAGCACCACGGTGTTCGCCCGAGTCACGTTGATCGTCTGGTTGACGTGGTAGATGCCCGGCTGGAAGAGCAGGTTGAGGCCCTGCGCGAGGGCGTTGTTGATCGTCGCGGCGCTGTCACCGGGCTTGGCGACGTAGAACTGCGTCAGCGGGATCGCGGTACCCGGGGTGTTGCCGTTCGCCCAGGTCACACCGGACGCGTTGGTCTGCAGGCCGGGGACGAACACCTGGTACGCGCCGCCGGCCTGGTAGAGGTACGGCTTCTCCCGGATGACCGGCGCGGTGCCGATCGTCGTGTACGGCGGGTTCGGGAAACTCGACGCCGGCGCGCCCTGCACCCCGACGAACGTCTGGTTCCAGACCGCGTTCAGGCTCGAGCCGATGGTGCTGTTCCGGGTGAACCACTGCTGCTGCGAGTACTGCTGCTCGGAGCCGCTGATCCGCGAGTCGGCGATGTAGCCGCCGGAGGCCCAGCCGTAGCCGGCCGGGGCGAGGTTGAGGTCGCCGTGTATGTCCATCCGGCGGAACGGCGCGGCCTGCGAGACGGCCCAGCGGTTGGCGCCGGAGACCGGGTAGACCGACAGGTTCTCCACCGAGCGCCAGAAGTTCTGGGTGGCGTTGCCCTGGAACCAGCCGGCGTCGACGGTGATGTCGCCGTTGATCCTGGTCTCCTGGGGGTTCTGGCCGAGGCCCAGCACCGAGGTGTAGAAGCCGACCTGGATGTTCAGGCCGTTGTAGGTGCCCGGTTTGAACGCCAGCACGTAGCGCTGGTTGCCGAACTGGTTCGACTCCTGCTGCCGGAAGATCGTGTCGGCCTGGCTCTGAATCGAGGCGCTCGACATCGACGGATCGAAGACGATGACATTCGCGCCGAGGCTGCCGCCGCCGGGCACGCTCGGTCCGGTCGGGGGCGTCGTCGGTGTGGTGGTACCGCCGAAGATCTTGAACTCCCAGAGTGAGTAGCCGTACTGGGTGGCGCGCTCGGTGCCGTACACCCGGACGTAGCGGGCGGTGGCGGAGACCGCGAGGCTCTGCACGCCGGCGACGCCCGCGGTGGCCGCGGTCGCGTCGGACCAGGTGCTGCCGTTCGCGGAGGTCTGGATCCGGAAGGTCCGGGCGAACGCCGCCTCCCAGTTCAGCTCGACTCGGGTGATCGCCGAGGCGGCGCCGAGGTCGACCTGTAGCCACTGCGGGTCGGAGAATGCCGACGACCAGCGGGTGCCGGCGTCGCCGTCGACCGCGGCGGTGGCCGGGAACGCGCCGGGGTTCTCCGACGACGAGGCGGTCGCCGGCTTGCCCTGCGACAGCAGCGTCTCGGCGGCCGAGGCGCTCAGCGCGGTGACCGCGCCGAAGCCCGCGACGACGGCGGCGACCAGGGCACCGGTGGCGGCGAGGCGCCATCCGGTGCGGGCTCGTCTTTCGGGGACGGCGGAGGGATCGGGGATGGCCATTGCGTCTCCTAGACACGGCGGTACGGGCGCGGGGGATGCGCGTCCGGGTGGGAGCCGGGGAAAGCTCCCGATGGGGATGACGGGAGGCGTTCACAGAGAGCGCTCCCCCGGTTCCTGGACGCTAAGTTCGTTACGCCGATGTGTCAAAGGAGAGTCCAAAAGTTAAGCGGCGATGAATCGGGCCCGCCCGGTCGGCCCCTGGGCGGCGCCGGTCGCCTCACTCTTCGTGACCGGCGGCGGCGTGCAACCAGCCGCACGGTCAATGAGCTGCGGCAAGTCCGAACCGGACGGTCGACGGGCGGGCAACGAGGGGCCGCCGCCCAGGCCGCCGCCGGGGGAGCCACGACGGACACGGCCGGGCCGGGATAACGGTTGTCGGACCAGAAATCGACGTGCCCGAATGGGCCTGAATTTGCAAGACGCTCATTACCGGCATGATGCGCAGATAGGACGGTCCTGCAGAATAGTGGGGAAGCGCTTCCCGACCCACCCGGGGCAGACGAAAAGGGGCCGCGCCCGACGGACGCGGCCCCTTCGTCGAAGGTCAGCCCAGGTCGACCTGCGGGTAGAGCGGGAAGTCCGCGAGCAGCTCGGTCGCCTGCTTCGAGACGCGGTCGGAAACCGCGGAGTCCAGGTTGAACTTGGCCTTGGACGCGCCGGGCTTCGTGCTGGTCAGCACGGTGTGCATGAGCTCGGCGATCTGATCCATCTCCGCCGTGCCGAGGCCGCGGGTGGTCAGCGCCGGCGTGCCGATGCGGATGCCGGAGGTGTACCAGGCGCCGTTCGGGTCCTGCGGGATCGAGTTGCGGTTCGTCACGATGCCCGAGTCGAGCAGCGCCTGCTCCGCCTGGCGGCCGGTCAGGCCGTACTTGTCGACGTCGATCAGCACCAGGTGGTTGTCGGTGCCGCCGCTGACGACCGTGGCGCCGCGGCTGGTCAGGCCGGCCGCGAGCGCCTGGGAGTTGTCGACGATGCGCTGCGCGTAGTCGGCGAACTCGGGGCGGCGGGCCTCGGCGAACGCGATCGCCTTGGCCGCCATCACGTGCGAGAGCGGGCCGCCGAGCACCATCGGGCAGCCGCGGTCGACCTGGTCGGAGAGCTCCGGCTGGCAGAGGACCGCGCCGCCGCGGGGCCCGCGCAGACTCTTGTGCGTCGTCGTGGTGACGATGTGCGCGTTCGGGATCGGGTCGAAGTCGCCGGTGAAGACCTTGCCGGCGACCAGGCCCGCGAAGTGCGCCATGTCGACCATGAAGGTCGCGCCGACCTCGTCGGCGATCTCCCGCATGATGCGGAAGTTCACCTTGCGGGGGTACGCGGAGTAGCCGCCGACGATGACCAGCGGCCGGAACTCCTTGGCCGAGGCGCGCAGCGCCGCGTAGTCGATCTGGCCGGTCGCCGGGTCGACGCCGTAGCTGCGCTGGTCGAACATCTTGCCGGAGATGTTCGGCCGGAAACCGTGGGTGAGGTGCCCGCCGGCGTCGAGCGACATGCCGAGCATGCGCTGGTTGCCGAACGCGGCCCGCAGCTCGGCCCACTCGGCGTCGGTCATGTCGTTGACGTTGCGCTTCTGCACCTTGGCCAGCGCCGGCGCCTCGACCCGGTCGGCCAGGATCGCCCAGTACGCGACCAGGTTGGCGTCGATGCCGGAGTGCGGCTGCACATAGGCGTACGGCGCGTTGAACAGGGCCTTGGCGTGCTCGACCGCGACGGCCTCGACGGTGTCGACGTTCTGGCAGCCGGCGTAGAAGCGGCGGCCGATGGTGCCCTCCGCGTACTTGTCGCTGAGCCAGTTGCCCATGGCGAGCAGCACGGCGGGGGACGCGTAGTTCTCGGACGCGATCAGCTTGAGGGACTCGCGCTGGTCCGTGAGCTCCTTGGCGATCGCGTCGGCGATGCGGGGCTCGACGGCGCGTACCGCTTCGAGAGCGGAACGGAAAGCGGTCGACTCGGCGTTCAGTGCAGACATCGGACCTCCCTATCACAGGTGAAGAGGCCCAGGCGCACGGCAGGTCGGCCCAGCGGACCGGTCTCCACGGGACGGGGCCGCTCCACGATGGTTGGCCCATCCGAACGCGCCAGTCACGGCCCGCCGAACAGCATACCGGGCCCGCCCGCACCACGCGATCACTTGCCCAGGCCAGGACGTGATTCGGACGCCCGCGCGAGGTGACAGGCCGCTGGTTCGGCGTGGGCCGGGTCTCCGCCCAACCGACGGAGGCCAGCGATCATGTCGAACGGGCATCACCGCAGCGTCACCCCGCGGGTCGGACTCGCTTGAATCCTGCGGCCATGGCGGGCCCCAACCACTTCGTCAACTCATTGCCCGGCTTTCCGGGGTACGGCATGTACCAAAGGAACGACGTCACCACAACCGTGGTGATTTCCGGCACTCCGCGTTCCATCTGCTCTTCGAGGAAGGCGAGCACGGCTTTCCAGTCGAGCGAAGCCTCGTCTCCCGCAAGGAACGCCGCCACCACCTCCTGCGCGACCTCCCAGAAGAAGATATGCGGAACCGGGACATCGTGATCGTGCATGTGATATTCGTACGAGTCCAGAAGGGCAGGGAATCTCGATACCAGGTCTTCTACCATCCGCTCGTCCTCGGTCATCAACAGCCACCGAGTTCAAGAACCTGGCTCCGCCATTTCAATGTGCTCACTACCTGATCTTTGCCCTCGGTGAGTCTATTTTCTCGGACCCGGTCCGTCAGGCGACCGAGAGTTCGACAAGTTCCGCGTCGCCCGGGCGCCAGCCCTGCACCGCCACCGCCACATAGCGGGCCCGGTCGCCGAGGACCGAGTAGGTGATGCCGTCGGCGGAGGCCTCGATGCGCCACGGCCTGCGGCGCCCCTTCGACCAGGTCAGGCGGACGTCCTTGACCGCGACCACCGCGCCGAGGTCCACCACCATCCGGCCGGACTCGCCCGGCCGCCAGGTCGTGCGGGGGTTGCCGTCGACCGCGCGCGCGGGCGAGTTCATGCCGGCGGGCAGCGGCGAGGTCGGGAAGGCGGTGCGGCCGCGGGCCAGGTCGGCGGTCGGCGTCACCGGGTGTCCGGGCACGACGAGGCTGCGGGACCGGCCGGCCCGCAGCCTCACCTTGGCGGACCAGGAGCCGGCGCGGACGGTCAGCACGACCGGGCGCCGGGCCGGCGCGGTGATCCTGAGGTGGTGCGAATCGGCCGCCTCGAACCGGGTGCCGTCCGGGGCGGGCTCGTCGAGCAGGAAGCGCGGCGGCTCGACGGCGGCCGTGCCGCCCGCGAGGCCGGTCGTCCACTCGAGGCCCTTACCGCGGGCGATCTGGGTGCCGCGGTAGAGGCGGCGGCCGGACGGAAGGCGTACGGCGGAGTCCACCCGGGCGGGCGAGAGGTTGAAGACGCTGAGGAAGCCGTCGGCGTCGCTGATCAGCAGGCCCTCGGCGGCGGGCAGGGTGCGGGCGGCGGCCGCGGCCAGGTTCGTCGCCCGGCCCGGGTAGCCCTCGATGATGGGCGCCGGTGCGGACACGGCGCCCGCGCTCACCACGATCTGGCGGGACGTGCCGTGTGTGACGATGCCCGCCCGGCCGTCGATGCCGACCCAGCCGGAGCAGGACCGGGTCTCGGGGACGGCGGCCGCGTCGGTCCAGGTCAGACCGTCGGTCGAGGTCTGGATCACGAACCCCTTGCCGTACGCGGCCTCCCAGTCGATCCGCACGCCGGCCACCTTCACGGCGGAGCCGAGGTCCACGGCGAGCCAGCTGTCGGCCCGGCCGCGCTCCTCGCGGGCGACCGCCCAGCGGGTCTCCGGATTGCCGTCGGTGGCGTTGCGCGCCGGATTCCAGATGTCCTCGGAGGAGGCCGTCGGCATCGCGCCCTGCGCCAGGTCGGCGCCCCTGGTGTCGAGCACGGCGAAGGTGAAGATCGAGTAGCCGAACTCGGTGCCGGGCTCGCGGCCGAGCATCCGCACCCAGCGGGCGTCGCGCGGGCTGAAGGTGACGCCCGACTCGCCCTGCTCGCCGAGCACGGACGTGCCGTCCGGCGTGGTGAAGCTGCGCCTGCCGGACAGGCCGGGCACGCCGGGCATGTCGAGGTTGAAGAGGGTGAGGCGGCCCTCGCCGGGCAGGCCGGTGCTCGCGTAGACGACCGTGCCGGTCGGCAGGGTGGCGAAGCCCGCGGCGTGGTCACCGTCGAAGGTGAGAACGGTCGCGGTCGCGTCGAGACCGTCGCGGTTCCTCTGGTACGCCCTGGTCCAGCTCCCGACCGGCCTGCTGCCGGCCGGCAGGAAGGCCGGGGCCCGGGTGTCGATCAGCCAGTTGTCGTGCCCGGGCTGCCACAGGAAGTTCACGAAGCCGGCCTTGGTGACCGCGCCCGCGAACGCGTGCTCGGACTGGTGCGCGGTCAGCCCGACGTCCTTGCCGAAGTCCCGGGTGCCGCTCGCCCGGCGGAAGAACTCGGCCCGGCTCACCGGCTGTACCGGGTTCTTGCGCAGGCGGTGGAACAGGTAGGAGATCGCCAGCTCGGCGCGGGCCTCGGGCTCGTACTTCTCCTCGCCGCTGAACTTCGTCAGGCGGTACTTCGGCTCGTAACGCAGGTAGGGCATCAGGCGCTCGGCCAGGTCCGCCTCGGCACGGGCGGCGTCACGGTCGCCCTGCACCTGTGCGAGGAACGCGAGCGGGAGGATGTCGCGGCCGTACAGGTGATAGCGGTCCGCGATCATCGGCATGACCGGCTCGCCGGCGTCGCTGGCCAGCAGCCGCAGAGTCGCCCACAGCTGCTCGCCGTTCGGCTGGTGGGTCAGCACCTGCGGCAGCGGGCGGCCGGCGACCAGGAAGTGGATCGCCGCGCGGCCGGCCGTACGCCAGAGCTCGGCCTGGTAGTGCGGGTTGACCGATCCGTGGTTCTCGACGATGAAGGTGTCGTGCAGGTTGTGTGCGGTGGTCCGCTGGTCGATCCGCTCGCCGTCGACGACGACGGGGTTGGCGCGGTCGGCTGCCGGCAGCCCGCTCGCGTTGGTCGCCCACAGCAGGAAGCGTTCCCGCCACCCGTCGGCCGCCTCGTTGTCGTCCGCGGCCCAGGCGAGGCCGGGCGCGAGGGCCTGTGCGTAGACGCCCATCTCCTCCAGCCGGGTGTCGCCGACCCAGCCGCCGGCCGTGCCGTGCGGGGACCAGCCGTCGCTGAGCGGGTCGTCGTCGGAGCCCAGGGCGTAGGCGTACGACGCCTGGCCCGCCGCGATCTTCTCGACGTTGTGGCGGGTCTGCTCGTCCAGGTCGTCCCAGAGCAGCCGGGCGGCGAGGACGAAGTACAGCTCGAAGGTGGAGTCCCAGAAGAGCCGGCGACCCCACTCGGCGCCGCCGGCCAGCCGGTTGGTGGCGGCGAACCGCTGAATCGTGGCGAGCGTCTTCGCCTTGAGGGTGGGCGCGTCGACGTCGGCGAGCCGCGGGTCGTAGTCCTCCATGCGGAGCAGGACCGCGTTGCCCAGGACGGCGACGAAGCAGAAGTCGGTGGCGCGGTAGGCGCCGATCTCGGTGTCCCACTGCTCCTCCACCCAGCGGGTGTGCACGTGGAGCAGCTCCCGGTAGCGGTCGGCGACCGGGTCCGGCGTGGCTGCGGAGGCGCGTCCGGGCAGGGTGAGGGCACCACTGATACCGCCGACGCCCGCCAGCGCCAGAAGCTGGCGGCGGGACAGTGTGAGCAAGGAACCTCCCCGGCAGAACAGAACGCCCGTGACAGCCTTCGCGTCCGCCCCAAAGACTGTCAAATCACCATTTGGGCACGATCCCTGTTCCTCTATGGCCGCGACACATTTCAATCCGCCGGGAACCCGCGGTCCAGCATGCCCGATGGGCGCCGGGGGCCGCCTACGGCGAGAGCCAGGTCACTGCGATCCGCATACGGGCACGTCGGAGGCAGCGGCGCTCCGCGGAGGCCACTGTGCCCCGATTTGAGTTCCGGAACCCAGATTACTTGCTTGTTAACTAATGCATCGATGAAAATGACTGCACCGTCCCCAACAGCACGTTCCCCCCGCCCGTGGCGCCGGCCCCACCCGAGGCCGGCGCCACGGCTGTGTCCGCGGCCAGGCGGCTGGATCGACGGGCACCATCTCGACTAGGAAGTACGCATGCGTCTCCTTCGTCTCGTCGCCGCGGCCCTGGCCGCGGCGCTTCTCGCCGTCCTGACCGCCGGCCCCGCGTGGGCACACAACGCACTGGTGGAGGCGGAGCCCAGTAAGGACGCGAAGCTGACGGCGGCACCGGAGCAGGTCCGGCTGAGGTTCCTGCAGAAGCTGGACGAGGACCGCACGACGATCGCGGTGACGGATGCCGAGGGGCGCAAGGTGCCGGCGTCCGAGCCGAAGGCCGACGGCAAGGCGGGCTCGATCACGTTCGCGGAGCCGCTGCCGAACGGTGTGTACACCGTGACCTACGGCGTGGTCTCGCAGGACGGGCATCCGGTGCGGGGCACGTACTCGTTCACCGTGAACGCGGTCGCGCCGCCGACCGCACCCTCACCGTCACCCTCATCGTCGCCATCGGCCGCGGCGGCCGCGGTCGCGGCGCCGGCGTCGGTCATCCTGGAGGAGGAGAAGGGCGGACCGGCCTGGCTGGCGATCGCCGCGGTCATCGGCGTCATCGTGCTGGTGGGAGTGGCCGGTGCGGCCCTGGTCCGGCGCCGTCGTTCCTGAGCCTCGTTCCACTGTGACCGTTTGACTACTTAACGTGACTCATACTTTCGGCTAGTCATCCATGGCCCTCTCGGCTAACCTCTGCATAACCGAACGGCCAGACGTGCTCGGACGGCGGAGATCGAGTCGATCGTCGCCGGCCACGAACCGATAGCGATACCTTGCCCGACCCGGGCCCGGCGAAACGCCGGGCCGGCTCTCCGGACAGGTGCCAAGGAGGATCACGAGATGACTGTCATTCAGTCCACCGGGACGAAGAAGACGAAGTCGACGATCAGCACCGCGCCGCAGGACAGCGCCGCCGATCTGCTGAACGCGATGGCCGCGATGCCGGCCGGTCATCCTTCCCGCGCGTCGCTGCGTGACCGGGCGATCGAGGCGTGGCTGCCGCTCGCCCGCCACCTCGCCCACCGCTACTCCGGCCGCGGCGAACCCACCGACGACCTCGTACAGACCGCCACCG
>NZ_JBEZDY010000038.1:0-82042 GCF_040648555.1 Actinoplanes sp. NPDC049118
CAACGCCGTACGCATCTCCGCACTGCGCAGCATCGGCGGCCTGCAGGACTCCATCACCGAGGACATGGCCACCAGCCTGGTGATGCACAGTGGACGCAACCCGGACTCGGGCGCACGCTGGCGCTCGGTGTACACCCCGGACGTGCTCGCCGTCGGCGAGGGGCCGTCCTCGTGGACCGACTACTTCACCCAGCAGCACCGCTGGTCGCGCGGCACCGACGAGGTCGTCGTCACGTCCTTCGCGAAGTTCATGTGGCGGCTCGGCTTCCGGCGCGGGCTGCACTATGCGCTGCTGACCTCGTACTACCCGCTGACCGCGCTGGCCTGGCTGCTCGGCGCCGCGAACGCCGTCTGCTACCTGGTGCTGGGTGCCAAGGGCGTGCAGGTGCCACAGGAGGTGTGGCTGATGCTCTATGTGGACGCCGCGCTGTTCCAGGTGGGCCTGTACGTGTGGAACCGCCGGCACAACACCAGTCCGCACGAGGACGCGGGCTCGTCCGGGCTCGCCGGCATGCTGGTGTCCACGCTGTCCACGCCGATCTACGTGTCGTCGTTCGTCAGCGCGCTGCTGCGCCGCAACACCGGCTTCGTGGTGACGCCGAAGGGCGACTCGGCCAGCCCGGACCGGCTGGTGACGTTCGCGCCGGGGCTGCGCTGGGCCGCGTTCTACGTCGCGCTGCTGATCTCGGCGCCGATCGGCGCGCACGTACACGGCGCGATGTGGCTGTGGCCGGCCATCAACCTCGTGATCTGCCTGATGCCGCCCGCGATCTGGGTCGGACAGGAACACCAGCGCCGCCGGGCCGTACCGCCCCCCGCGAGCGCA
The DNA here is from genome assembly GCF_040648555.1 of Actinoplanes sp. NPDC049118. Taxonomy (NCBI): domain Bacteria; kingdom Bacillati; phylum Actinomycetota; class Actinomycetes; order Micromonosporales; family Micromonosporaceae; genus Actinoplanes; species Actinoplanes sp. NPDC049118. The sequence continues at coordinate 827 of NZ_JBEZDY010000038.1, forward strand.
CCGCCCGAGAGGACCGCCGAGGAACCCGTGGAGTCGTACGCATGAAACCCCGCCCCCGCCCGTCGACGGCCCGCCGCCTGCTGAGCGGAGCGATCGGTCTCGTCGTCCTGGGCCTGCTCGTCTTCGTCAACCGGCCCGTGGTGGCGTTCGGCTCGGACGCCCTGCACGACTTCACCATCAACCGGCTGTCCTACAAGCAGAAGTACGGGCACTGGGCGCGGCTGCCGGTGCCGCTGAAGTTTCGGGTCAACGCGATCCACGCGGCGCTGCTGCACACCGGCAAGGTGCTGATCATCGCGGGCAGCGGCAACAACCGCGAAGACTTCGAGGCCGGCACGTTCCGCACGGTGCTCTACGACCCCGGCCAGGACAGGTTCAGCGAGGTGCCGACGCCGACCGACGTGTTCTGCGCCGGGCACACGTTCCTGCCCGACGGCAACCTGCTGATCGCGGGCGGCACGAAGTCGTACGAGGTCCTGGAGAAGGACATCACCCACGCCGCCGGGGTGATGAAGATCAAGAATGAGTCGCCGACGGGCGGCCCGCGGGTCTTCCCCCGGGGCACCCGGCTGACCGCGAAGGACGGCAGGGCCTACCTGACCCGCGACGACGTGACCGTGCCGGCGGCGATCGCGATGAAGCACGGCGACCAGGTGATGACGCACGCCGGCGCGGCCGAGGTCTGGGTCGACGCCGAGGCGGCGGGCGACGCCTCGATCGTCGACCACCCGGCCCAGTACGCGGTCGCGGGCCTGACCGGCCTGGATCAGCGCAACATCTACGGCCTCTCCGACAAGATCACCCGGGAGAAGCAGGAGTACGGCGGCGACCGGACGTCGTACGAGTTCGACCCGCGCACCGAGCGCTACGTGCGCACCGGCGACATGGTCCGGAGCCGCTGGTACCCGACGCTCGCCGAAATGCCGAACGGCGACGTGCTGGCGGTGTCCGGGCTGGACGAGTTCGGCCGGATACTGCCCGGCGACAACGAGAGCTACGTCAGGGCGAAGAAGCGCTGGGTGGCCGCGCCGAAGCTCAAACGGGTCTTCCCCACCTATCCGGGGCTGCACCTGGCGGCCGACGGGCGGCTGTTCTTCTCCGGCTCGAACTCGGGCTACGGCTCGGACACCGAGGGCCGCACGCCCGGCCTGTGGGACCTGACCAACAACAAGTTCCAGGTCGTTCCCGGGCTGCCGGACGCGCGGATGACGGAGACGAGTTCGTCCGTGCTGCTGCCGCCGGCACAGGACCAGAAGGTCATGATCTTCGGCGGCGGCGAGGTCGGCGAGTCGCCGGTCTCCACCCGGCGGACGGCGATCGCCGACCTGGACGCGGCGAAGCCGGCCTACGTGCCCGGCCCGGACCTGCCGCATCCGGCGCGCTACCTGAGCACCGTGCTGCTGCCCGACGACACCGTGCTGACCACCGGCGGCTCGTCCGGTTACCGCGGCGGCGCGTACCGCGGCCAGACCCGCAGCGATCTGTTCAACGCGCAGATCTACCGGCCCGCCGGTGACCGGTTCGAGACGGCCGCCGAGTCCACCGTCGGACGCAACTACCACTCCGAGGCGCTGCTGCTGCCCGACGGCCGGGTCATCACCATGGGCAGCGATCCGCTCTACGACCGGGCCGGCCGGGATCCCGGCACGTTCGAGCAGCGCATCGAGGTGTACTCCCCGCCGTACCTGTTCAAGGGTGCGCGGCCGGTCGTCGGCGCCGGGCCCGGCACCGTGCAGCGCGGAGCGAAGGCCGAATTCGCCACGCCGGACGCCGGGCGCGTCCGCACGGCCCGGCTGCTGCGGCCCGGCGCCGTCACCCACGTCACCGACGTCGACCAGCGGTCGGTCGCCCTTGACCTGACGCGCTCCGCCGGCGGGGTCGCCGTGACCGTACCGAAGGCCAAGGGTCTCGTCCCCTCGGGCTGGTACATGCTGTTCCTCATCGACGACAAGGGCGTGCCGTCGACCGGCCGCTGGATCCAGGTGCGGTGAGCCATGTCACGACACTCCTGCACGATGCGGTTGCGCTGGCCGATGCTGGCCGCCGGGCTCTGTCTCGCGCTCGTCCTCGCCGCCATCGTGACCCGCTCGATGCGCGGCGCGGACTCGCCGGTGGTGGCCGGGCCGACGGCGACGCAGCAGCAGCCGCCGCAAGAACAGCAGCCCGCCGCGGTCGCCGGTGGCGGGCGGCTCTCGGACCGCCGGCTGTACGTCGATCCGCACGGCGCCGCCGCGGAACAGGCCGCGGAATGGGAACGCACCGGGCGTACCGCCGAAGCCCGGATCATCCGGCGCATCGCCGACCGGCCGACCGCGACGTGGTTCGCCGACGCCGCACCCGGCTACGCACAGCGGGCCCGGCGGTTGGTCACGGCCGCGACCGCGGCGGGCCAGTTGCCGGTGCTCACCCTCTACAACATCCCCGGCCGGGACTGCGCCGGCCACTCGGCGGGCGGCGCGTCCGACGCCGCGGACTACCGGGCCTGGGTACGAGCGCTGGCGGGCTCCCTCAGCGGGCACCGGGCGCTGATCGTGCTCGAACCCGACGCGATCCCGCAGGCGGTGCAGGGCTGCCTGAGCGAGGTGGACGCCGAGCAGCGGTACGCGATGCTGGCCGAGGCCGTCGAGGCGCTGCGGGCGGTACCGGGCGTGCTGGTCTACCTCGACGCGGGCAACCCGACGTGGATCACCCAGCCGGCCCGGCTGGTCGCCGCCCTGCGCAAGTCCGGCATCGCCCGGGCGTACGGGTTCGCGCTCAACGTGGCCAACTTCGAGACGACCGCGGACAACGTGGCGTACGGCGGCCGGCTGTCCACATTGCTCGGCGGCGCGCATTTCGTCGTCGACACCAGCCGCAACGGCAACGGGCCCGCGCAGAAGGGCGCGGGCGACCGGCACTGGTGCAATCCGCCGGGGCGGGCACTCGGCGAGGAGCCGACGACCCGGACCGGAGTGCCGCTCGCCGACGCGTTCCTGTGGGTCAAACGGCCGGGCGAGTCCGACGGCGCCTGCGGCAGCGGCGCGCCGCCGGCCGGGCAGTGGTGGCCCCGGTACGCCCTCGATCTGGCCCGTCCACCGGCCTGACCGGCCGGGACCCGCGGGCACCGACCCCACGCTGGATCGGTGCCCGCCGGCCGGCCGGTGTGTCAGCCCTCGATGCCGTTGACCGGGGGCACCTCGAGGGTGCGCTCGGTCGGCGTGCCGCCGAGGACGATCTTCCGGAGCGACGTGTTGTTCGTCGTGCTGAGCTCGGTCAGCCGGTTGACCGGGTTGGCCTTGACCTCGATGTAGTAGGTGCCGTTCGGCAGGTCGGTGATCTCAAAGGACTGGCCGGGCCGTTCCTGCGTGTAGGTGTCGCCGTTACCGATGTCGAGCACCTCGCGCACCGCGACGGCCGTGTTCTGGCCGCACGAGCTGGAGAGGTCGGTGTTCTGCGGGCGCCACTTGGCGTTCGGGATCGTGTAGTCGACCGCGTCGGTGTTCACCAGGCAGAACGCCTCCTTGCCGCTGCGCACCGCCTGCTTCTTGTCGCTCGAGAGCAGGTTGTACTGCGCGAAGTCGGTGAAGTGCCAGTGCCGGTGCCCCTCGCGCGCGTCCCACTCCATGGTGCCCGCGGCGACCGAGCCGACCTCCTTGCCCTTGGCGTCGAAGAAGTACTGGTACGCGTCCATCAGCTCGGTGCCGGTCTGCCGGAAGCCGTCGACAAGCAGCGGCGACGTGCCGCCGTTCCAAACGGTGGCGCCGAAGTTGACGTACTGCTTCCCCTCGTCCTGCGACAGCGAGATGCCCCAGGCGGGCAGCGAGCGCAGATCGGGCCGCGGGCCCTTGGGGATGCTGGCGGCCTTGACGGCCTTCGGCTTCTTCGCCGGCGGCCGGAACTCCGGCTTGTACGCGGAGATCTGCAGCTTCGGGTCGCCCTCGCCGGCGTGCTCGCCGTGCTCGGCGACGGCGGCCGACTCGGCGGTGTCGTCGCCGACCCGCGCGGCCTTGACCTTGGCGGCGCCCGCCTCGGCGGCGCGGGTGCCCTCCTCGACCGTCTCCACCTTGACGTTGACGTTCAGCGTCGCGGAATCCGCAGCGATCTTGAAGTGGTCCTGGTACGCCTTGTTCAGCGTGACGGTCGCCCGGTAGTCGCCGTCCGGCAGATCGAGGTCGCCGGTGGTCGGCATGCTGGACGTGATGGCGTTCCAGCCGGCCTGGATGCCCCAGACCGAACCCAGGGTGAAGGGGTTGCTGTCGGCACAGCCCTGCGGGTACGGCGTCTCGGCGGGCGCGTCCCGCCGGGTCCGCGCCGATTCGTAGCTGTTGGGGCAGAAGTCGGTCGAGTAGTTGGCGACCTCGGTGCCGGCCGCGTTCTTGATGGTGACCGTGGTGAAGTCCTTCAGCCCGCCCCAGCCGGTGACCATCCCGGCGGGCAGCGCCACGTTCTTCTTCTTGCCGTTCTTGACGACGACCTGATGGGCGACGATCGGGTCGGCGTAGGACTTGCGGGACGCGTGGATCTCGAACGGGTCCTTGCCCGCGATCACGTGGACGCCCAGATTGAAGGAGAGGTAACTCTGGTCCTCCCATACGTAACGCTCCGCCACCACGTTCGGCGTGGCGAGCGTGAACGCCAGGGGCGGCGGATCGGTGGCCGCGTTCGCCACGCCCATGCCGGCGGCGGCCATGCCGACGGCGGTGGCCACGGCGCCGGCCACCAGTACTCGAGTCCTTCTTGTCATGCTTTTCCCTCCCCGGGAACCTTTGTGTCGCACAGGTAAGCCGGAAAGGCGTGAAGCGGACGTAAGGACGTATGAGACTTACCTCAAATCACGCAGGGTGGGCGCCTCACCGATACGATCTGCAGAGTCGGGACAGCGCAGTCCTTCCGCACGCGATGCAAAAGGAGCGCTCCGGTGACAGACCAGCACGGCCAGCTCGACCCCGACGGCCCCGACGCGGCGCTGCGCGCCGACATCCGGCGCATCGGCACGTTGCTCGGCCAGACCCTCGCCCGGCAGGAGGGCAAGCCGCTGCTCGATCTGGTCGAGGAGGTGCGTGCGCTGGTCCGGGCCGACGCCCCGGCCGCCGCCGAGCGCCTCGCGGCCCTGGACGTCACGACCGGCACCAAGCTGGCCCGGGCGTTCTCCACCTACTTCCACCTGGCGAACATCACCGAGCAGGTGCACCGCGCCCGCGACCTGCAGCGCCGCCGGGCCCGCGACGGCGGGTGGCTGGACCAGGCCGCCAAGCGGATCGCCGAGCAGGGTGTGCCCGCCGAGGAGATCGCTGCCGCCGCGCGCCGGCTGGCCGTCCGTCCGGTCTTCACCGCGCACCCGACCGAGGCCGCCCGGCGCTCGATCCTGTCCAAGCTGCGCCAGCTCGCCGACTCGCTGGACGCCGAGGCGAGCGCCGCGATCCTGTACGGCGCATCGGACACCACCGCCTCGACGCGGCGCTTCGCCGAGCTGATCGACCTGCTCTGGCAGACCGACGAGCTGCGGCTGGACCGGCCGGACCCGACGGACGAGGCCCGCAACGCGGTCTACTACCTCAAGGACCTCTACGCGGACGCCGCCCCGCGGGTGCTCGACGACCTCGCCGAGACGCTGCGCCGGCTCGGCGTGGAGACGGCGCCGACGTCGCGCCCGCTGACCTTCGGCACCTGGATCGGCGGCGACCGCGACGGCAACCCGTTCGTCACCCCGGCCGTCACCCGCGACGTGCTGATGATCCAGCACGAGCACGGCATCCAGGCCACCGAGGCGGCGATGGACGCGCTCATCGACGAGCTGTCGGTGTCCCGCCGGCTGCGCGGGGTCTCGCTCGACCTCTCCGCCAGCCTCGCCAACGACCTCGACGCGCTGCGCGAGGTCGCGCCCCGCTTCCGGCGTACCAACGCGGAGGAGCCGTACCGGCTGAAGGTCCGCTGCATCAAGGCCAAGCTCGCCAACACCCGCGAGCGCCTGCACCGCGGCACCGCACACGTGCCGGGCCGCGACTACCTCGGCAGCGACGAGCTGATCGGTGACCTCGAGCTGATCCGGGCCTCGCTGGCCCGCAACTCCGGGCAGCTCACCGCGGTCGGGACGGTCGCGTCGGCGATCCGCACGGTGTCCGGCTTCGGCCTGCAGCTGGCGACGCTCGACGTCCGCGAGCACGCGGAGAAGCACCACGAGGTGCTGGCGCAGATGTACGCGCGGGTCGGGGAGGTGGACGACTACCTGTCGCTGGACCGCACCGAGCGCACCAAGCTGCTCTCCACCGAGCTGACCGGGCGACGGCCGCTGTCGAGCACCGACACCCCGCTCACCGACTCGGCACGCAAAACGTTCGACGTGTTCAACACGATCCGCGACTCGCAGGACCGGTTCGGCGCGGACGTCGTCGAGTCGTACATCATCTCGATGACCCTCGGCGTCGACGACGTGCTCGCCGCGGCCGTGCTCGCCCGCGAGTCCGGCCTGATCGACATACACAGCGGCCGCGCCCGGATCGGCATCGTGCCGCTGCTGGAGACCCCGGCGGAGCTCGACGCCGGCGGCGAGCTGCTGGACGAGATGCTCTCCCTGCCGGCCTACCGGGAGATCGTCAAGGCCCGCGGCGACCTGCAGGAGGTGATGCTCGGCTACTCCGACAGCAACAAGGAGGCCGGGATCACCACCAGCCAGTGGTCGATTCACAAGGCGCAGCGGGCGCTGCGTGACGTGGCGGCCCGGCACGGCGTCCGGCTGCGGCTGTTCCACGGCCGCGGCGGCACGGTCGGCCGCGGCGGCGGCCCGACGCACGAGGCGATCCTGGCCCAGCCGTACGGCACGCTCGACGGCGCGATCAAGGTGACCGAGCAGGGCGAGGTCATCTCGGACAAGTACACGCTGCCGACCCTGGCGCGGGAGAACCTCGAGCTGACCGTCGCGGCCGTGCTCCAGGCGACGCTGCTGCACACCACGCCGTCGGTCGACCTCTCCTCGCTGGCCCGATGGGACGCGGCGATGGACACGGCGTCGGGTGCCGCCTTCGGGGCGTACCGGGCGCTGGTGGAGAACCCGGACCTGCCGGCGTACTTCTGGGCGGCGACCCCGACGGAGCTGCTGGGCGCGCTCAACATCGGCTCCCGCCCGTCGAAGCGCCCGAACGCGGACGCGGGCCTGGGCGGCCTGCGGGCGATCCCGTGGGTCTTCGGCTGGACGCAGACCCGGCAGATCGTGCCGGGCTGGTTCGGCGTCGGCACCGGCCTCGCCGCGGTCCGTGACGCCGGCGGCGCGGACGTGCTGCGGGAGATGTTCGCGAACTGGCAGTTCTTCCGCACCTTCATCTCCAATGTGGAGATGATGCTGGCGAAGACGGACCTGAACATCGCCCGGCGCTACGTCGAGACCCTGGTACCCGCCGAGCTCAAGGGAATCTTCGCGACCATCGAGCGGGAGTACGCGAAGACGGTCGAGCAGATCCTGGCCATCACCGGCCACGACCAGCTGCTCTCCAGCCAGCCCGAGCTGTCGCGCACGCTGGGCGTCCGCGACACGTACCTGGAGCCGTTGCACCACCTGCAGGTGGCGCTGCTGCGGCAGTACCGCGAACTGAACGACGCCGACCGCCAGCCGCCGACGGCACCGGGCGCCCGCCGGTCGCCGTCGGACTCGACGGCCCTGGAGCGCGCCCTGCTGACGACGGTGAACGGCATCGCCGCCGGCATGCGCAACACCGGCTGATCCGCGCCGCAACCACGACGGCCGGGCCCCTGCACAGGGTCCCGGCCGTCGCCGTCGTTGCGGACCGTCAGCTGGTCTCGCCCGCCATGCTGAAGCTGCGGAGGCGGTCCACCGCGGCCACGGTGCAGCCCACGATGAAGATCGCCGCCATGACGACCGACAACGTCCCGGACACCTTGGAATCGAGCAGCACCGTCGGCTCGATCCGGTCCGCGATCGTGATCACGTACTGCTGGATCGACAGGACCCGGGTACCGCTGACGAAGTTACCCAGCAGCCCCTCCCAGACCAGGATGTAGACCAGGCCGAGCAGCACCGGCCGGCGGGTCAGCAGGCTGAGCATCAGGAAGAACGCCGAGTACGCGCAGGCGCCCACCGCGGCCGCGGCCGCGAGCGCCAGGCCGAGGCGCGCCGAGTCGGCCAGGGCGCCCGCCACGAAGAGCGGCACCGCCGCCGTCACGGCGCTCACCCCGATCGCCACGCCCAGCTTCGCCAGGACGATGTCGCGGCGCGGCAGCGGCTTCGTCAGGATGTGCACGATCGTGCCGTCGTCCACCTCGGAGCCGAGCACGCCGGTGCCGACGATCAGCGTCACCACCGGCAGCACCACGGCCAGGCCGAGGCCGACCAGCACCGGCGGTCCCCACTCCGCCGGGTTGACGTCGTACGCCCTGCAGAGCAGGGCCAGGCCGACCAGCAGCGCCGGCAGGGGAAGCAGCAGGAGCACCCGGCGCCGGCCGAACAATCCGCGGGCGGTGATCCACGCAACGGTCGACACGTCAGGCCTCCAGCAGGTAGGAGAAGACACTCTCCAGGGACTCGTCGGACGGCAGCAGCTTGCGCAGCCGGATGCCCTCGTCGAGGGCGATGCGCGGCAGGGCGCGGGTGAAGCTGCCGTAGTCGCTGGCGCGGACCGTCAGGCCGACGTGGTCGATCTCCACACCGCTCACCGACTTCTCGCCGATCAGCGCGACCGCGAGCCGCCGGTCGTCCGACGACTGGAGCGCGAACACGTGCGGGCGGTGCGTCATCAGGCGGCGGATCCGGCGGTAGTCGCCGGAGGCCGCCAGCCGGCCGGCCACGATCACCTGGACGGTGCCCGAGACCTGCTCCACCTCTTCGAGGATGTGCGAGCTGAACAGGATCGTGTGGCCACGGTCCCCCAGCTCGTGCAGCAGGCTCATCATGTGCATCCGCTGGCGCGGGTCCATGCCGTTGAACGGCTCGTCCAGCAGCAGCACCTGCGGGTTGTGCACCAGCGCCGCCGCCACCCGGGTGCGCTGCCGCATGCCCTTGGAGTACGTCTCGATGCGGCGGTCCGCGGCGTCGGTCATCTCGACCATCTGCAGCGCCCACTCGGTCGCGGCCGCGGGGTCCGGCAGCTTCTGCATCCGGGCGCTGGCGTGCACGAACTCGCGGGCGGTGAGGAAGCCGTGCACCGCCTCGCGCTCCGCGACCAGGCCCAGCCGGCGGTAGATCTCCGGGTTGCGCCAGGTCGACGCGCCGTCGATGGTCACCGTGCCGCGCGACGGCGACAGGAAGCCGGCCATCATGTGCAGCACGGTGGTCTTGCCGGCGCCGTTCGGGCCGAGCAGGCCGGTCACGCCCGGCTCCAGCGTCATGCTGATGTCGTTGACCGCCACCACGTTGCCGTACCAGCGGGACACGTTCTGAAGCTCCACTGTGGTCACAGCGAGGCCACCCTCCGGTAGCGGGCCAGTAGCAGCAGCAGGCAGGTGACGATCAGGGTGAACGCCTCGATGGCGTACACCGGGCCGAAGCGGCCGATGTTGAGGCCGGTGTTGGCGCCGGTGATCAGCCACTGGGCGACGCCGCTCACCAGCGTCATCGGGCTCGCCAGGAAGGCGAGTTGCTGCGCGGTCGCGGACGGCAGGATCGCCAGCACGCCGACGATCGGCGTGGTCATCAGGAAGACGGCCACGATGCCGCCGGCCGCGAACGCGCGCTTGCCGGTCAGCGACGCCACCAGCAGGCCGATACCGGTGAACACCAGGGCCCAGAGCAGGCTGTATGCCCACCCCGAGAGCAGGTAGCCGAGCTCGGTCCAGACCCCCGACATGCCCTTCTTGGTGGTGAAGGCGCCGCCGAGGAACATGATCAGCTGCGGACCGGCCAGCAGCGCCCAGACCGCGGTCGCCATCGCGGCGACCTTCGCGCCGACGTAGTCCGCGGCGCGCAGCGGCCGGCTGAAGTAGAGCGGCAGCACCCCGGCGCGCATGTCGCGGGAGACCAGCTCCGGCGCCACGATCGCGACGAAGAAGATGATCAGCCAGCTCATCGCGTCCGCGAACTGGATGTAGTTGAGCGGCAGCAGGCCGGTCTGCGCGCGTACCGCGGCGAGGATCACGGCGACCAGGGAGACGATGCCGAAGACCAGCCAGGGGAAGATCTTGGACTTGGCCGACCGGCCGAAACCGTAGGCCGCGCGCAGGCCGTGCACGTAGAGCGCGCCCAGCACCGCGCCGCGGCCCAGCCGCGGCCCGGTGTAGCGCTGATATCCGATGTCATGGATGACGCTCGACTCAGACATCGGCGGTCTCCCTCGTGGCGAAGAGCTCGGCCACCCGGTGGCGTCGCTGGTCCAGGCGGTGCAGCGGCAGGTCCAGGTCGGCGACGGCCCGCAGGATGCGGTCGTAGGTCTCCTCCTGGTCGAGCGGCACGAGCAGCATCCGGCCGTCCCGTGTCACCGGCAGCCCGAGCGCCAGCAGGGCGGTGGCCAGTTCCTCCGTGCCGTCGCTGACCTCGACCGCGAGCACGTCGCGGGCCTCCGTCATCGCCGAGATGCGGTCCGCGCGCAGCAGCCGGCCGCCCTCGATGGCGACAAGCGAGTCGCAGATCCGCTCGACCTCGCCGAGCAGGTGCGAGCAGACCACGACGGAGATGCCGAACTCGGTGCCGATGCGGTGCACGAGCGCCAACATGGCGTCCCGCCCGGCCGGGTCGAGGCCGTTGGTCGGCTCGTCGAGCAGCAGCAGGTCGGGGTCGTGCACCAGCGCCTGCGCGAGCTTCACCCGCTGCTTCATGCCGGTCGAGTAGCCACCGATCTGCCGGTAGCGCTCCTCGTAGAGGCCGACGTGCCGCAGCGCCTCGGAGGCGCGTTCGCGGGCGGCGGTGCGGGGCAGGCCGCTGATCCGGCCGAGGTGGGTGACGAACTCCGCGGCGGAGACGTCGGGCGGGAGCGCGTCGTGCTCCGGCATGTAGCCGACCTTGGCACGGACCCGGTCGGGGTCGACGGTGGGATCGATGTCGAAGACCCGGACCTGCCCGGCCGTCGGCGCGATCAGACCCAGCATGATCTTGATAAAGGTCGACTTGCCGGCGCCGTTGGCGCCGACAAGTCCAATGATCCCGGGCTCGACGGAGACGGTCAGGTCCTGCAGGGCGGTCACCCGCCCGCCGTACGTCTTGGTCAACCCGTGGGTGTCGATGAGGCTCACAGCGACAGCCTATGAAGAGCTGTCACGGTTGCGGATCAGGTGAACCCCGGACTCACCCCTGAGACCGCCTATGCCTCAGGGCGTGGACGGCACGACGTCGACCTGGAAGATCGGCATCCGGCCGAGCTCGCGATACGCCCTCAGCGACGCGGCGGTCGCGTCGACCCGGGAGTCGCGGCCCTTCTGGCTGCGCGGCGTGTCGAAGTGCACCATCGCCCGGATGTTCGGGAACCGGCCGATCTGCCGGCCGACCTCGCGGTAGAACTCCGCCTTGTGGCCGGGGTTCCGCTTCGAGGTCCAGACGCCCCACTCGGCGACCATCAGCGGCTTGTCCGGGTGCCTGCGCGTGGCCCAGTTGTAGAAGCCCGGCCAGTTCGGGCGCGCCGAGCTCTGCCTGTTCAGCAGCTCCGCGAAGTCGCCGTGGCCGTAGCCGGGGTCGCCGTAGGCGTAGGTGTCGAAGCCGATCCAGTCGACCACGCCGTCGCCGGGGTACATGGCCTGGAACCAGCTCTCGCTCGTGTGCGGCACGTACGCCATGTGCACGAGCACGGTGACCAGGTTGTCGACACCGCGGGCGCGGAGCCGCTCGACCACGTGGCGGTACATCGCCGCATAGTCCCGGGCCTGGTAGCCGGATCCCGCCCGCTCCCGCACGTTGTCCTCGGCCTCGTGGTGCACGGTGAAGAAGAACTGCTCGGGGAACTTCTGGTTGATGTGCCGGGCCAGCCGGTCGAGGAACGCGTCGGTCGCCCGGTCGCCCTTGGCGATCCTGGCCCAGGACGCGCCCGACGGCTTCCAGTTGAGGAAGAGGATGCGCTCCCGGCCCGGCTCGCGGGCGATCGACACCTCGGCCTCGGTCGGGAAGAGCTGCCGGTTGCCCCGGTGGTAGGCGTGGAAGACGTCCTGGTGGCGCTTGGTCTTCTCCTCGAACTTCGCCAGCGCCCGCTTGCCGCGTTCGTCGGTGAAGGCGCCGGGCGCGACTCCCCACAGCACGCCGCAGGTCGGCACGAGCTTGCGACCGGTACGGCAGCGCCGGTCGCCGGACTCCGAGGACCGCGTTCCGTCGGCGGTGTCCCCGCCCGAACCGGGGCGCGACGGCTGCGCGCCGGACGTGGCGGAGCCGCGGTCACCGGGTACGCCGGAGGAGCCGGTGGCGCCGGGCACCGCGCCCGGCCCGCCGGGCAGCGCGGACGCACCCGGCTCGGCCGGTGTCCGCGGACCGCCGAGCGGCGGCAGCGTGCGGCCGGGCACCGTCACGGTCGGATCGTTGCCCGGCCCGTAGGGCAGTCCGAGTTGATCCACGCCGCCGGTCCACGCCCATGACAGGGTGGCGACCAGCGAGATGGCGAAGATCGCCGTCATGGCGATGATGTGCAAGGGCCTGGCCCGGTGTGGTCGACGTCTCACGATCGCCCAGTATTCGACCTTATGTCCGTTTTGTCGACTACCTGGCCCGGTTACCCGCGTGGCGAAGATCCGTAACGGACAGACTGCCGAGCCCCGCTCGACCCCGGGGAGTCCGGCTGCGAAACTGTCCCTCAAGTCGCTGCAGGGGGAGTCTTAGGTGAACGACGGTTCTGTGCTGCCAGAGGACGTGCTGCGTGACGCGCCGACGTACACGCCGCGCGGGCACGAACTCGCCGACCTCGAGTTGCTGCTCTCCGGCGCCTACGCGCCGCTGACCGGCTTCCTCGGCCGGGCCGACCTGACTGCGCTGCGGCGCCGGGGCCGGCTCGCCGACGGGACACCGTGGCCGGTCGGCGTGACCTGTGAGATCCCGGCCGAGCTCGCCACCGCGCTCGACCTCGACGACCCGATGCGCCGCACGGTCGTGCTCACCGACCCCGAGGGCGCGCCGGTCGCCGCGATCGAGGTGACCGACGCCTGGCCCACAAAGGCGGGCATGTACGCGATCGGCGGGACGGTGCGCCGGATGGGCGACGGCGGGCACGGCCCGTTCCAGCGCCTGCGGCGCACCCCGGAGGAGGTGCAGGCCCTGCTCCCGCCCGGCCGGGTCCTCGGGGTCATCGCCGACCGGCCGCTGCACCGCCCGCAGCTGGCGCAGATCGCGCACGCCGCACGCACCCTCGCCGCGCACCTGCTCATCATCATCCCGGTGACCGGCCCGGGCCCCGACGGCCTGCCGCCGGAGGCGCTGGTCCGCTCCATCTTCGCGGCCCGCGACCGGATGCCCCCGGCCACGATCGTGGCGGTGCCGCTGATGCCCCGCAACGACGAGATGCGCGACGCGCTGCTGCGCGCGCGGGTCGCGACGGCCTACGGGGTCACCCACGTGCTGTCCACCGGGGACATGCTCTCCGGCGCCGGCCTGCGCGTGCTGGTCCCCCGCGAGCTGGCGTACGACAACCGCGACGGCCAGTGGCGCTGGCGCGACGACATCCCGCCACGCAACCGGCGGCTGGCGATGTCCACCGCCGAGATCGAGGACCTGCTCGACCGCGGCTTCCCGCTGCCCGAGTGGCACACGCCGCCCGCCGTGGCCAAGGAACTGGCCCGGGTGCGCCCGCCGCGGCGGCACCGCGGCCTGGTCGTCTTCTTCACCGGCTTCTCCGGCTCCGGCAAGTCGACAATCGCCCGCGGCCTCGCCGACTCGCTGCGGGAGGACGGCGAGCGGACCGTCACCTTCCTCGACGGCGACGTCGTGCGCCGGGAGCTGTCGGCGGGGCTCGGCTTCAGCCGCGCCGACCGGGACCGCAACGTGCGGCGGATCGGCTGGGTGGCCGCGGAGGTCGCCCGGCACCGTGGCATGTCCATCGCCTGCCCGATCGCCCCGTACGCCGACGCCCGCGCCGCCGTACGCAGGATGGCCACCGAGGCGGGCGCCGGCTTCGTGCTGGTGCACGTGGCGACCCCGCTCGAGGTCTGCGAACGCCGCGACCGCAAGGGCCTGTACGCACGCGCCCGGGCCGGCCAGCTCCGCGGCATGACGGGGGTAGACGACCCGTACGAGGAGCCGGCCGACGCCGAGCTGACGCTCGACACGACGGACATGACGGTGCCGGAGGCCATCGACGTGGTGCTGGCCTACCTGATGGAGAGCGGCTGGGTGGAACCGAATATGAAGTAACCGATCGCGGTGGAGTAGTTACGCAACGGCTTACGGGCCGTTTACCCCCTCGGGGGCGAAAAGCCCGATTGCTGTGAACTCAACTCCACCCCGAAAGGGCTGCCTTACCGATGGAAGATCCACGCCCGGTATCCGCCGACCTCTCGCACTACCTGGGCGTGTTCCGCCGGCACTGGTGGGTCGTTCTCGCTGCCGGCGGGGTAGGCCTCGGGCTCGGCGCCCTGGTCACCCAGACCGTGCCGAAGGTCTACGAGGCGTCGACGTCGGTGCTGGTGCAGGCCGTCTCCGGAGACACCAACGCCTCCGGCGGCCGGACCAAGGGCACCATCAACCTCGACACCGAGGCTCAGCTCGTCGCCTCCGGCGCGGTCGCCGTGAAGGCCGCGAGGCTGCTGCGCGCCGAGGGCTCGCCGCTCGAGCTCGCACGGAACGTCTCCGTCGAGGTGCCCGCCAACACCACCGTCCTGGTGATCCGCTTCGAGGCGGACACCCCCGCGGGCGCGCAGAAGGGTTCGCACGCGTTCGCGGAGGCGTACCTGCGCAACCGCGAGGAGACGGCCCGCGCCGGGCTGGACCAGCAGATCAAGACGCTGACCCTCAAGGTCAGGCAGCTCACCGCGAACCTGACCGGCATCAACAACCGGCTGGCCAGGGCGGAGAACGGCAGCTTCGAACGCAGCAACCTGGAGAGCCTGCGCAACAACTCGCAGAACCAGCTGAACAACCTGACCGGCCGGCTCAACGAGCTGACCACCGCCACCGTCGGCGCCGGCAGCATCATCAGCGACGCCCGCGAGCCCGAGGCTCCGACCAGCCCGAACGCGTTGCTCAACATCGCCACCGGCGGGATGACCGGGCTGCTCGCCGGGCTCGCGCTGGCGTTCGCCCGGGAGCGCTTCGACGGTCGCCTGCGTACCCCGGCCGACGTGCGGGACCGCGGGCGCATGCCGGTGCTCGCCGCGCTGGACGAGCGGACCGCCCCGCACTTCGACGACGTGCTCCAGCCGTACGGGCCGGGCGGGCGGGTCTTCAACCGGCTGCGCAACGAGGTCCTGGCGAGCCTGAAGAACGGCGACCAGATCCTCGTCGTCACCGGCGCCAGCCGGGGCTCCGCGTCGACGCTCGTGGCCGCGAACCTCGCCGCCGCGCTGGCGCGCACCGGAAGCGATGTCGTGCTGATCGGCGCCCACCTGCCGGACAGCGTGGTCGACGCCGCGCCGCTGGCGCGGATGCTCGGCGTCTCGGCGATGCCCGGGCTGTCCGACCTGCTGGCCGGGCGGATCGGCCTGAACAAGGCGATGCAGCGCACGCCACGCATCCCGTCGCTGCGGGTCATCACGACCGGCGGCGCCGCGACGGCGGCGGGCCTGATGCAGTCGCAACGGCTGCGCGACACGCTGGAGGCGCTGCGCCGGCAGTCCGGCTACGTGGTCATCGAGGCGCCCTCGACCACCAGCAGCGCCGACGCGCAGAGCCTGGCCAGCCTCGCCGACGCCGCCATCCTCGCGGTGGAGTTGCGCCGCGCCAAGCGCCCGGCGCTGCTGGACGCGGCCGAGCAGCTGAGCCGGGTCGGCACGCCGCTGCTCGGCGCCGTCGTGCTTCCCCGGTTGACCGGCATGCGCGGCGTCGAGGAGAGCCTGCCGGCCGTCACCCTCCCGGCCGAACGCAGGGAACCGCGACCGGACGAGACCGCGGTCCTCGACGCCGACCGGACCCAGCCGCTGCGGGCGCCGGCCTCGCCGGCGGCCGGCGGGCCGGTCCGGCCGCGCGAGGGCGACATGGACGATGTCACCGCGGTCATCGACCTGGGACCGAACGGGCCGCAGAGCACGGCCGCACCGCAGACCAAGGCCGCACCGCAGCCGAAGGCCGGTGCGCAGACCCAGACCGCCGAGAAGCCCGCCGACCAGCCGGAAGAGAAGTGACGCTGGTCGTCCCGGGCGGCCCTGGCACCTTCAGCACCCGGGCGGCCGGGCCCGCGCACCCGGTCGCGGCCGGGCGGCCGGTCGCGCTGCCCGCCTGGCCGCTCGCGAGCGTGCTCGCGTTCTACCCGGCGTGGTGGGCGCTCGGGCTCGGCGTGCTGATCTTTCCGATCATGGCCGCGCCGATGCTGGTGCTGCTGCTGCGCCGCCACGCGGCCGGGCGCCCGCTGCGGCTGCCGCCCGGCTTCGCCTGGTGGTTGCTGTTCCTCACGGCGGTCGTCGTCAGCATCGCGGCGCTCGGCGCCGACCCCTCCGGCACGGTGGTCGAGGCCGCGAGCGACCGCATGGTCGCGGTCGTCTACCGCCTCTGCCTGTACGCGTCCCTGAGCGTCCTGCTCGTCTACGCGGGCAACCTGACCGAGGCCGAGCTTCCCCGGCGACGCCTGGTCAACCTGCTCGGCTGGCTCTTCGTGGTCACGGTGCTCGGCGGCCTGCTCGGCATGGTGGCCGGGCGCTTCGAGTTCACCTCGCCGGTCGAGTGGCTGCTGCCGCACGGGGTACGCAGCAAGGGCTTCGTGCAGTCGCTGGTGCACCCGTACGCGGCGCAGATCATGGACCTGGTCGGCGGCGAGAAGCCCCGCCCGGCCGCGCCGTGGGGCTACACCAACACCTGGGGCAACAACTTCTGCCTGCTGATGGGCTGGCTCGTCGTCGCCGCCCACGCCTCCCGGCGGGGTGGCTTGAAGCTCTTCGCGGTGCTCTGCCTCGCCGTGTCGATCGTGCCGGCGGTCGTCTCGCTGAACCGCGGCCTGTGGATCGGCATCGGCGTCGTGGTCCTCTACGTCGCGGTCCGCTACGTGCTGATGGGCCGGATCTGGATCATCGGCGCGGTGGCGGTCGCCGCGGCCGCGCTGGTCGTCGCCCTGGTCGCCACCCCGCTCGGCGACACGGTCAGCGCGCGGCTCGACAACGGCAAGTCCAACGGGGTGCGCTCCTTCCTGATCGAACGCGCGGTCGCCGGCTTCGCCGACTCCCCCGTGATCGGCTACGGCTCGACCCGCAGCACCATGGGCGGCCGCAACTCCATCGCGGTCGGCGAGAGCTCCGAGTGCGAGCGCTGCGGCAACTTCACGGTCGGCGGCAACGGCCAGTTCTGGCAGCTGTTGTTCGCGCACGGCATCGTCGGCACGGTCGCCTACCTGGGCTTCTTCGCCTGCGGCCTGTGGCGTTTCCGGCGCGATCGCACCCCGATCGGCATCGCCGGCAGCGCCGCGATCGTGAGCTCCTTCTCGGCCATGCTCTGGTACAACTCGCTGGCCACCCCTCTGGTCTTCATGTTCCTGGCCTATGCGCTGCTCTGGCGCAACAAGATCGAGGGGGAAGGTTCTTGAGTCCGGTGAAGACCGCTCCGGCGGAACTGACCGTGGGAGACGCGGCGCTGCGCACGCAGTACCTGGCGGAGGTACTCGCGCTGCTCTACCCGGCACCGTGCGACACCACCGGCGGGCCTGGCGAGCCGATAGCCGAGTACCTGGTCGTGCCCGACGCGCGCCGACCCCGGCTGCTGGTGCCGAACACGTCCCGGCGGGTCGCGGCGGCGGCCGTCCGGCGCTACGCCGAGCCGCAGTCGATGGGCGCCCGGCTCAAGCGCGACGCGGTCGTGGCCGCCCTGCGTACCGGCGCCTCGAGTCTGCTGCTGCGCGACCGGGTGCGGGTCACCGGCCCGGTCGCCGAGAGCATCGACGGGCACCTGCGCGACGCGCTCCACCGCGAGCTGGCCGTCAGCATCCACATCGGGCCGGCCCGGGCCAACCGCAAGCCGGTGCTCCAGCTGATCACCCCGGCGGGCGAGACGTTCGGCTTCGGCAAGCTCGGCACCGGTCCGCTCACCCAGCAACTGGTGCACGCGGAGACCGCCGCCCTGCGGGCGCTGGGCACCGCCGGGCTCACCAAGCTGACCGTGCCAACGGTGCTGCACGCCGGGCAGTGGCGCGGCCTGCAGGTGCTGATCCAGTCGGCGCTGCCGGTGTGGCTGCCGCGGGCGCCGCTGACCCCGCGCCGGCTGACCGCGGCGATGCTGGACATCGCCGGTTGCTACGGCTACACCAGCGGGACCCTGGTCGGGAGCGCGTACTGGGCGGAGCTGCGGGGCCGGCTCGCGGCCGTCTGCGACCGGCCCGAGGGCGCCGCGCTGGCCTCGGCCGCGGAGCTGCTGGCCACCCACGCCGGGCAGCACACGCTGCGGTACGGCGCCTGGCACGGCGACTGGGCACCGTGGAACATGGCGAACCTCTCCGACACCCTGCTGGTCTGGGACTGGGAGCGGTTCGCCCGGGGCGTTCCCGTCGGCTTCGACGCGGTGCACCACGAACTGCAGCGCCGGATCCAGTCCACCGGCGACGCGACGGACGCGGTGGAGGCGACGGTGCGCCGGGCCGGCGAGCTGCTGGCCGCGTTCGGCGTCGCCGACGAGGTTCGCGAGCTCACCGCCCTGCTGTACCTGATCGACCTCGCCGCCCGCTATCTGACCGACCGCCAGGCCGAGGCGGGTGCCCGGCTGGGCGTCCTCGGCACCTGGCTGCTCCCGGTGCTCATCCGCCGGGTCGAGGAGCTGTGACAATGGACGCCTCCAAGGTTCCGAGCCCGGTGAAACGGGTCGTGCACCTGGGTTCCCGCTCGTACGGCCGGCTCACCGCGCCCGCGCGGATGACCCCGTCGTTCCTGATCTGCGGTGGCCAGCGCTGCGGCACGACCTCGCTGTACCGCGCGCTCGCCGCTCACCCGACCGTGCTCAAGGCCGTGCTGCACAAGGGCGTGCACTACTTCGACGTGTCCTACGAGCGCGGTAAGGGCTGGTACCGCGGCCACTTCCCGCTGCAGCGCAGCGCCGAGCGGGTCCGCACCAAGTACGGGGTCGAGGCGCAGACCTTCGAGTCCAGCCCGTACTACATGTACCACCCGCAGGCGGCCGCCCGGATCGCCGCGGATCTGCCCGGGGCGAAGCTCGTGGTGCTGGTCCGCGACCCGGTGGAGCGGGCGTACTCGCAGCACCATCACGAGCTGGCCCGCGGGTTCGAGCACGAGCGCGACTTCGGCAACGCGCTCGCGCTGGAGCCGCCCCGGCTGCACCGCCAGGAGCACAAGCTGGCGACGGACCCGACCTACTACTCGTTCGCACACCAGCACCACGCCTACCGGTCCCGGGGCGAGTACGCCCGCTACCTGAGCGTGATGGCGCAGCACGTCGGCCGGGAACGCATCCACGTGGTGGAGAGCGAGCGGTTCTTCACCGAGCCCGAGAAGACCTACGACGAGGTCTGCTCGTTCCTGGGGCTACGCCTCGACCTCGGGCATCCGGCCTTCGAGCGGCACAACGCCCGGCCCCGGCAGGCCGACATGGACCCGGGCCTGCGCCGCGACCTGACGAACTACTTCGCGACGCACGACGAGGCGCTGATCACCTGGCTCGGCCGGGTGCCCATCTGGCGTCAGGCATGACCGCGACGGCGGTCGCCGATCCGCCGCGCCGAAAAGCCACCCGGGGTGTCGCACGCGGGGGCCTGGCCAACATGGTCGGCTCCGCGCTCGCCGGCGGCACCGGCATCGCGGTCACCTGGGTGGTCGCGCGGGGCCTCGGCGCCGAGCAGGCCGGCGCGTTCTTCGCCGCGACGGCGGCGTTCGTGCTGGCCGGCGGGCTGGCCAAGCTCGGAACGCAGACCGGCCTGGTCTACTGGCCGGCCCGGCTGCGCGCCACCGGCCACGACCACCTGCTCGGCGTCTGCCTGCGCACCGGCCTCACGCCCGTCCTCGCGCTCGCCGTCGCGCTCGGCTTCGCGATGTGGTTCGGGGCGCCGGCGATCGCACACCTCACCGCGCAGGATTCGCCGCACGTCGTCGACGCGCACACCACCGGGCTGCGGGTGCTGGCGGTCTTCCTGCCGCTGCAGGCGCTCACCGACGCCCTGCTGACCGCCACCCGCGGCTACAAGGCCATGCGGCCCACCGTCACCCTCGACCGGATCACGCGCAGCGCGCTGCAGTTGCTGTGCGTGGGAGCGGTCGGGGTGGCCGGGCTCTGGACGATGGCGACGCTGCCGGCGTTCGCCCTGGCCTGGGCCGTGCCGTACCTGCCGGTGACGGTGCTCGCGGCGGTCGCGCTGCGCAAGACCTACCTGGCCGGCAAGCCCGAGCAGGCGCGGACCAGGCGCACCGAGCGGCGGCGGCTGCGCCGCGACTTCTGGCGCTTCACCGGCCCGCGGGCCCTGGCCAGCGTCGCGCAGCTCGCGCTGCAGCGGGTCGACGTGCTCCTCGTCGCCGCCCTCGGCGGGCTGGCGGCCGCCGCGATCTATGCCGTCGCCGGCCGGTTCGTGGTGCTCATCCAGTTCGCCAACCAGGGCATCTCCCAGTCGGTGCAGCCACGGCTGGCCGAGGCCCTCGCGACCGGCGACCGGGAGACGGCCAATCACCTGTACCAGACCGCCACCGGCTGGCTGGTGCTGGTGACCTGGCCGATCAACTTCCTGGTGATCCTGCTCGCGCCGGTCTACCTGGGACTGTTCGGCGACGCCTACCCGCAGGGCGCGGAGGTCGTCGTCGTGCTCGCCTGCGCCATGCTCGTCGCCACCGGCTGCGGCATGGTCGACATGGTTCTGGCGATGGCCGGGCGCACCTCGTGGAACCTCGTCAACGTCCTGATCGCGCTGGGCGTGACGATCGGCCTGGACGTGCTGCTCATCCCCCGGTACGGCGCCCTCGGCGCCGCGATCGGCCTGGCCTGCGCGATGGTCGCCAACAACCTGCTGCCGCTCGTGCAGGTGGGGCGGGCCGCCCGGCTGCACCCGTTCGGAACGGGCACGCTCGCCGCCGCCGGGCTCTCCGCCGCCTGTTTCGGCGTGCTACCCGGGCTCGTCACCACCGTTGCCGGCGCCGGACCGGCCGGTCTCACGCTGGGCGTGGCCACGGCCGTGCCCGCGTTCGCCGCGGGCGTCTGGCTGCTGCGCGGCCCCCTCGCCCTCGACGCCTTCCAGCCCCGCAAGCTCATCCAGAGGAGGACCGGTTGACCACCGAATACACAAAGGTGTTCCAGGACGCGAACGCCGTCGACAAGTACGAGCATGTCACCTACGCGCCGGACAGCTACGCGTCGCGGATCAACGAGCGGCAGCGGGCCTACCTGCGCCGGCTCGTCGACCGGGAGTTCGACACCCCGCCGGTGCAGCACGACTTCGCCTGCGGCACCGGCCGCGCGATCCGCACGCTGCACGGCCTGGTCCGCGACGCGCACGGCTACGACACGTCGGCCGAGATGATGGCGAAGGCGGCCGAGGTCGGCTCGCAGGCGCGGTGGCACCAGGTGCCGACGGACGGCCCGGTGCCGAACCCGGTTCCGGCCGGGCACCCGGCGATCGTCACGATGTTCCGGCTGCTGCTCAATGTGCACGCGGACGTGCGGGACCGGGCGATCGCGTTCGCCGCGAAGGCCCTGCCGGAGCGCGACTCCGGCCTGCTGGTGGTGGAGAACCACGGCAACGCGGGCTCGCTGCGGCACCTGCGCGCCCGGCGGCACTCCGGCGAGCGCTGGTTCGCCGAGCTGTCACACGACGAGGTCGAGGAGCTGTTCGACCGGCACGGCTTCGAAATCATCGACCGGCGCGGCTTCTCCATGCTGACCGAGTCGCTGGACAACATGCGGCTGGCTCGTGCCGCCGACGCGGCCGTACGCAGGCTGCCGGGCGCGGACGGCTTCGCGGTCAACGTTCTGTACACGGCCCGCCGGAAGAGGTAGCCACTGCCATGCGCCGCGTTCTCGCCCTGCTGGGCCTGCTCGTCCTCATTCTCGCCGGCTGCACCTCGCACCGGCGGGACGCGCCCGAACCCCCGCCGGCACCGGACCTGACCAGCGCGCCCGTCGCGGTGGCCGTCAACCCGGGGCCGTTCGAGGCCGGACCGTTCGGGGCGCCGCCGACCGGTGCGTACCTGGGCGCCTGGATCAAGCCGGACGAACTCACCCACGTCGGCCGCGTCGCGGCCGTCGACGGCCTCGAGGAGGAGCTGGGCCGGCCGCTGGACATCGTCAACACCTACCGGCGTTTCGAGCAGATGGTCGGCACCGAGTCGGACGCGGAGTTCCTCGCCAAGGGCGCGACGCTCATGGTGAGCTGGGCGACCGGCGACAACCGCTCGATCCTCGCGGGCGAGCACGACCGCCTGATCCGGCAGCAGGCGCGGGCCATCCGCAAGGTGGGCCAGCCGGTGCTGCTGCGGATCCGGTGGGAGATGGACCGGCCGAACCTGCGCGCGACGATGTGGTCCGGTGAGGACTACATCGCCGCGTACAAGCACATCCGGGAGATCTTCGCCCAGCAACGGGTGGAGAACGTGTCGTGGGTGTGGTGCCCGACCGCGGAGGGCTTCGTCCGTGGCGACGCGCCGGCCTTCTACCCGGGCGACGACCAGGTCGACTGGACCTGCGTCGACGTCTACGCGGGGAACCTCTTCCAGCCGATCGGGCAGCTGATGGGTCCGTTCCTGCAGTGGGCCGCCCAGCGCCCGAAGCCGATCATCATCGGCGAGTTCGGGGTGGCCAAGGCCTGGGGCTCCGCGGGCCGGGCCGCCTGGCTGCGCAACGCCGCCGAGACCTTCAAGGCGAACCCGCAGATCAAGGGCGTCGTCTACTTCGAGTCGAATCCCGAGGGAAACGGCCCGAAGCAGCAGTTCCAGCTGGCCGGCGATCCGCCGGCCTTCGACGCCTTCACGAGGCTGACGAAGGATCCGTACTTCAACCCGGGCTGAGGGTTGGACCGGGACGCCGGTCCCGGTCCAACCAGGGCTCAGAGGCGCCGGCTCGCGGCGCCGGCGAGCAGGCGCATCGCGTACGGGGCGTCGTGCTTGAGGTAGCGCTTCGCCAGGCGGCCGGGCTCCGTGCCCAGCCGATGTGCCCATTCCAGACCGGTCCGCTGCATCCAGCGCGGTGCGCGTTCGACGTCCCCGGCCACGAAGTTGACCGCCGCGCCGCAGCCGATGAACCAGGCCTTCGGCATCTCGGCGCGCAGCCGGGTGATGACCGCCTCCTGCTTGGGAAAGCCCAGGCCGACGAAGACCAGGTCGGGCTCCGCGCGGACGATCTCGGCACAGAAGCCGGCATAGGTCCGTTCCTCCTTCTCGAAGCCGAACGACGGGCAACTGGTGCCGGCGATCCTGAGCCCGGTGCACTCCCGGGCGAGGCGCTCGGCGGCCCGGGCCGCGCCGTCCTGCGCGCCCTCGGCGCCGGGCGCGCCGCCGACGAGGAAGATCGACCGGCGGTCGTAGCCGAGCCCGCGGGACAGCGACCAGATCAGGCTGCTGCCCGCGACCCGCTCCGGCAGCGGGGTTCCGCTGAGCTTGCTGGCCCAGACCAGCGGCATGCCGTCGGCGACTATCAGGTCGGCGTCGTCGAGGTGTACGCGGACACCGTCGTCGATCTGCGCCTGGCGCAGGATGTCGACGTTCGGGGTGAGGATGCGACCGCCCCGCCCGTGGTTGATCGCCTCCCGGACGACCGCCACGACCTCGTCCTCGGTGATGCGGTCGATTCCCGTGCCGTCCAGGTGGACACGGTCGAAAGCCTCGACAGTCATGCAACGCCTCCTTCAGCCCTACTCGCTCGTTATAGGAGCGAAACGAGCGAAGGCGGGCGAAAGTGGCACGAGTTCTATATCTGGGCGGATTAGGGCGAAGTGGAACGACGCTCGTCGAACGCCTACTCGGCGAACTTCCCTCCGTGTGTGCGCTCGGCGAAGTCGTCCACCTGTGGCAGCGCGACATCCGCGACGACGAACGCTGCGGCTGCGGCGCCCACTTCTCCGCGTGCACGTTCTGGAAGCGCGTCGGCCTCACCGCCTTCGGCGGATGGGGCAACGTCGACGTCGACCGGGTGCACGCCCTGCGCGACGTCGTGGAGCGGACCCGGCACATCCCCCGCCTGGCGAGCGCCAACCTGCCCGCCGCCCAGCGCGCCGACGTCCGCGAGTACGCGGGCTACTACGCCAAGGTCTACGCGGCCGCCGCCGAGGTCTCCGGCGCCGCGGTCGTCGTCGACTCCTCCAAGCACAGCGCGCTCGCACACGTGCTGCGCTGGGCGGACGACGTGGACCTGCGGGTGGTGCACGTCGTCCGGGACGCGCGCGGGGTCGCGTACTCGTGGACCAAGACCGTCGCCCGGCCGGAGACCGACGGCAGCGACGAGATGACCCGCTACTCCCCCGGCCGTTCGGCCCTGCTCTGGAACGCGCACAACGCCGCGTTCGGGCTGCTCGCCCGGCTCGACGTCCCGGTACGGCGGATCCGCTACGAGCAGTTCCTCACCGACCCGCGGGCCGCGCTGCGCGAACTGGCCGAGTACGCCGGCGTCCCCGCGGACGACGCCGACCTGGCCTTCCTCGGCGACGGGTACGCCGACCTGCGGGTCGGACACAGCGCCGCCGGAAACCCGATGCGCTTCAGCGTCGGGCGGCTGCCGATGCGCCGCGACGATGCCTGGATGCGCGCGCTGCCCAGCGGCCAGCGCCGCCTCGTCGGCGCGGTGTGCGCACCGATGCTGCGCGCGTACGGCTACCCGCTCAACCCCGCAGAGATGCTCCAGGAGGCGTGATGAACTGGCCGTCCGTCGGTGTCGTTATCCCCACCCGCAACCGCCCCGAACTGGTACGCAAGGCGATCGCCGCCGTCCGCGACCAGCGCTACCCGGGCGAGATGAAGGTGGTCGTCGTCTACGACCAGACCGAGCCCGACTACCTGCTCGCCTCCACCGAGGGCACCCAGGTGCTGGTGCTGACGAACTGGCGCACGTCCGGCCTGGCCGGCGCCCGCAACACCGGCATCCTGGCGCTGGACACCGAGTTCGTGGCGTTCTGCGACGACGACGACCGGTGGGCGCCGGACAAGCTGCGCCGCCAGGTCGCCGCCCTGCTGGCCGAGCCGGACTCCGAGTTCGCCACGTGTGCGATCGAGGTCGAGTACGAGGGCCGGACCACCCCGCGGCTGGCCGGCCACAGCCGGGTGACCGTTGATGAACTGGCCCGCTCCCGGATGGCGATGCTGCACTCGTCGTCGTTCCTGGTGCGCCGGGAGGCGCTGGCGGAGTCCGCGATCGGGCTGGTCGCCGAGGACGCGCCCGGCAGCCAGAACGAGGACTGGGACCTGCTGCTGCGCGCGGCCCGCCGGGCGCCGATCGTGCATCTGGACGAGCCGCTGGTCCGGGTGCTCTGGGGACGGACCTCGCACTACGCCTACGAGTACGCCACGAAGATCTCCTCGCTGCGCTGGATGATGCAACGCCACCCGGAGATCAGCGGGTGCCGGCCGGGCGCCGCCCGGGTCTACGGCCAGCTGGCGTGCTGGTCGGCGGCGACCGGTAACCGCAGCCAGGCCTGGCAGTTCAGCAAGGAGGCGGTCCGTGCGAACTGGAAGGAGCCGCGCACCGCGATCGCCCTGGCGGCCATCGCGGGTGCGGTGAAGGTCGAGAACGTGCTCTCCGCCCTGCACAAGCGTGGCCGAGGTATCTAACACACACTCTTTTGCGCACACCCGATCAGCAGGTAGTGTTCGCACGTGTTCGAATTCGTGCGGTTAGAACGACTCAATGCGGGTGAGTGCTGATGCTGGCCCAGCAGCGCCAGGCGGCCATCCTGGACCGGGTACGCGCGGCGGGCGGCGTGCGCGTCAGCGAGCTGGCCACCGAGTACGGCGTGTCAGACATGACCATCCGCCGCGACCTGGAGTCCCTGGCTGACCGGGGCCTATTGGCGAAGGTACACGGGGGCGCCACCACGGTGAGCCCTGGTTCGGCGCACGAGCCCGGCTTCGCGGCCAAGTCGGTGCGCCAGCGCGCCGAGAAGGCGGCGATGGCCATGCGCGCCGCCGCGCTGGTCTCCCCCGGCGACGCCATCGCGCTGTCCGCGGGCACCACGACCGCCGGGCTCGCACAGCGGCTCGTCGACGTTCCGGCGCTGACCGTGGTCACCAACTCCATCCCGGTCGCCGACATCTTCTACCGGGCCGGGCGCCCGGACCAGACCGTGGTGCTGACCGGCGGGACGCGAACGCCCTCCGACGCCCTGGTCGGCCCGGTGGCGGTCGCCGCGATCGGCACGCTGCACCTCGACGTGCTCTTCCTCGGCGTGCACGGGATGAGCGAGCGGGCCGGCTACACCACGCCGAACCTCATGGAGGCCGACGTCAACCGCGCCCTCGTCGAGGCGGCCGAGCGGCTGGTCGTGCTCGCCGACCACACCAAGTGGGGCACGGTCGGCATCTCCTCGATCGTGCCGCTCGAGCGCGCCGACGTGGTCATCACGGATGACCAGTTGGACGAGGCCGCGCGCGCGGTCCTGGCGGAACAGGTGAACGAGCTGATGGTGGTAAGCGCTCAATGATCGCCAAGAGGACCGCGATCCGGCTCTCGGACGGCCGCGAGCTCATCTACTTCGACGAGACTCCGGACGCGGACCGCGACGGGTGGCCCGACACCCGGCACCTGCCACCCCCGCCACCGACGTCGCAGCTGCGGTACGACCCGCTGGTCGACGAGTGGGTGGCGGTCGCCGCGCACCGGCAGACCCGCACGTTCCTGCCGCCGAGCGACAAGTGCCCGCTCTGCCCGTCGACGCCGGACTTCGCGAGCGAGATCCCGGCACCGGACTACGGCGTGGTCGTCTTCGAGAACCAGTTTCCGTCGTTCAGCGACCGGATCAAGGCGGACGAGATCACCGAGCTGACCGACCTGGTGCCGGTCCGGCCGGGCGTCGGGCGCTGCGAGGTCGTCTGCTTCACCAGCGACCACAACAGCTCCTTCGGCGCGCTGACGCCGGAACGCGTACGCACGGTGGTCGACGCGCTCGCCGACCGCACGACGGAGATGTCCGCGCTGCCGGGCGTCGCGCAGGTCTTCCCGTTCGAGAACCGCGGCATCGAGATCGGCGTGACGCTGAGCCACCCGCACGGGCAGATCTACGCGTACCCGATGGTCCCGCCGCACACCCAGGCGACGCTCCGGGCCGCTCAGCGGCACGCGGAGCTCACCGGGGGCCGCAACCTGTACTCGGACGTGCTCGAGGCCGAACAGAAGGCTCAGGTCCGCGTGGTGGCCGCCAACGAGCACTGGACGGCCTACGTGCCGGCGGCGTCCCGCTGGCCGTTCGAGATCCAGCTCGCCCCGAACCGGCAGGTCCTGGACATCCCGGCCCTGACCGGCGCGGAGCGCGACGCCTTCGGCCCGATCTACCTGGACATCCTGCGGCGCTTCGACGCGCTCTTCGACCGGCCGATGCCCTACATCTCCGCCTGGCACCAGGCGGTGACCGGCGAGGGCCGCGAGCTGGGCTACCTGCACCTGCAGCTCTTCAGCGTCCGCCGGGCGGCGGACAAGCTGAAGTACCTGGCCGGCTCCGAGTCCGCGATGGGCGCCTTCATCAACGACATAGTCCCGGAGACCGCGGCACAGTTGCTGCGCGACGCCCTCTGAGCGCGCGACCGCGGTCGCGCCGGGCGGGCGGCGACCGGCGGGCAGAGTGGGGGCGGGGGGCCCGGGACAAAGGCCCCCCGCAGGGAAGGACGGCGGGCGTAAGCGCCCACTGATCGTGTCCGCCTCCAGAACCGGTCGGCGCCCGGGACGAGGCAGCCAGACCGGCGGGCGACTGGTGAGGCGGCACGACCGTCATCCGTTCTACAGAGAAGAACGAAAGCCCTGCCCCTTGGTAACGCATCTTAAACATGCGATTTACCGCATTCATCGGAATAGCAAAAAAGACCGCCGGCAACCGCCGGCGGTCTCTGCGGTACGGGATCAGGCGAGCTTGCGCGCCAGGTTCTCGTCCAGGGCGTTCATGAACTCGTCCGTGGTCAGCCACGGGGCGTCCCGGGAGATCAGCAGCGCGAGGTCCTTGGTCATCTGACCGGCCTCGACGGTGTCCACGCAGACCTTCTCGAGCGTCTCGGCGAACTCGGTGACCGCCGGGGTGCCGTCGAGCTTGCCGCGGTGCTTGAGGCCGCCGGTCCACGCAAAGATCGAGGCGATCGGGTTGGTCGAGGTCTTCTCGCCCTTCTGCCACTGCCGGTAGTGCCGGGTGACCGTGCCGTGGGCGGCCTCCGCCTCGACGGTCTGGCCGTCCGGGGTCATCAGCACCGAGGTCATCAGGCCGAGCGAGCCGAAGCCCTGCGCCACCGTGTCGGACTGCACGTCACCGTCGTAGTTCTTGCAGGCCCAGACGTAGCCGCCCTCCCACTTCATCGCGGCGGCGACCATGTCGTCGATCAGCCGGTGCTCGTAGGTCAGGCCGGCGGCCTTGAACTCCTCGGCGAACTCGGTCTCGAAGATCTCGGCGAACAGGTCCTTGAACCGGCCGTCGTAGGCCTTGAGGATCGTGTTCTTCGTGGAGAGGTAGACCGGGTAGTTGCGGGCCAGGCCGTACCGGAACGAGGCGCGCGCGAAGTCGCGGATCGACTCGTCGAAGTTGTACATCGCCATCGCGACGCCGCCGCCCGGGTAGTCCGCGACGTGGAACTCCATCGGCGCGGAGCCGTCCTCGGGCGTGAACGTGACGGTGAGCTTGCCCGGGCCCGGCGTCACGAAGTCGGTCGCCTTGTACTGGTCGCCGTGCGCGTGACGGCCGATGATGATCGGCTTGGTCCAGCCCGGTACCAGCCTCGGTACGTTCGACATGATGATCGGCTCGCGGAAGACGACGCCGCCGAGGATGTTGCGGATCGTGCCGTTCGGCGACCGCCACATCTTCTTCAGGCCGAACTCGTCGACGCGGGCCTCGTCCGGGGTGATGGTCGCGCACTTCACGCCGACGCCGTGCCGCTTGATGGCGTTGGCCGAGTCGATGGTCACCTGGTCATCGGTCTCGTCGCGGTGCTGGATCGACAGGTCGTAGTACTCGAGGTTGACGTCGAGGTACGGCAGCACCAGCTGTTCGCGGATCTGCTTCCAGATGATCCGGGTCATCTCGTCGCCGTCAAGCTCCACGACCGGGTTGTTGACCTTGATCTTCGCCATCGACCTGGCGCTCCTCTCCCGGGACACATGTTTTAGCAGTACGAGCGTACTGCAGGCCGGTTGGAGATCGCTCCCGCCCCTTGCCCTGTGGGTCCGCTCACCATCATCGCGCTACCGGCTGGACGCCGGTCCGGCGGGCCGAAAAAAGGCCAGGGCCGACGGCCCTGGCCTTTCACGTTTGACGGATCAGAGGTCGGCGACGTCCGCCTGCTTGGCGCGGACGGCCTCGGCGGCCTCCTTCAGGCCGGCCAGCTCGGACGCGGTGAGGTCGGTCTCGACGACCTTCTTCACGCCCTCGGCGCCGATCTCGGCCTCGACGCCCAGGTAGACGCCCGAGATGCCGTACTCGCCGTCGACCCAGGCGCAGACCGGCATGACCGCGCCGGAGTCCTCCGCGACGGCCTTGGCCATGCGCGCGGCGGCGGCGGACGGCGCGTAGTACGCCGAGCCGGTCTTGAGCAGCGCAACGACCTCGGCGCCGCCGTTGCGGGTACGGGTGACGAGCTCCTCGACCTTGTCGGCCGGGAGCAGCTCGGCGAGCGGCTTGCCGTTGACCGAGGACTTCGACGGCACCGGCACCATGGTGTCGCCGTGCGAGCCCAGCGTCAGCGTCTTGACGCTGCCGACCGGAACCTTCAGCTCCTCGGCGACGTTGTTGGTGAAGCGCGCCGAGTCGAGCATTCCGGCCTGGCCCAGGACCCGGTTCTTCGGGAACTGGGTGGCGATCTGAGCGAGCGCGGTCATCTCGTCGAGCGGGTTCGACACGACGATGACGACGGCGTTCGGCGCGTACTTCGCGACGTTCTCGGCGACCTGGCGCACGATCTTGGCGTTGACGCCGAGCAGGTCCATGCGGCTCATGCCCGGCTTGCGGGGCAGGCCGGCGGTGATGACGACCACGTCGGAGCCCTCGATGGCCTCGTAGCCCTCGCCGTTCGGCCCGGTGGTGGCGCCGACGATCCTGGTCTCGAAGCCCTCGATCGGGCGCGACTGGTTGAGGTCCAGCGCGAGGCCCTCCGGCTTGCCCTCGACGATGTCGGTGAGCACCACGGTCTCGAAGATGTCGTACTCGGCCAGACGCTGTGCGGTCGTGGACCCGTAGAAACCGGCGCCTACGACGGTGACCTTCTTGCCCATGTCTCTCACTCCCAGTCGGCGGGACGACTTTTTCCGGACCGTATCAGTCGGTTAACGACGCATTACCCGGCAGGGCCGATTAGCGCGAGGTAAGCCACTCCGCGGGCCTCATCCGGCCGCTCGGCGGCGTCGCCGGCCGTCCGCTACCCGGAGACCCGGGCCCCGTGCGCCGAGGCGAACTGCGCCGCCTGCGCCAGGTCGATCTGCGCGCCGTCGATGGCGACATCGCGCAGCGCGACCCCGTCCAGGTCGGCGCCGCGCAGGTCGGCGCCCTTGAGCACCGCGCCCTGCAGCCGGGCGTTCGAGAGGTCCGCGCCGCGCAGATCCGCCCTGGTGAGGTCGGCGTTGGTGAGATCCGCCTCGCGCAGCCGCAGTCCGCCGAGCCTCGCTGCGGTGAGGTTGGCACCGCGCAGCGAGACGAACCCCCAGTCGCCGCCGTCGATGGTGAGCGGCCGCAGTCCGCAGTCGAGGAACTGCGTACCGGTCAGCTTGCAGCCGACGAGCGTGGCGTCGAAGAACGAGCTGCGGCGCACCACCGACTGCGTGATCGCGCAATTGGTCAGCTCGGCGGCGTTGAATCGCACGTTGCCGAACTCGCAGTGAGTGAACGTGCAGCCGCCGAGCTTCGCCTCCGACCAGTCGACGTCGTGGAACGCGCAGTCCTCGTAGTGTGCGCGTTCCACCTCGTCGAGCGCCCAGTCCTTGCCGGAAAAGGTCTCGTTCCGGACCACGTCCATCAGTGGTAGAAGTGCCGCGTGCCGGTCAGGTAGACGGTGATGCCGGCCTTCTCGGCCGCCTCGATCACCAGGTTGTCGCGGATCGAGCCGCCCGGCTGCACGACCGCCTTGACGCCGGCCGCGATCAGCACCTCGAGGCCGTCCGGGAACGGGAAGAACGCGTCCGAGGCGGCCACGCTGCCCTTGGCCCGGTCCGCGCCGGCCCGGTTCACCGCGAGGTGCGCGGCGTCGACCCGGTTGACCTGACCCATGCCGACGCCGACGGTCGCGCCGTCGTGCGCGAGCAGGATCGCGTTGCTCTTCACGCTCCGGATCGCGCGCCAGGCGAAGGCGAGGTCGGCGAGGTCCTCGGGAGCGGCCGCCTCGCCGGTGGCCAGCGTCCAGTTCGCCGGGTCGTCGCCCTCGGCGTCGATCCGGTCGGAGAGCTGCACCAGCACGCCGCCGCCGACCTGCTTGATCTCGGCGGGCGGCGGGTTCCACGGCGGAGCGACGAGCACCCGCAGGTTCTTCTTCTCCCGGAACACCGCGAGCGCCTCGGGCGTGAAGCCGGGCGCCACGATCACCTCGGTGAAGATGCCGTCCAGCTGGTCGGCGAGCTCGACCGTCACCTGCCGGTTGACCGCGATGACCCCGCCGAACGCCGAGACCGGGTCACACGCGTGCGCCTTGCGGTGCGCCTCGGCGACGTCGGCGCCGACCGCGATGCCGCACGGGTTGGCGTGCTTGATGATCGCCACGCAAGGCTCGGCGAAGTCGTTCGCCGAGCGCCAGGCGGCGTCCGCGTCGACGTAGTTGTTGTAGGACATCTCCTTGCCGTGCAGCTGCTCGGCCTGCGCGAGCCCGGCGGGAGCGTTCGGGTCAAGGTAGAGCGCGGCCTGCTGGTGCGGGTTCTCGCCGTACCGCAGCGGGCTCTCGCGCCGCAGCGCCAGCCCGGCGAACTCGGGCCAGTCGGCCGGCGCCAGGGTGGTCGCGCACCAGTTCGCGACCGCGACGTCGTACTCCGCGATGTCGGCGAAGGCCCGGGCGGCGAGCATTTTGCGCTGCGTCAGCGTGAAACCGCCGTCCCGCAGCGCGTCGGCGATCAACGGGTACGCCGCCACGGAGGTCACCACGGCGACCGAGGGGTGGTTCTTGGCCGCCGCGCGCACCATCGCCGGCCCGCCGATGTCGATCTGCTCGACGCACTCGTCGACGGTCGCGCCGGAGGCGACGGTCTCGGTGAACGGGTACAGGTTGCTGACCAGCAGGTCGAAGGGCTCGATGTCCAACTCGGCCAGCTGCGCCTCGTGAGCGGGCAGGCGCAGGTCGGCGAGCAGGCCCGCGTGCACCCGCGGGTGCAGCGTCTTGACCCGGCCGTCCAGGCACTCCGGGAAGCCGGTCAGCTCCTCGACCCGGGTGACCGGCACGCCGGCCGCCTCGACCACCGAGGCGGTCGAACCGGTGGAGACGACCTGTACCCCCGCGGCGTGCAGGGCCTGCGCGAGCTCGACCAGGCCGGTCTTGTCGTACACGCTGAGCAACGCGCGCTGAATCGGACGGCGGCCTTCGTCGGCGGTCATGGGATGGAGACCTTTCTGTCCGTGATGGTCCAGCCTTCGCGGACCAGCCGGCCGACGTACTCGACCAGCTGCCGGCGCTCGGCGTCCTTGATCCGCTCGGTCAGCGTCTCCTCCGTGTCGTCGTCGAGCACGGGGACGCTGACCTGGGCGATGATGGGTCCG
Source organism: Actinoplanes sp. NPDC049118 (assembly GCF_040648555.1). Taxonomy (NCBI): domain Bacteria; kingdom Bacillati; phylum Actinomycetota; class Actinomycetes; order Micromonosporales; family Micromonosporaceae; genus Actinoplanes; species Actinoplanes sp. NPDC049118. The sequence continues at coordinate 33,619 of NZ_JBEZDY010000038.1, forward strand.
GTGTCGACGCCCGCGTCGACGAAGAAGAGGGTCGCCCCGGCGATCTTCACGCCGTAGGCGAGGGCGTCGCGCGGGCCGTGAATGCCCGGGAACGACGGCAGCAACGCGTTGTGCGTGTTGACGTAACGGTCGCCGAAGGCGGTAAGGAACTCCTTGCCGACAAGCTTCAGGAAACCCGCCGAGATGACCAGGTCGGGCTTATGCTCGGCAACGTGGCCGGCGAGGGCGGCGTCCCAGTCGTCCCGGCTCGGGTAGGCCTTCACCGAATCCACGAACGTGGGAATGCCGGCTTGCCCGGCGCGTTCGAGTCCGGCGATGCCGTCCCGGTCGGCACCCACGGCGACGACCTTCGCGCCGTACGCGGGATCCGCGGCGGCGTCGAGGAGTGCCTGCAGGTTGCTGCCGGAGCCGGAGACCAGGACGACCAGGCGGGCGGGCGCGGGGTCTGTCACCCGAGCACCCTATCGCCGCGCCGGTCGGGGCCGGTAAACGGGTCGATTCGAGGACAGCGAAAACCATTGATCATCGGTTAGGCTGCGGGCCGCTCACGTGATGGCCCGCGTGCGCATATGGTTTACACATACCGCATTGCGCGGATTTATCTGGAGGATTCGCCGTGACGCCACCGCCCTACGGACAGCCGGCCGCCGCAGGCAACGACAAGACGACGCTCTGGGGCGTTCTCGGAATTGTCTTCGCGTTCTGCTGCACCCCGCTCGCGATCGTCTTCGCGATCCTGAGCCTGCTCGAGGCCAAGAAGGTCGGAAAGCAGCCGACGCTGGCCTTCGTCAGCTTCGGCATCATCGCACTGCTGCTCATCGTTCAGATCGTCTTCTACGCCTCGGGTGGTTACGACAACATCACCGGCAACTGACGTTGTAGCGCCGCGACGGGCGCTCGGGCCTCACCGCCCGGGCGCCCGTCGTCGTACTCCGACCGGCGCGTGCGGCTCGCGGGCTACATGTGTACCGGGGCCCGGAAGGCGCGGCCCGCCGCCGCGCCGATGCTCGTGGACACCGCGACCACGATCGACGCCACCAGCGCGACCTGCCAGGCGACCGGGCCGATCTCGGCGAGGCGGCCGTTGCCCAGCGACCCACCCGACATCCAGCACAGCAGGCCCAGTACCAGTCCGGCGACCGGCCCCGACAGCACCGCCGCGCCGAGCACCAGCGACCAGGCCGGCTCGACCGGCGCCGGGTCTCCCGGTTTGCGGCCCTGCGTCAGGTGGCCGTCGACGACGTGGTGCACGCCGACGAGCCGCCGGGTCAGCAGCCAGCCCGAGGCCATCGCCGCGCACACCGGCACCGCCAGCAGCGCCGCGCCGCTCGCGCCCATCGGGCCGTCCGGCAGGCCCGCCAGCAGCGGCAGCGTCGGCAGCGGGCCGACCGTCACCTCGGTGAGCCGGATCGCCGAGTCGGTGCCCAGCAGGAAACCGGGACCCAGCAGGTACGCCGCGGCCCAGACCACGCCGTTCGCCCCGTAGGCGAGGCTGACCAGCGTGATGCCGGCCTGACCCGCGACGCCGGTCCGGTAGGCGGAGATCATGTCCGCCGCCTGTCCCCCGCCGACCGCCACCGACAGCCCGGCGAAGGCCGCACCCGCCGCGAGGATCAGCAGCGCCGACACCACCCCGGCGCGGAGCCCGTGGCGCAGCGCCGGCGGGATCCTGCGGGCCGTCACGACGAGCGCCTCCGTGCCGCGCAGCGAGCCGATCAGGGAGAACGCCAGCCCGGCCAGGAAGAAGTTCAGCGCCGCGCGGCCCGCGGAGACGTCCGTCCCCCGGCCGTCGACGACCAGCGCCGCGCACGCGCCCAGGAACGAGTACGCGAGTCCGATCGTCCCCGCGACCAGCAGGGCCGCGCCGGGCGAGCCGCTGCGCCGGGCGCCGATCGCGCGGGTCACGTGCAGGCCGGCGCGGTTGAGGCGCCAGCCCGCCAGCAGGGTCAGCAGCAGCGGCGCCACGCCGAGCGGGCCGATGGAGGTGCCGATCGGCACGCCGTGGCCGAGGAGCCAGCCCGCCAGGCCGGCGTGCGAGGCACCGCCCAGGCCGCCCTGGCCCTCGAGCGTGCGGGCCAGCCCGATGACGGCGGCGACCGGAACGTAGGCGACGAACGCGGCCCAGAAGGTCGCGACGGCGGCGGCCACCGGCAGCGGGGCGCGGCGCCGCGATTCGCTCGGGCGGCGCTGGCCCGGCAGCTTGACCGTCTTGTGGTTGCGCGGATCCACCCGCACGGTCGCGCGGTCACCCGGATCGACCTTCACCGTGGGATGGCCGGCGGGCGCCGAGGGGCGCACATTGACCGGCACCGTCTCGCGGGCGGCAAGGTGAACGGCCTCGGCGGCCTCGAACTGGTCCTCCGAGCCGGCGGGTCGACCATCGGGAAGGTCGGGGGTGGTCGGCATCGCGGACTACTTTTCCACGCCGGGCCGCATGCGGCGACGCAGAAACCGCGGCGCGCCGCCGAACGATTCCTCAGGAGCCGCCGCGGACGCCCTGGCCACCGGCGAATCGCGGGCCCGGAACGGCGGCGCGCCGCCGTACGGATCCCGAGGATCCGCGCGGCGGCGCGCCTGTTGCCGTACCAAAATCAGCTCATGACCTCGCGCATGAGCCGCGCGGTCTCGCTCGGGGTCTTGCCGACCTTGACGCCGGCGGCCTCGAGGGCCTCCTTCTTGGCGTCGGCGGTGCCGGCCGAGCCGGAGATGATCGCGCCCGCGTGGCCCATGGTCTTGCCGGGCGGGGCGGTGAAGCCGGCGATGTAGCCGACGACCGGCTTGGTCACGTTGGCCTTGATGAACTCGGCCGCGCGCTCCTCGGCGTCGCCGCCGATCTCGCCGATCATCACGATCGCGTCGGTGTCCGGGTCCTCCTGGAACGCCTTCAGCGCGTCGATGTGCGTGGTGCCGATGATCGGGTCGCCGCCGATGCCGACACAGGTCGAGAAGCCGATGTCGCGCAGCTCGTACATGAGCTGGTAGGTCAGCGTGCCGCTCTTGCTGACCAGGCCGATGCGGCCGGCCGGGGTGATGTCCGCCGGGATGATGCCGGCGTTGGAGGCGCCCGGCGAGGCGATGCCGGGGCAGTTCGGGCCGACGATGCGGGTCTTCTGCCCCTGGGCGATGTTGTGCGCCCAGAACGCGGCAGAGTCCTGCACCGGTACGCCCTCGGTGATCACCACGGCCAGCGGGATCTCGGCGTCGATCGCCTCGAGCACCGCGGCCTTGGTGAACGCCGGCGGCACGAAGATGACCGACACGTCCGCGCCGGTCTCCTTCATGGCCTCGCCTACGGAGGCGAAGACCGGCAGCGACGTGCCGTCGAAGTCGACGCTCGTGCCCGCCTTGCGCGGGTTGACGCCGCCGACCACGTTCGTGCCCGCGGCGAGCATCCGGCGGGTGTGCTTGGAACCCTCCGAGCCGGTCATGCCCTGGACGATGACCTTGGAGTCCTTGGTGAGCCAGATAGCCATGTCGTCACTTCCCCGCAGCTGCGAGCTCGGCGGCACGCTCGGCCGCACCGTCCATCGTGTCCACCCGCTGCACCAGCGGGTTGTCGGCCGAGTCCAGGATGGCCCGGCCGGCCTCGGCGTTGTTGCCGTCGAGGCGGACCACGAGCGGCTTGGTGACCGCCTCGCCGCGCTCGCCGAGCAGGGCCAGCGCCTGGATGATGCCGTTCGCGACCTCGTCGCACGCGGTGATGCCGCCGAAGACGTTCACGAAGACCGACTTGACCGCCGGGTCGCCGAGCACGATCTCGAGGCCGTTCGCCATGACCTGCGCGCTGGCGCCGCCGCCGATGTCGAGGAAGTTGGCCGGCTTGACGCCGCCGTGGCCCTCGCCCGCGTACGCGACCACGTCGAGCGTCGACATGACCAGGCCCGCGCCGTTGCCGATGATGCCGACCTCGCCGTCGAGCTTGACGTAGTTGAGGTTCTTGGCCTTGGCGGCCTGCTCCAGCGGGTCGACCGCGGACTGGTCGACCAGCGCCTCGTGGTCGGCGTGCCGGAAGCCGGCGTTCTCGTCCAGGGTGATCTTGGCGTCCAGGCAGAGCACCCGGCCGTCGCCGACCTTGGCGAGCGGGTTGACCTCGACCAGGGTGGCGTCCTCGGCCACGAAGGCCTGCCAGAGCTTCACCGCGATGTCGACGACGTGCTCGGCGACCTCGGCCGGGAACTTCGCGGCGGCGACGATCTCGCGCGCCTTGGCCTCGTCCACGCCCTCGTTGGCGTCGATCGCGATCTTGGCGACCCGCTCCGGGTCCTCCTCGGCGACCGTCTCGATCTCCATGCCGCCGGCGACGCTGGCGATGCAGAGAAAGGTGCGGTTGGCCCGGTCCAGCAGGTAGGAGAAGTAGTACTCCTCCTTGATGTCCGCCGTTTCGGCCAGCATCACCTTGTGCACGGTGTGGCCCTTGATGTCCATACCGAGGATGTCGCCGGCGCGGGCCTCGGCCTCGGCGGCGTCGGCCGCGAGCTTGACGCCGCCGGCCTTGCCACGGCCGCCGACCTTCACCTGGGCCTTGACGACGACCCGGCCGCCGAGGCGCTCGGCGATCGCGCGGGCCTCCTGCGGGGTCTCGGCGACGCCGCCGCCCAGCACGGGCAGCCCGTGCCGTTCGAACAGGTCGCGCCCCTGATACTCGAACAGGTCCACGTGTCTCCTTTCGCTCGCGACGCTTGCCCCGGCAAGCCGCGTACCTGCGTCCCGACCTGATGTCCGCGGCGCGTCGTTGCGTCGCCGCCAGCGTGAGAGAAATGTCGGCCCTAGGGCCTCATTTCGCAGCCTAGCCACCCGGCCGCCGGCCGCACCGCCGCGGGTACGCGGTGTGCAAGACGGCACAGGTCGAGTTCTACGCCTGTTGGACGCCGTCCGCACCGAACTCGGCGACGACCGCGGAAACTCCCGCGCGCACCCCGCCGGCGATGAGCCGGGCGGGCACCCGGGAAAAACGGGAAAAAGTGGCCCCTGGTCGCGTAACCCTGCCCAGGAGGCGTCGTTGAGTGTGATGTCGGAGCGCTGAGCACCGATGAAAGCGGCCGATGCCCTGTCGGTCGAGGGGTGGCGGCGGGGCATCGTGCATAGAGAGGCCGGACGTGTGAGGGGTGCGTCCGGCCTCTCCCCTTAACTCTTCGCAGCTAATTGGTCACGCTACAGGCGTGGCCACATTGGCGCGTACCCATTCGATGATGGATGCGGTAGTCGCGCCCGGCGTGAAGATATGCGCGACGCCGATCTTCTCCAGTTCGGTAATGTCGTCGGCCGGAATGATGCCGCCGCCGAATACCACGATGTCGGCCGCATCACGTTCCGTCAACAGTTCCACTACGCGCCGAAACAATGTCATGTGCGCACCCGAGAGCACCGACAGCCCGATGGCGTCGGCGTCCTCCTGGATCGCGGTTTCGACAATCTGCTCGGGCGTCTGGTGCAGGCCGGTGTACACGACCTCCATGCCGGCGTCCCGCAACGCCCGGGCCACGACCTTCGCGCCGCGGTCGTGCCCGTCCAGCCCCGGCTTCGCCACCACGACCCTGATCCGTGCTTGCATCTTCGACCCCTTCGGCGCTCACCGGCTGCACTGCCGGCCGACCATCTGAAACTGCCACCTGAACGAACGGTAACCCCCCGCGGTTGAACCCCGGAAGCCGCCGCCCCGTACTACCGGCCGGCACAAGAGCATCCGACCGCACTAAGCAAGCACCGTTTAACGTATTCCACGTCACATGACTTTGTGTCGAAATGGCAGTTACGGAGAGCCAACACCGCCCCTACTCAGAAAAGCAGCTAACTCGGACAATCACTCCCGAATGCCGACAGTTAACTGTCAGGGAATTGGCGCTGCGACTTGTGACTCGCGTTGCGTTTCGTTACCGTGGCCCACGGCTGTCAACTGGTTAACCCCAGACCGACCGCCCGGCAAACCACCGTTCAGCATCTGTTCCAAGCTTGGTGGCTGCCGCTCTTTGCCACCGACGGAGGGTTGTTCGTGCGTCAGCGCTTGTCGTCTGAGCCCGACCGCTATCGCGGCCGTCGCCGCGTGCCCACACCTCCGCGCAGCCGCTATGCGGTCGTCGTCACCTCCGCTTTCGTCGGCGCCGGAGTCGTGGCCCTCGGTGCCGCCTCGCAGCTGCCGGACGCCAAGACCATCAACCCCTCGGTCCTGCAGAACCTCGAGGCGGGCGATGCCCTCGCCGACCGGTCCGCCGACGGCGACCGTGCGTCGCGTGGCGAGGACCGCACCGCCAGCGCCAAGATCTCCGACGAGCAGGCCGAGGCCGAGGCCTGGCTGCTCCCTCTCGACGACTACCAGTTCACCTCGCCCTACGGCGTCCGCTTCGGCAAGCTGCACGCCGGCATCGATCTGGCGGCGCCCGAGGGCACCCCGTACAAGGCGGTGCACGCGGGCCAGGTGACGGCCGCGGGTTACAACGGCGGCTACGGCTACGCCATCACCGTCAAGCACACCGACGGCACCGAAATGATCTACGCGCACTCCCGGCGCCTCCTGGTCAAGGCCGGCGACACCGTCAAGGCCGGCCAGATCATCGGCGAGGTCGGCAACACGGGCTACTCCTACGGCACGCACCTGCACCTCGAGGTCCACGTCAACGGCGCCCCGACCGACCCGATCGTCTTCCTGCGCGATCAGGGCGTCGACATCAAGCTCCGGATCGAGTCGGTCTACGGAGTCGGCGCCTCCTGATCCCGCACTACCCGACGCGGCTGGACCTCACGGTCCGGCCGCGTTTTCGCGTGCCCGCAACCGTGCTACCACCGCGGCGGTTGCACCGGGCCTGTTCCTCTCATGATCCGCAGGGCGGCGCCGACAGGCAGATGTCGGACGCCGAGACCCCTGGAGGATCACCCCGTCGTGCAGCATCGAGCCAACGGGAACAGCAGGGGTCGCCACCGCCGGACTGCCGAGACGCACAGCCACCGTGCCCCGACCCGGCCGATCGTCGAGCGGGGCCGCTACGTGGTGGCCGCCGCGCTGGTCGCCGGTGTCGGCGTCGCGGGCGTCGTGGGCGCATCCGACAGCGCATCCTCGTCCCCGGGTGCCGCTAAGGCACGCACCCAGGCCGCCGCACAGTTGAAGCTCTCCGACCCGATGGCCGTCCCGGCCCCGGCCCCCGCCGCCCTCCGCGCCACCGGCGGGCTGTCGCTGGACACCGGGCTGTCGTTCGTCCCCCGGAGCCGCAAGGCGAAGCCGCGGCCGTGGGTGAACCCGATGCCCGACGGCTCGGTGACGTCCTGCTTCGGCCAGCGGTGGGGCCGCCTGCACGCCGGCGTAGACCTGGCGGCGCCGCACGGCACCCCGATCCGCGCCGCGGGCGCGGGCAAGGTCGTGTCGGCGGGCCCGGCCGAGGGCTACGGCAACGCGGTGCTGATCGACCACGGCAACGGCTACCTGACCCACTACGGGCACATGTCGGCCATCACGGTACAGGCGGGCCAGGCCGTCAAGGCCGGCGACCGGATCGGCAAGGAGGGCTCCACGGGCCACTCGACCGGCCCGCACCTGCACTTCGAGGTGCACAAGGGCAGCTACCAGAACCCGATCGAGCCGACCCGCTGGATGCACAAGCGCGGCGTCGACCTCGGCTGCACGACCGACTGATACCGCCGCCGTGCCGCCCTGCCGGCGCTAGAGCTTCTCGACGGGTGCGTGGCGCAGCACGAGCCACATGACCTGGTCGCCGAAGTCGATCTGGGCGCGCGCCCCGGGACCGTGGCCCTCCACGGTCACGACCCGGCCCAGGCCGTAGCGCTGGTGGTTGACCCGGTCGCCGGCCGCCACCTTCGGCGTCTGCTTCAGCTCGCTCGCCGTCGTCAGCCTGCTGGCGTCGACGCCGAGGCGCGACGCCAGCTGCTGCGCCTTGGGGGTACCCCCGGCGAAGCCTCCGCCGCGCCCGCGGTCTCCCCCACCGCGACCGCCGACGCCGCCGCCCGTGCCGGACCACGACGTGTAGGACCCGGCGGTGCGCTCCCAGCGCACCAGCTCGGCCGGCAGCTCGTCGGTGAAGCGCGAGGGCGGGTTGTACTGCGGCTGGCCCCACCCCGACCGGGTCACCGCGCGGGACAGGTAGAGCCGCTGCCGGGCCCGGGTGATGCCGACGTAGGCGAGCCGACGCTCCTCCTCGAGCTCGGCATTGTCGCCGAGCGCGCGCATGTGCGGGAAGACGCCGTCCTCGAGACCGGTCAGGAACACCACCGGGAACTCGAGGCCCTTCGCCGTGTGCAGCGTCATCAGGGTGACCACGCCCTGATGGTCGGGGTCGTCGCTGGGGATCTGATCGGCGTCGGCGACGAGCGCGACCTGCTCGAGGAAGCCGGCGAGGGTGGCGGCCGGCGCGTCGTCGTCCTCCGCGGCCTGTGCCTCGACCCGTTCGGTGTATTCGCGGGCGACGCTGACCAGCTCCTGCAGGTTCTCCACCCGGCCCTGATCCTGCGGGTCGAGGCTGTCCTCCAATTCGGACAGCAGACCGGAGCGCTGAAGCACGGCCTCCAGCACCTCCTCGGGCGGCGCCGTCCTGGACTGCTCCCGCAGGTCGTCGAGCAGCCGCACGAAGTCGGCGATGCTGTTGGCCGCGCGGGTCGAGATGCCTGGTGCGCCCTTGGCGCCGCGCAGGGCCTGGCCGAAAGAGATGCGGTCGCGGGTGGACAGTGCCTCGACACAGGCCTCGGCCCGGTCGCCGATGCCGCGGCGTGGCGTGTTGAGCACGCGGCGGATGCTCACCGTGTCGTCGTCGTTGACCACCGCGCGCAGGTAGGCCAGCGCGTCGCGGACCTCCTTGCGCTCGTAGAAGCGCACCCCGCCGACCACCTTGTAGGGCAGGCCGACGCGGATGAACACCTCCTCGAAGACACGCGACTGCGCGTTGGTGCGGTAGAAGACCGCGACGTCGCCGGGGCGCACCTCGTGGTTGTCGCCGAGCCGGTCGATCTCGCGGGCCACCCAGTCGGCCTCGGCGTGCTCGGTGTCGGCCACGTACCCGACGATCTGCTCGCCGGCGCCCTGGTCGCTCCAGAGCCGCTTGGGCTTGCGTGAGGTGTTGCGGTCGATCACCGCGTTGGCCGCGGACAGGATCGTCTGTGTGGAGCGGTAGTTCTGCTCCAGCAGGATCGTGCGCGCGTCGGGATAGTCGCGCTCGAACTCCAGGATGTTGCGGATCGTGGCGCCGCGGAAGGCGTAGATCGACTGGTCGGCGTCGCCGACGACGCAGAGCTCACCCGGCGCCGGGTCCCCGTCCACGGGCCCGACCAGCTCCTTCACCAGCATGTACTGCGCGTGGTTGGTGTCCTGGTATTCGTCGACGAGCACGTGCCGGAAGCGACGCCGGTAGGCCTCCGCGACGTGCGGGTGCGACTGGAGCAGGTGCACGGTCGCCATGATGATGTCGTCGAAGTCCAGCGCGTGCGCCTCGGCCAGGCGGCGCTGGTAGAGCACGTAGGCCTCCGCGACGGCGCGCTCGTTGGGGCCTTTCGCTCGATTCTTGAAATCCTCGGGCTCGACCAGCTCGTTCTTCAGGTTCGACACCTGTGCGGCGAGGCCGCGAGCGGTGTAGCGCTTCGGATCGAGATCCAGCTCGCGGGCCACGAGCTGCATCAGCCGCCGCGAGTCGTCGGCGTCGTAGATCGAGAACGTGCTCTTCAGCCCGGCGTGCTCGTGCTCGGCCCGCAGGATGCGCACGCACGCCGAGTGGAAGGTCGACACCCACATCAGCCGGGCCCGCGGGCCGACCAGCGCGGCGACCCGCTCCTTCATCTCACCGGCGGCCTTGTTGGTGAAGGTGATCGCGATGATCTGGCCGGGATGCACGTCCCGCTCGGCCAGCAGATAGGCGATCCGGTGGGTGAGCACCCGGGTCTTGCCGGACCCGGCACCGGCCACGATCAGCAGCGGCGAACCGGCGTGGGTGACGGCGTCGCGCTGCGGGGTGTTGAGGCCGACGAGCAGCGACTCGGGATCGAGCCGGCGGGCCGGCTGCCGCTTGGGCGCGCCCTCCGGACTCCGGGATCCGCCCTCCTGGACGGGCGGCGTCCCCTCCTGGACAGGCGGCATTGCGAACAGGGGCTGGGAGTTTTCCGGAAGGGCTCGCATCGCCGGACAAGTCTATGCCGCACCTCCGACAATGTTCTCCGGGGCGGTCGCGCGATCCAGGGTCGGACATATGTCTCCCGACCGGTCATCGGATGGGCCGCCGCAACCAAGCTGTCACCCGGAAGTAGTAGCGCTGACCAGGATCGATACACGAGGCTGTGTCAGTTGGTTGATCCGTAACCCGATCGGGAGACCCAATACTATGGACCACCCCCGCCGCAGCGGCTGGGCCGCGACGCGTCATCTCGCCGTACCGGCCCTCGCTCTGGCCGTCATCGCCACCCTGCCGATGACGCGCTCCGAGTCACACGCTCCCGCCGCGCAGCACCTGCCCGGCATGGCGCCCGCCAGCGTTTCCTACGGACTGTCCGGCAAGACGGTCAAGGGCCAGTTCCTCAGCTACAACGACTTCCACGGCGCCATCGACCCGCCCGGCGGTAGCGGCGCGGCCGTGAACGGCACTCCCGCCGGCGGCGTCGAATACCTCGCCACCTACCTGAAGAAGCTGCGCACCGAGGCGGCCGCGGACGGCCGTTCGACCCTGACCGTCGGCGCCGGCGACCTGATCGGCGGAACTCCGCTGGTCAGCGCGGCTTTCCACGACGAGCCGACGATCGAACTGATGAACGAGGTCGGGCTCCAGGTGAGCTCGGTCGGCAACCACGAGTTCGACGAGGGCGTCGACGAGCTGATCCGCATGCAGCGCGGCGGCTGCCACCCGACCGACGGCTGCCAGGACGGCGACGGCTTCAAGGGCGCGAAGTTCACCTACCTCGCCGCCAACACGATCAGCAAGAAGACCGGCCTGCCGATCCTCCCGCCGATCGACATCAAGTTCGTCGACGGCGTACCGGTCGGCTTCGTCGGCCTGACCCTCGAGGGCACCCCCGGCATCGTGAACCCGGCCGGCATCAAGAACGTGCGCTTCGCGAACGAGGTCGAGACGGCGAACAAGTGGGGCGACCTGCTGAAGCTGTTCGGCGTCAAGGCGCAGGTGCTGCTCGTGCACCAGGGCGGCCAGCAGAGCGCGTCCGAGGGCGTCCCGGTACCCGGCACCTCGGACTGCAACAACTTCTCCGGCCCGATCGTGCCGATCGTCGCCGGCCTGAACCCGGAGTTCAGCCTGGTGGTCTCGGGACACACGCACCGCTTCTACTCGTGCACGCTGCCGAACTCGAAGAGCACCTCGGTCGTGACCAGTGCCGGCACCAACGGCCAGCTGATCACCGACATCGACTACTCCATCGACCGGCGCACGGGTCGCTTCGCCGAGGTCACGGCCAAGAACGTCGTCGTGGAGAACGGCGTCTCCGACGGCAACGGCGGCTGGCTCAAGGACGCCGCGGGCGTGTTCCTGAAGAACCCGGCCACGGTCGACGCGAAGGCGAAGAAGGTCGCGGACAAGTACCGCACCGCGGTCGCCCCGATCGCCAACCGGGTCGTCGGCAGCATCACGGGCGACATCACCCGTACGGCCGGCGCCAACGGCGAGTCCCCGCTGGGCGACGTGATCGCCGACGCGCAGCTGGCCTGGACCAAGGCGAGCAACGCCCAGATCGCGCTGATGAACCCCGGCGGCATCCGCGCCGACTTCGACGCCGAGGCGTCGGCGGGCGGCGAGGCCAACGGCCAGGTCACATACGGCGAGGCGTTCACCGTCCAGCCGTTCAACAACCTGGTGGTCACGCAGACCTTCACCGGCGCGCAGCTCAAGAACGTGCTGGAGCAGCAGTTCGTCGGCTTCGGCGGGCAGACAACGCAGCGCATCCTGCAGGTGTCCGCGGGCCTGACCTACTCCTGGAACAGCACCGCCCCGGCGGGCTCGCGGGTGTCGGCCCTGGCCCTGGGCGGCGTCCCGATCGACCCCGCCGCCAGCTACCAGGTCACCACGAACGACTTCCTGGCCAACGGCGGCGACGGTTTCACCAACCTGACGCTGGGCACGGGCCGCACCACGGCCCCGGGCTTCGACGTCGACGCCCTCGTCGGCTACCTGGGCACCGGCACGCCGGTCGCGCCGGGCCCGGCCAACCGCATCACGAGGGCCGGCTGAGCAGTACATTCCCACGGTTCGGGCCGTTTCCTTGCGAAGCGGCCCGGGCCGGGGTCATACTCGCTGCGTGATCCAACAGACGCGATTTTTTTACTACGGCACCGGAAGTCCGGCGACCGTAGGACGCGTCTGAACGACAGACCTACACCAAGCCCCGGGCCTCCCAGCCCGGGGCTTGATGCTGCCCGGGCCGGGCCGACCGGGGCGCCAGCACCCGAGGAGCACGACATGAGCGCAGACCTGATCGACCAGCCCACCGGCGCCGGCGCGGAGCCGGCCGTGGAGGAGATCAAGGCCATCCGCGAACGCATCGACGAGATCGACCAGTCCCTGATCGACCTGTGGCTGGAGCGCTCCCGCCTGAGCCAGCAGGTCGGCCGCACCCGGATGGCATCGGGCGGCACGCGGCTGGTGCTCAGCCGCGAGCGGGAGATCGTGGAACGCTTCCGCGAGGCCCTCGGCCCGGACGGCACGCAGGTGGCATTGCTGCTGCTCCGCGCCGGCCGCGGACCCCTTTGACGCCGTACCTCGATCGCCTGACGGGGTAGGAGAAAGGGGCCCGCCGGATCGGCAGGCCCCTCCTCGAACGCGATTCCTCAGACTGCGTGCACCACGTCGCGCGGTTCGGCGAAGTGGCAGGCGCTCGGGTGTGGCGAGCGCTCCCGGATCTGCAGCAGGGGCTCCTGCTCCGCGCAGACCGACCGGGCCTTCCAGCAGCGGGTCCGGAACCGGCAGCCCGACGGCGGGTTGGCCGGCGACGGGACGTCGCCCTCCAGGACGATCTCGTCACGGCGGCCGCGCAGCCGGGGGTCCGGCACCGGGACCGCCGAGAGCAGCGCCTGGGTGTACGGGTGGGTCGGCTGCTCGTAGATCTGCTGGTCGTTGCCGATCTCCACGATCTTGCCCAGGTACATGACCGCGACCCGAGTCGAGATGTGCCGGACCACGGACAGGTCGTGCGCGATGAAGATGTACGACAGGCCGAAGTTCCTCTGCAGGCCCTCCAGCAGGTTCATGACCTGCGCCTGGATCGACACGTCGAGCGCCGAGACCGGCTCGTCGCAGACGATGATCTCCGGCTTCAGGGCCAGCGCGCGGGCGATGCCGATGCGCTGACGCTGTCCGCCCGAGAACTGGTGCGGGTACCGGTTGACGTGGTCGGGGTTGAGGCCGACCGTGTCGAGCAGGTCCTGCACCGCCCGGGCCCGGCCCTTGCGGGGCGTGACCTCGGGGTGGATCTCGAACGGCTCCCCGATGATGTCGCCGACCGTCATGCGGGGGTTCAGCGAGGTGTACGGGTCCTGCAGCACCATCTGGATGTTGCGGCGGGCCCGCCGCAGGTTGCCGCCGCTGAGCTTGACCATGTCCTCGCCGCGGACGTTGATCTCACCCGAGGTCGGCTTCTCGAGGCCGACCAGCAGCTTGGCCAGGGTCGACTTGCCGCAGCCGGACTCGCCGACGACGCCGAGGGTCTCGCCGCGGCGCAGCTGGATGTCCACGCCGTCGACCGCGCGGACCGCGCCGACCTTCGTCTTGAAGACGATGCCCTGGGTGATCGGGAAGTGCTTCACGAGATTCTTGGTCTCGAGCACGACTTCATTGCGGTCGCTCATTCGCCTGCGACCTCCCTCCAGAAGTGGCAACGGGACGTACGGCCCGGAGCGACGAAGTACGGCGGCGGCGCCGGGTTCTGCCGGCAGACATCCTGGGTGTAGGTGCAGCGCGGGTTGAAGGCGCAGCCCTTCGGGATGTCCGTCAGCGCGGGCGGGAGGCCCTTGATTACCTTGAGCTCCCGGCCCTTCATGTCGAGCCGCGGGATCGACTCGAGCAGCGCCTTCGTGTACGGGTGCGCCGGCCGCGCGTAGATGTCGTAGACCGGCGCCTCCTCGACGACCTTGCCCGCGTACATCACCGAGATGCGGTCCGCGACGTCGGCGACCACGCCCATGTCGTGGGTGATCAGGATGAGGCCCATGTTGCGCTGCTGCTGCAGCTCGGCGAGCAGGCCCATGATCTGCGCCTGCACGGTCACGTCGAGCGCCGTGGTGGGCTCGTCGGCGATCAGCACCTCGGGGTCCAGGGCGAGCGCCATCGCGATCATCACGCGCTGGCGCATGCCGCCGGAGAACTGGTGCGGGTAGTCGCCGATCCGGGCCTTCGCGGCCGGGATCTTGACCTGGTCGAGCAGCTCGATCGAGCGCCGCTTGGCGTCGCCGCGGGACATGCCGCGGTGCACCCGGAAGAGCTCGGCCATCTGGTAGCCGATGCTGAACACGGGGTTCAGCGCCGACAGCGCGTCCTGGAAGATCATCGCGATCTGGTTGGCGCGCACCCTGCGGCGCTCTTTCTCCGGCAGCTTCAGCAGGTCGAGGCCGCGGTACTTGACCTCGCCCTGGGTGATGAAGCCGGGCGGGCTTTCGAGAATGCCCATGATCGCCTGCGCGGTCACGGACTTGCCACAGCCGGACTCGCCGAGGATGGCGAGGGTCTCGCCGGGCGACAGCACGAAGTTGGCGCCGTTGACGGCGCGCGCGACGCCGTACTGGGTGCGGAACTCCACGTGCAGATCGGTGACCTCGAGCAACGGTGCGTGCGGATCGAGCCCGGGCAGAACGTCGATCTGCGCCTTGATATCGGTCATGTCGCGGTCACCGCAGCTTCGGGTCGAAGGCGTCGCGGATGGCGTCGCCCAGCATGATGAAGGCCAGCACAGTGGCCGCGAGGAAGATGGACGGCCAGATCAGCGGGGCGGGTGCGGTCCGGACGTACGGACCGGCCTCGGCGATCGCGATGCCCCAGGAGATGGCACCGTTCTTGAGCCCGATGCCGAGGAACGACAGCGTGGCCTCGGTGGCGATGTTCGTGCCCAACAGGATCGTCAGCACCACGACGAACGACGCGATCGAGTTCGGCAGGATGTGCCGGAGCATGATGCGCCCCGGACCGGCGCCGAGCATGCGGGCCGCCGCGACGTAGTCCTGATTCTTGGACGTGATCACCGCGGACCGCATGATGCGGGCGGCCGTCGTCCAGCCCAGCACACCCAGCGTGATCGTGACGGCCACGACGCCCGTGCTGTTCGGGTCCGACGCCAGGCGCCGCGCGAGAACGATCGCGGCCAGCAGGAACGGCACGCCGAGGACGATGTCGACGAAACGGGACAGCAGCGCGTCGAGCCAGCCACCGGAGTAGCCGGAGCTGAGCCCGAAGGCCAGCCCGATGAGGCCCGAGAGCAGCGTGGCGAGCACGCCGACGACGATCGAGGCGCGGGCGCCGTAGATGGTCTTGGCGTAGACGTCACAGCCCTGGAAGTCGTATCCGAAGAAGGCGGTGCCGCTTGCCGGGGCGTGCTGGCGGCTCAGCGCGCAGTCACGCGGGTCTCCCGCGCCGAACATCGACGGGAAGGCAGCCATCGCCAAGATGATCACGACCAGGACGGCCGCGAACCAGAAGATCTTGTTGCGACGCAGGTCGATCCAGGCGTCGGCGGCGAGACTGCGTGGTTTGTCGCGCTTGTCGGCGTGCCTGGGCTCCTGAAGCTGCCCTGTCGGACCCTCGGCCGCCATTACTGATTCAAGATCACTCATAACGAATCCTCGGGTCCAGTGCGGCGTACAGCAGGTCAACCAGCAGGTTCACGACCAGGAAGACTATGACAAGGATGCTGACGAAGCCGACCACCAGCGGCCCGTCCTCCGTCGTGATGCCTCGGAAGAGATTGAACCCGACGCCGGGGATGTTGAAGATTCGTTCGGTGACGATGGCGCCGGACATCAGGCCGCCGATGTCGACACCGATGAGCGTCACCACAGGGATGAGCGAATTTCGCAGCACGTGCACGCCGATCACCCGCTTGCGGGACAGACCCTTGGCCCGTGCCGTGCGAACGTAGTCGGAGCGCAGGTTCTCGGCGACCGACGAGCGGGTGACCCGCAGCTCGGTCGCGATCACGAGGCTGCCGAGGACCAGCGCCGGTAGTAACAGCGCCCAGAAGGTCGGATTGGCGCCGGCCGTCGGCGGGAACCAGCCCAGCTTGATGGCGAAGACCAGCTGCGCGATCGGGGCGAGCACCACGATCGGCAGGGAGAGGATGATCAGCGTGATCACCAGGGTCACGTTGTCGAACGTGCTTCCTCGGCGGATGCCGGAGATGACGCCGGCGACGACGGCGACGGTGGCGGCGATGACCATCGCGATGAGCGCCAGCCGGATGGTCACGGGCCAAGCCGTCTCCATCATGCTCTTGATCGACCGGCCGGTCAGCGAGGTGCCGAAATCTCCGGTGAGCATCCCCTTCATGTAGTACCAGTACTGCATGAGGAAGGGCTCGTCGAGGTGATAGCGCTCGGTCAGTGCCTGGCGCACGTTCTGGGTAAGGGGCCGTTCGCCCGCCAACGCCTGGAGGGGGTCGTCCTGGTTGGCGAACATCAGCGCATACACGATGAAGGTGGCTCCGAAGAACGTCAGAACCATCTGAAGTAAGCGCCGCACGATGTAGCGGAACATACGGATTTAGCCTCTTCCGCGGAAGATGCGCCGCCGCGCCTCGTGGGCACGGCGGCTATAAGTAGGGGAACACAGCGGTGGCGCCACGGTTGCACATTATCCGTGGCGCCACCACTGCACTAACGGTCTGGACTAGCTGTTGACTTCGATCTTGTAGAGGTTAACCTTCGAGAACAGGTCAACCTCGACATTCTTGACCTTCTGCGAGTGGCCGAAGACGTTCTGACCGAATCGCAGCGGGATGACCGGCATGTCCTGGGCGAGGATGTCCTCGGCCGCCTGCCACTTGGCGATGGCCTCGTCGGTCGTCTTGGCCGCCGAGCCCTCCTTGACCAGGCTGTCGAACGCCGGGTTGGTGTAGCCGTAGTAGTTGGAGGAGCCACCGGTGCCGTACAGCGGGCCGAGGTAGTTCTCCATCAGCGGGTAGTCCATCAGCCAGCCGAGGCGGATGAGGCCGACCGGCTCCTTCTTCTCGACCTTGGTGAGCAGGTCGGCGAACTTGGGCTCGCCGACGCCCGTGCACTCGATGCCGAGCGACGCCTTGATCTGGTTGCACATGGCGTCGACCCACGCCTTGTGGCCACCATCGGCGTTGTAGGTGACCTGGATCTTCTTGGGGCCGCCGTTGGCCTCGTAGAGCGCCTTGGCCTTCGCCGGGTCGTACTTGCAGTTGTCACCGCAGGTGTTCTCGCGGTAACCGGCAACCACCGGGGACACGAACGACGTGGCCGGCGTCTGCGAACCGAGGAAGATCTGGTCGGTCATCTCCTGGCGGTTGACCGCCATGGAGAGGGCCTGCCGGACCTCCTTCTTGGCGAACTCCTTCTGGAACGTCGGGAAGCCGACGAACGCGAACGAGGAGCTCGGGCTCTTCAGGAAGCGAGCACCCAGGTCGCCGGGCGCGGCGGCCAGGCTCTCGATCGGGATGGTCGTCTGGACGTCGACGTTCTCCGCGAGGAGGTCGGCGTACTCCGCCTTCTGGTCCTGGTAGATCTTCCAGGTGATGCCGTCGACCTTCGGGGCGGTGCCCTTGAAGCCGTCGACCTTCTCGACCACGATCTGGGAGTCGTGCTCCCAGGTGCCCTTCATCTTGAAGGGGCCGTTACCGATGATCGCGTCCTCGAACCCGTCGGCGATGACGCCGGGGGCGGAGAAGGCGGCCTTCGGCAGCGGGTAGAACGCGGTGTAGCCCATGACGGACTCCCAGCCGGCGAAGGGCGCCGACAGGGTCACCGTGAAGGTGCTGTCGTCGATCTTCTTCAGGCCGGTCAGCGTCTTGGCCTTGGGCTCGGGGGCCTTCTTCGGGCCGTCCTCACCATCGGGGTCGACCGACTGCAGGTCGGCGTAGCCCTCGATGCGCTCGTAGAAGTAGGACGCGCCCTGGCCGTTGGGGCCGTACGCGCCGTAGTTCCAGGCGTCGATGAAGTTATCGGCGATGACGGGCTCGCCATTGCTGAACGTGAAGCCATCCTTCAGCTTCACCGTCCAGACCTTGTTGTCGTCCGAGGTGACCGACTCGGCGCCGACCTCGACCGGCTTGCTCTGGGCGTCGAAGTCGATGAGGGGGTAGAACAGCGAGGAGAGGACCTGGGCGCCACTCGACTCAGTCGCATTCGACGGAATCAGGTGCTGCGGCTCTCCGATACCAATGACGATGGTGTTGGAGTTGGAGTCGGTGTCTTCCGACCCACCTCCAGAGCAGCCAGCGGCCAACAAGGCGATGGCGGTCGCGCCGACCGCCATCTTCCATGGACGATTCCCGAGCATGGGAGTTACTCCTTCAAGGGCGCTCACGAGGGGTTGTGTGAGTAGAGGACACCTTCGCACAGGGCCCCTAGGCCATGGCGGCGCCGTTATCAAGCCGATATTAGCCCGATGCGCCGCCGCCGCTGTACGAAGATCATCTTCTCGGTCGGCTACATGCCGCTGACCTCTGGTTTTGGGTTACTTGTAACAGTGCAGTAACCAACAGTTACTGGAGCGCCCGCTTTGTCCCCTACTTGGCAAAACGACCGCTCTAGACGGTTGGGTACACCTACACAAGTCGGCGATCCGCCGCCCACCTTGAGAGTTCGTAACGGTTGGACATCTGCAGCTTGCGCAGCACGTTCGACACGTGCGTCTCCACCGTCTTGATCGAGATGTACAGCTCCTTGGCGATCTCCTTGTACGCGTAGCCGCGGGCGAGCAGCCGCAGCACCTCGCGTTCGCGGTTGGTGAGCTGATCCAGTTCGGGGTCCGCGACGGGCACGTCCGGGCGCGACGCGAACGCGTCCAGCACGAAGCCGGCGAGCCGCGGGCTGAACACCGCGTCGCCGTCGGCCACCCGCCGGATCGCCGCGGCGAGCTCCTCCGGCGAGATCGTCTTCGTCACGTAGCCGCGGGCGCCGGCCCTGATCAGGCCGATCACGTCCTCGGCGGCGTCGGAGACGGACAGGGCCAGGAACTTGACCTGCGGATGCGTACGCCGCATCGCGTCGAGCACGGCACGGCCGCCGCCGTCGGGCATGTGCACGTCGAGCAGGACCACGTCCGGGGAGGTCGCGGCGATCCGGGTGACGGCCTCCGCCACCGAACTGGCCTCGCCGACCACCTCGACGTGCGCGCCGAGCTCGGCACGGACGCCGGCCCGGAACATCGCATGGTCGTCCACGAGGAAGACGGTCAGCCGCCGGTTCTCCTCGGCTACAGGCTCGGTCATCGTGCAGTCTCCTTTCCGGCGGAGACGCTCTCCCGCGAAGCGGGCAGCGTCAGGCGTACCTCGGTGCCGTCGCCGGGTGCGCTGCGGATCTCGGCCTTGCCGCCGTGCCGCCGCATCCGCCCGACGATCGAGCCGCGGACGCCGTGTCTCGTATCCTCCACCTCCGCCGGGTCGAAACCGGCGCCCCGGTCACGAACGAACACGCTCAGTTCGTCGGCCTCGACCTCCGCGTAGAGCGACACGGTCTCCACCCCGGCGTGGCGGGCCGCGTTGACCAGCGCCTCGCGCGCGGCGGCGACCAGCGCGGCGACCCGCTCGTCGCACTCGGTGTCGCCGACCACGACGGTCTCGACCGAGATCGCGTAGGTGTCCTCGACCTCGGCGGACGCCTGCTCGAGCGCCGCCGCGAACCGTTCGGTCGGCGACGCCATCGGCTTGTACAGCCAGTTGCGCAGGCTGCGCTCCTGGCCGCGGGCAAGCCGCTGCACCTCCTTGATGTCCGCGGAGTTGCGCTGGATCAGGGCGAGCGTGTGCAGCACCTGGTCGTGGATCATCGCCGCGACCTCCGCGCGCTCCTGCTCACGGATGCGGCCCTCGCGCTCCGAGCGCAGCTGGCTGAACGTACGCCAGAGCAGGGGCGCCATGACGACCGCGACGCCGAGCAGGCCGACCAGCGCGAAGATCACGCCGTTGACGACGGTGGTGAGGTTGCCGGCGGGCGCGTACACGGCCAGCGCGCCGATGACACCCACCGCGACCAGCACGCCGCCGCCGACGAACCGGAACAGGAACGAGCGGCGGTCGCTCTCCGCCACGACCGCGGCGAGCCAGGGCGCCCGCGGGTTGTCCGCGAACTGGCCGCGGCGGGTCGGATCGGACTGGTGCCAGATCACGCCGACGCCGACCGCCGTGATCGCGATCAGCCAGCCCGCCGTGCCTGCGGTGTCGCCCTTGCCGCCGAAGAGCAGGCCCTGCAGCAGGACGACGCCGAGGCCGATCGCGCCGAACGGCAGCAGCAACGCCAGGTCGCGGTGGGCGCGCTGCTCGCCGGTGGGCGACTGCTGCGGGAGCACGGCCCAGAAGACCGCGTAGAGGAGTAGGCCCAGCCCGTTGAAACCGAGCAGGAGCACGAGGGCGATACGTACCGCCGTGACCGGTACGCGCAGATGACGCGCGAGACCGGAGGCGACACCGGCTATGACACGGTGGTCGCGCGGCCGGTACAGGCGGCGCGGCGGTGGTGCGGCGGCGGCGGTGATCGCTCCTCCTCCAGGCTCCGGGCACGGTTGAGTCCGGCCTGTTCGATCGTCACACGCGCCGGGGGCAACGGCCACGGGGTAACTCCCCGATCCGCGGGGCCCCCGGATCTCAGGGTGGCGTCAGGGTCGCCGCCTGAGGCGGTTCGGGTAGCGGTACCGCCAGTATCGAAGGCATGACCGACGAAGCTGCCCAGTCCCGCGAAGCTTCCGGGTCGTCGCAGGACGCTCCGGCACCTTCCGCCGTACCTCCGGCGTCCGACCCACCGCCCGCGGCCTACGAGCCGCCGGCCGCGGACGCACCCACCGCGGCAGACCCGCCCCCTCCGCCGCCACCGGGCGCCGCACCGCCTCCTCCCGGGGCCCAGCCGCCCCCGGGCGCCGAGCCCCCGCCGTGGTTCGGCGCGCCGGACGGGCCCGCCTTCTCCCGCGAGAAGCTGATCCGGCCCACCCGCGGCCGATACATCGCCGGCGTCTCCGGCGCGATCGCCAACGCCACCAACACCGACCCGGTGCTCTGGCGCGTCGTGCTGGCCGTGCTCGGCTTCTTCGGCGGCGTCGGCGTGTTGATCTACCTGGTCGCCTGGCTGCTGATACCGGCCGAGGGCGACACCGGCTCCCCGGTCGAGTCGCTGCTCGGCCGCGGCCGCTCGGCGATGGCTCCGCTCTCGATCCTGTTGGTGAGCGCGGCCGCGGTGCTGACCTTCGCGTTCGTCGTCCGGGACGGCTTCCGCGCGACCCTGCTGGCCGCGGCGGTCCTGGTCGGCGGCGCGCTGGTCCTCAAGCGCAACAACCGGCTGAACGCCGGCCGGACCGCCGAGACGCCGGGTCCGGCGCCGGCCGAGCCCTGGTCGGCGGCGAGCGCCGCCACGTTTCCCGCGGCACCGGCACCCGCACCGCCCGCTGCCGAGGCGCCGGGCGACGAGCGGACCGCGGCGTTCCCGGCCGCGGCCGCACCGGCCGGCGAACCGGTGACCGCGCCGCTGCCGCCCCGGCCCCCGAACTACGGCCCGCCGGCCTCCGCCCCGCCCGGCTACCCGCCGCCGAACTACACGCAGGCCGCGTACATCCCGCCGAGCACGGCCTATGCGCCGCCGGCTGGCGGCTACCGGCCACCGTTCGCCCCGCACGGACCCTGGGCGCAGCAGGCGGCCGGACCGGCGGTGCACCCGCCGGCGCCGCCGAAGCCGCCGAAGCCGCCCAAGCCGCCACGGGAGCGCTCGAAGCTCGGCCGCATCACGTTCTTCATGATCGTGATGGTCATGGGCCTGCTGGCCCTGTTCGACCTGGCCGGCGTGGACGTCTCGGTCTCGGCCTACTTCGCGGCCGCGCTCACCACGATCGCGCTCGGCCTGATCGTGGGCGCCTGGTTCGGCCGGGCCCGCGGGCTCATCTTCCTGGCGGTGCTGGCCAGCCTGGGCCTCGCGATCTCCAGCGGCGCCGAGACCTGGGGCGGCGAGCTGGGCAACAGCTCCTACCGGCCGCAGACCATCGGCGCGGTCGCGGACCGCTACGACTTCACCATCGGTACGGCCACCCTGGACCTGCGTGCGGTCGACTTCACCGGCAAGGAGCAGGTCACCACGGTCGCGATGAAGGTCGGGCAGCTCAAGGTGCTGCTACCCGACAACGTCGACGCCACCACCACCGTCCAGATGGACGGCGGCCGGGCACAGATCTTCGGCCGCTCGTGGGAGGGCAACGACCTCAGCACCCAGGAGATCACCGATCTGGGTGCCGACGGCGCCGGCGGCGGCAAGCTGCGGCTCAACATCGAAATGAACACCGGCGACGTGGAGGTGACCCGATGAAGCCGCACCGCACTGACGGCATCTCGCTGAGCTTCGGACTGATCTTTCTGCTTATCGCGGTCTGGTGGGCGATCACCCGGGTGATGTCGGTACACCTGCCCGCCGCGGGCTGGCTGGTGGCCGGCGGACTGATCCTGTTCGGGGTGATCGGGCTGCTCGGCGCGATCCGCTCCGGCAGGCGCGCCGAGGTGCCCGCCCCGGTGCAGGCCGAGGCCCAGGTGGAGACGCCCGGCGACCTGCCGCCCGGCATGCACGCCGACATCGTCCGCGAGCTGCTCGACAACCCGGCGGACCGGGTCGACCTGAACCCGGCGTACCTGAAGCATCCGGTCTCCACGCCGCCGGCCACGGAATCGCCGGCCCCCGCCGCCCCGAATCCGGCCTCGGCGCCGCCCGCGCCGGCGGCGGACGGGGACACCGGCGAGCTACCGCAGCGCGACTGACAGCTAGGGCGCCGTCCGCAGGTCACACCAACGGGTGAGGCCCGCGGGCGGCGCCATATGCTCTTCGAGCAGAGGAAATCCGACAGCGCGAGGAGCTCGTACCGCCATGACGCCGTTTCCCGCCGTGTCCACCGCGCCTGTGACCGGCGTCGGCCCGCGCGCCGCCCGCGCCCTTACCGCCGAGTTCGCCCGCCACAACGCCGCCACCACCGCCCTGGTCATCGGGGCCGACCACTCGTCGGCCGTGGTGGCCGCCGCCATCGAGGCGCTGCTGCCCGGCGACAACCTAACCCTGGTCGCTGGCGTTCGCAGCACCGCCGACCTGCTCCGCGATCACATCGCCGGGCTGGGCAGCTGGGTCTCGGACCGGGTCCGGATCCTGGACTCGCTGGCCGACGCCGCCCCGGCCGACGTGGTCATCCTCGGCGAGCCGCTGACCGGCACCGCCGACGAGACCCGCGCGGTGCTGGACAGCCTGGGCAAATACCTCACCGAGGGCGCGGTCGTCTCCGTGGCGACACCCGCCGTGCCCGGACGGACCGGCGGCGCGGCCGCCGAGCTGTTCCGGCAGAGCGCCCTCTTCGGGGTCGGCACCGACCTGGTGGCCCGCAACCAGCCGCCGCTGCGCGTGCACCGGCTGCGCTTCAGCCAGGCCGAGACCAGCGTCGCCGCGACGCTGGCGCCGGCATACCGGCCGTCCAGCGTGCCGGTCACCCGCACGATGCACATCGACTCGAACGGCGTCGCCGCGGCGGGCATCGCGCTCGGCCTGGCCGCGCTGGCCCGCAGCGCCCGGCCCAAGTCGAAGCTGTGGCTGCTCCCGGCCCTGGCCGCGCTCCCGGTGGCGGCGTTCTTCCGCGACCCCGAGCGCGACATCCCCACCGACGCGAACACGATCGTGGCCGCCAGCGACGGCCGGGTGCTGTCGGTGGAGCGCCTGACCGACGAGCGCATCGGCGAGGGCGAGTTCCTCCGCATCGCGGTCTTCCTGTCGGTGCTGGACGTCCACGTCAACCGCGTACCGGTGGCCGGGCGGGTCACGGACTACTTCGTGATCGACGGCGGCTACGCGAACGCGATGACGGCGGCCGCCGAGCACAACGTGGCGGCATACACGGTGTTGGACACCGACCACGGCACGGTCGCGGTGGCGCAGCGGACGGGCCTGATCGCCCGCCGGATCGTGCAGCGCACCCCGGTCGGCACGCTGGTCGCCCGCGGCGAGCGGATGGGGCTGATCCGCTTCGGTTCCCGCACGGACGTCTACCTGCCGGCGGACAAGGCGGAGGCCCGGGTCGCGGTCGGCGACAAGGTCATCGGCGCCAGTTCCGTGATCGCCCGCTGGATCTGACCGGCACGCACCAACGTCGAAGGCCGCCTCCCCCTAGGGGAAGGCGGCCTTTCGAATGATCGCCGAACGTCAGACGGCGCGGCGGGTCCGCAGCCACATGACCGGGCCGCTGCCCAGGTAGGCGGCCACGACCAGCACGAACGTCAGGCGCGGGTCCACCAGGGCGCCGACGATCGGCAGCAGCCAAAGCCACGGCGGCAGCTTCACGAGCCGGGCCAGCTTCGCGTACGGGAAGCTGGAGACCATCGCGAACGCCATCAGCGCCACCCCGCCGAGCACCACCACGCCGGGCAGCGGCAGGCCGATCAGCACCGCGAGCGCCAGCACCGCGGCGGCCATGGTCGTCGGCACGCCGGAGAAGAACCGGCCGTCCTTCGGCGAGACGTTGAAGCGGGCCAGCCGGATCGCGGCGCAGCCGGCCACCAGCATGCAGGCCACCGCGGCGAACGCGGTCGGCACCGTGTGCGCGAGCGAGGCGTAGACCACGACCGGGGCGGCCAGGCCGAACGAGCACATGTCGGCCAGCGAGTCCATCTGCGCGCCGAACGGGCTGGAGACACCCAGCTTGCGGGCCAGGGCGCCGTCGAGCCCGTCGAAGCCGACGCACGCGACCAGGCAGGCGGCCGCGATCCGGGTGTCGCCGTGCATGGCAAGGAAGATGGCGAGCAGCCCGAGGCCGAGGCTCGCGAGGGTGCACGCGTTGACCAGCGCGAAGCTGACGCGGCGGCGCATCGTGTGCTCGCCGGGCAGCAGCGAGGCCGAGTCGGCCTCGACGACGACCGGCTGGGCCGCCGGCACGGGGCCGTGGCTGTCCGAGGTCACGACCGCACGGCTGCGGCCGTACGGTGACGGGAGAAGCTCCGTGCCGGTGTAGATCACCTCGGCCCGGGTAGCGGTGGCAGCGCGTCCGGCGTCGCCGGACCTGCGTCCCACGCGCACCAGAAGGGCTTGCCGCGCGATCGTTCCGCCGCGGCGCAGCCGGCCTGCCCAACGACGTCCGGCGGGACGGGGACTATCCGTCGTGCGACGCCGGCGCCAAGGGGTTCTCGGCACGTGCTCCTCCATCTTGGGGTCGGTATCCCCGGCGGCTCGAGCCGGTCCGGGGTGCTGCCCTTCGCCCGTACGTCTACGGACAGTCATGTTAGGCGGGTTACACAATCGCATAGCCGAGCTGTCTTGGCGATAGACCTCGCAGACCTCTTCAGCTCCGCGTGCAACGACATCCTCTGGAGTTGTGATCTCCCGACGGGCGAGGGAGGCACCCACGCTGCCTGGCCCTGTGACGATTCTAACCGAAGCCTCCTAGGCCGATCACCGGCCGCCTCGGCCGATCATCGTTGCGTCGTCTCCTCCGCCAGTCGGTCGACGGCGGCCCTCGCGACCTCGGTCAGCGGGAGATCACGCAACGTGGTGGCGTCGAACCACCCCGCCGCGACCGTGGATCCACCCGCTTCGGTCACCACTGTTTCTGTCGGCTTGTCGACGAGAATCCTGAACAGGACACGGACGACATGCCAGTCGATCGGCACCCCTTCCGGGCCGATCGCGGCCGGGTCGTGCCGGTGAGAGGTGCCCAGCAGCGCGGTCACCCGTCCGTGTTGCCCGGTCTCCTCGAGCAGTTCCCGGGCGACGGCCTCCTCCGGCGACTCGCCGTGGTCGGTGCCGCCGCCGGGCAGGTGCCAGAGGCCGGCGCCCGGATACCCGGCCGCGATCCTGGTGAGCAGGATCCGGCCGTCCGGGTCGGTGACCAGCCCGTACGCGCCGAAGCGCTGGCCGCTCCCGGCGGCGCGGGCGACGGCCTCGTCCGAGTCGTCCGGGACGTCCGAGGGGGTGTCGGGCAGGCCCAGGACGCGGGCGGTGAACGGCATCAGCGGCAGCCGCTCCGGCACCACCCAGTCGACGGCCTCGGTGGTGCCCGCGGCCTCGTCGCGCAGGCTGCCGCCGACCCGTTCCACGTCGTAGATGATCCGGTCGGTGTGTTCCCACGTACTGGTGTGCGGCAGCCGGAACACGTCCGACGTCACCGAACGGAGGCCCGCCACGCGCACCGACAGGCCCGTCTCCTCGGCGAACTCCCGGACGACCGTGTCGTCGGGGTCCTCGCCCTGCTCGACGCCGCCGCCGGGCAGCGTCCACAGTCCGGGGAACGACGACAGGCCGGAGTTGCGGGCGAGCAGAACCCGCCCGGTGTCGTCGCGGCACACGCCGTACGCGCCGATTCGTCTGACCTTCACGCCCCTCAGGCTAGCCTCGCCGCCCGCAGCGCCTCGGCCGTCACCTCGGTCACCTGGTCGCCGGGCAGCTCGGCGGCCGCCTTGACCGGCATCCAGCAGGCCTCGGAGGTGGAGCCGCCGACGTCCTTGACGATCACCTCGGTCGGCGCGTCCACGAAGACCCGGTAGAAGGCGCGGACCCCGTGCCAGTCGATCGGATAGCCCTCGGGGCCCAGCGACGCCGCGTCCCGGTGACTGGCGACGCCGAGCAGCTCGACCAGGCGGCCGACCTGGCCGGTCTCCTCGACCAGCTCGCGGATCAGGGCGGTGCCCGGCTGCTCGCCGTAGTCGGTGCCGCCGCCGGGCAGGTGCCAGCGCCCGGCGCCGGGATAGCCCGGCGCGATGCGGGTGAGCAGCAGGCGCTCGTGCGGGTCGGTGGCGATCGCGTACGCCGCGAAGCGCTGCGCGCGGTGCAACCCGTCCGGTCCGGCGACGGCGTAGAAGGAAGGGAAGTCCGGCACCTCCTCGGGCCGCAGATCGGCGGAGGCGGCCGGCAGGCCCAGCGCGGCGGCGGTGAACGGCCGCAGGCGCAGCCTCTCCGCCTCCCCGAGGGTGTGCCAGCGGGCCAGGTCGGTCGGCTGGCCCACGCGGTCGTAGAGGTTGCCGCCGCGGATCGACACCTCGTAGATGAGGCGGTCGGTGTGGATGGTGACGCCGCGGTGCGGCAGGGACCTCATGTCGGCCAGCACGTCGCGCAGGCCGGCGACGGCCACGGACAGCCCGGTCTCCGCGGCGGTCTCGCGGACGACGGTGTGGTTCGGGTCCTCGCCATGGTCGACGGCGCCGCCGGGCAGCGACCACACACCGGGAGTGCCGGACCGGGTCGAGGCGCGGACGAGTAGGACGCGGCCTTGGGGATCGGTCGCGACGGCGTAGGCCGCGATCCTGCGAAGCGGCTCCAGTGCGGGGGTCACGGGCGGCATTCTGCCCGGATTATGTGACCTCCAGAAATCTACTGTCGGATTCCTGACAGGACGATAGCCCACAGTAATCGCTGATCAGGGCGGTTCTCCGCACTGAGCGCACCCGGGTAGTAACAGACAGCAAACCCTCGAATCACCCATCTCGGTGCCGCGAATCAGGGTCGGAATCGGGGCTCTCACCGAGGCGGCGAGGGGCCGCCGCGCCGCACTCTTGGGTCATGACTCAACCGACCATCGCACCGTACAAGCAGCTCCGCCGACCGCTCGACGACCGCATCGTGGCGGGTGTGTGCAGCGGGCTCGGCCGTTACCTCGGCGTGGACCCCGTGCTCGTCCGCGTCGGCTTCGCCGTGCTCGCCGTCCTCACCTGGGGCGTGGCCCTGCTCGCGTACCCGGTCGTCTGGTTCCTGATGCCCGAGGAGCCCGCGCCGGCCGCGCCGCCGTGGCGCGACCCGGCCGACCCGACCTGGGGTCAGCCGCCGGCCGCGTGACGGAGATTCCGGGCCCGCACGGGCCCGGTCCCGTCTACTCCCACTCGATGGTGCCCGGCGGCTTGCTTGTCACATCGAGGACCACCCGGTTGACCTCGGGCACCTCGTTCGTGACCCGGGTCGAGATCTTGGCGATGATCTCGTACGGCAGGCGCGACCAGTCAGCCGTCATGGCGTCCTCGCTGGAGACCGGCCGCAGCACGACGGGGTGCCCGTAGGTCCGGCCGTCGCCCTGCACGCCGACGCTGCGCACGTCGGCCAGCAGGACCACCGGGAACTGCCACACGTCGCGGTCCAGGCCGGCCGCGGTCAGCTCCTCGCGGGCGATCAGGTCCGCGGCGCGCAGCACGTCGAGCCGGTGCCGGTCGACCGCGCCGATGATCCGGATCGCCAGGCCGGGGCCCGGGAACGGGTGCCGCTGGACGATCTCCTCGGGCAGGCCCAGTTCGGCGCCGAGCGCGCGCACCTCGTCCTTGAACAGGGTGCGCAGCGGCTCGATCAGCGCGAACTGCAGGTCGTCCGGCAGGCCGCCGACGTTGTGGTGCGACTTGATGTTCGCCGTGCCGGTGCCGCCGCCGGACTCGACCACGTCCGGGTAGAGCGTGCCCTGCACCAGGAACTCGATGTGCCGCTCGGCGTCGAGCTCGCGGGCCGCCGCCTCGAACGCCCGGATGAACTCCCGACCGATGATCTTGCGCTTCTGCTCGGGGTCGGTGACGCCGGCCAGGTGGCCCAGGAAGGTGTCGGCGGCGTCGACGACCTTGAGCCGGATGCCGGTCGCCGCGACGTAGTCCTTCTCGACCTGCTCCGCCTCGCCGGCGCGCAGCAGTCCGTGGTCGACGAAGACGCAGGTGAGCTGGTCCCCGATCGCCTTGTGCACCAGCGCCGCGGCCACCGCCGAGTCGACGCCGCCGGACAGGCCGCAGATGACCTGCTTGTCGCCCACCTGCTCGCGGATCGCGGCGACCTGGTCGTCGATGATGTTGGACGACGTCCAGGTCGGCTCGATGCCGGCGATGTCATAGAGGAAACGCTGGAGCATCTCCTGCCCCTGCTGGGTGTGCGCCACCTCGGGGTGGAACTGCACGCCGGCCCGCCGGGTCTCCAGGCTCTCGAACGCGGCCACCGGCGCACCCGCCGAGGAGGCGGTGACGGCGAAGCCGGCCGGAGCCTCGGTCACCGCGTCGCCGTGCGACATCCAGACCGGCAGGTCCGCGGGAAGCTCGCGCAGCAGCGTTCCGGCCTCGGCGAGCGGCGTGAGCACGGTACGGCCGTACTCCCGCGCGCCGGAGTGCGCGACCGTGCCGCCCAGCGCCTGCGCCATCGCCTGGAAGCCGTAACAGATGCCGAAGACCGGCACGTCGTGGTCGAACAGCGTCGCGTCGAGCGACGGCGCACCGGGCTCGTAGACGCTCGACGGGCCGCCGGACAGGATGATGGCCGCCGGGTTCCGGGCGAGCATCTCCGCGACCGGCATCGAGTGCGGCACGATCTCCGAGTAGACCCGCGCCTCGCGGACCCGTCGGGCGATCAACTGGGCGTACTGTGCGCCGAAGTCGACGACAAGAACCGGACGCGGTGTACTCATGACGCGCGAGTTTACCGGCGTCAGCGGTACCACTTCCGGGCCGGGGCGGATCGCACGTTGCCGGCCCTGTCGTAGGCGCGCACCTGCACGGTCATGACCTTGCCGTGCTTCCACGTCTGCACGCCGAACTTGCGGGTGCTACCCGCGTACCGCTGGGTGACCTTGCCGTTGACCAGCAGTTCCATCCGGCTGATCCCGTGGGTGTCGGCGGCCGTGGCGGCGATGTACCGGGTCTTGCGTACCTTGCGCGTGCCGTTGGCCGGGCCGCTGGTGATCCGGACCGAGGGGCCCCAGTTGTCGACGTTCACCGCGCGGGTGGCGTTCGCCACATTGCCGCCGCGGTCGTACGTGCGCAGCGCGAGCGTCACGGCCTTGCCCCGGCCGGAGGTCCGCCAGGAGAAGGCGTACGGCGCCACCCGGTCGGTGCCCACGACCACGCCGTCGGCGAGCAGCTGAACCTTGGCGATGCCGATGTCGTCGGTGGCGCGGGCCGTGACGTTGACCGTCCCGCGGACCAGCGCGTTGCCGCCCGGCGAGGTGATGGACGTGGACGGAGCCACGTGGTCGTCGGTGACCGGCAGGGTGGCGAGGGCGGCCGCGGCGTTGACCCGGCCGGAGGAGGTGGCGACCCAGCCGCCGGAGATCTTGGTGGCCGACGTCGTCAGCGCCGTCCGCATGGTGGCGGCCGTCGGCGTCGGGGTGGTCGACTCGAGCAGGGCGGCGATGCCGGCGACGAACGGGGTGGCCGACGAGGTGCCGCAGAACTGGCTGACGACGCCGTTGCGACCCTGCGCCGGGTTGCAGCCGGGCGCCGCGATGTCGACCCACTTGCTGCCGTAGTTCGACCAGGAGTAGCGGGCGTCGCCGGAGGTGGAGGCGCCGACGGCGAGCGCGTCAGGAGCCGCCGCCGGGTATGTCGGCGTCGACACCCCGCTGTTGCCGGCCGCCGCGACCACGAGCGCGCCCTTGCCGGTGGCGTACGCGACGGCGTCGCGCAGCAGGCGGCTGTCCGCCGTGCCGCCCAGCGACAGGTTGATGATGTCCGCGCCCTTGTCGGCCGACCAGCGGATGCCCTCGGCGATGTCGCTGTAGCTGCCGCTGCCCTTGGCGTCGAGCACCTTGACCGGCAGGATCTTGCAGTACCAGCAGATGCCGGCGATGCCGACGCCGTTGTCGCCGCTCGCGGCGATCACGCCGGCGGCCATCGTCCCGTGCCCCTGGTCGTCGTCGGCGTTGCTGTCGTCGTTGACGAAGTCGTAGCCGGGCAGCACCCGCCCGGTGAAGTCGGGCAGCTTCTTCACGCCGGTGTCGACCACGGCGACGACCACGCTGCCGGCGCCCCGGGTCGTGTCCCAGGCCCGGGCGACGTCGGTGCGGGTGACGCCCCACTGGCCGGAGAAGTACGGGTCGCCGGGCCTGACGACGGCCATCTGGGCGACCTGGTCCCGCTCCACGTACGCGACGGCGGGGTCGGCCCGGAGCGTGTCCGCGGCCTCGGTGACCTGGTCGGCTGGGACGTCGACGGTGACCGCACCGGCCCCGGCGAGCTGCTCGCTGTCGACGACGTCGACGCGGCGCTCGAGGGAGGCGACCACGTCGGTGTCTCCGCGCAGGCCGACGATCAGCGAGACGGGCGCCTCGTCCGCCGGCGCGGCGACGGCCGGACTGCCCGTGACCGAGATGGCACCCACCAGGAGACCGACACCCAGAACCCGCAGCAGAGTCATACCTATACGGTCGGGCCCGCCCGTTGGAGACGCCGGACCCCGTCGGGTGCGACCGGGTAGCAGGAAGCCCTCACCGGGAGCGCTCGGTGAGGGCTTGCCGCAGGACCGGTCAGCGCGTGTAGTTGCGCGTCGCCTCGTACTTGACGTTGCCGGCCAGGTCGACCGCCCGGATCTGGACCTTCATCGTCTTCGGCTGCTTCGAGGCGGCGAAGCTGAAGTTGTACGGCGAGGTGGTGTCCGTCTGGATCACCTTGCCGTTGATCAGCAGCTCCACCCGGCGCATGCCGTACGTGTCGGAGGCGGTGACCGCGATCTTCACCGTGCCCTTGACCTTCGCCTTGTTCTTCGGCGCGCTGGTGATCTTCACGGTCGGCACCGTGTTGTCCGCGATGAAGGTGCGGTCGAAGGTGGTGCGGTTGCCGGCCTTGTCGTAGACCCGCAGCTGCAGCTTGACCGTGCCGTTGCTGTGGCTGGTGGTGTTGTATGGCAGCGCGTAGGGCGCGGTCCGGTCCTGCGCCTTGTATGCGCCGTCCACGTAGAGGTCGACGTTGCGAACCCCGGACCAGGGGTCGCCGACGCCGGTCGGCGTGACGTTGATGGAACCGCGAATCCGCCAGTTCTCACCCGGGTACGAGACGCCGGTGATCGTCGGCGGGTCCAGCTCGGTGCCGATGGTCAGGCCCTTGGCGGCGTCGAGCATGCCGTACTGCGACCAGCCGTCGTGCTGGCCGTTGCCGTCGGCGTCGAGCGGGCGGGCCGCGACCCGCAACGCGCGCGAGATCGACCAGCCGGTGTACTCGGGGTGCTGCGTCTTGATCAGCGCGGCCGCGCCGGCGACCATCGGCGCCGCGAACGACGTGCCCTGCAGGGGCTCGAACTCGTTCTCGCCGACCATGACCGTGACGTCGCCCGGCGCGACCATGTCGACCCAGCCGGCGCCGTAGTTGGAGTAGACCTCGCGCTCGTCGGAGCCGCGCGCGGTGGCGCCGACGGCGAGCACGTCGGTGCACGCGGCCGGGTAGTGCGGGGCGGGTGAGTGCTCGTTGCCGGCAGCGGCGACGACCAGCACGCCCTTGAGGTTGGCCCACGCGACCGCGTCGTCAAGGACCCGGCCGGGGAACTCACCGCCGAGCGACAGGTTGATGATCTTAGCGCCGTTGTTGGTGGCCCAGACGATGCCCTTGGCGATGTTGCTGTAGGTGCCGAAGCCCTCGGAGTCGAGCACCTTGACCGGGAGGATCTTGCAGTTCCAGCAGCCGCCGGCCATGCCGACGCCGTTGTCGCCGCGGGCGGCGATCAGCGACGACACCATGGTGCCGTGGCCGTTGTCGTCGGCGGTGTCGTCGTCGTTGGTGATGGCATTGAAGCCGGGCAGGACCGCGCCGGCCAGGTCACCGACGCCGGTGACGCCCGTGTCCAGCACAGCGACCTTGACCGTGTCGTCACCCTTCGTGGTTTCCCAGGCGGCCGGGAGCTTTACCTGGTCCACCTCGGGCTGCGCGCCCGCGACGTACTGCGGGTCGTTCGGGCTCACGTCGTACGCCTTCAGCACGTGGTCTACCTCGACGTACGCGACGTTCGGGTCCTTCTTCAGGGCCGCGATGACCGACGCCTTGCGCTCGGCCGAGACCTCCGTGGTCTGCGCGCGCAGCACAGACATCGCCTGCTTGGCGGCGCCCGAGGCGTCCATCGTCCGGAGGCCCATCGCGGACACGGTTCCCGCGGCCGTCACGTCCTGCGGTGCGCTGGCCTTGAGGCCGACGACGAGCCGCACGGGCTCGGAATCGGGGGTTTCGGCAGCCAGCGCCCAGGTGGACACCCCGGCCACGGACACGACTACCGCCGCCGACAGAGCACCGACGGTTACCCGCCGCGAGACGAACTTCATATGGCCGCGCCTCCCCGTGATCGACCCACCGCCACGGCGAATCGCGGCGGCCAACGTACAACCGATCTTCACGTTTTCCATGCTCGTTCCAAGGGGCGAGATCTTGGGGCATTGAGCTGCTTGAAGTCGTCGCCTACTGTTCCAACATGCGGACGAGGAAGCTCCTGTTTGCGGCGATCGGCGCGGTCGTCGTGCTGCTGGCCGGGGTGGGAATCGTCATAGTGCTGCGGAGCGGCCCCGACGAGCCCGCTCCGGCGGCTGTGCCAAGCGCGGGACGGCCCGCGGTGCCGTACACCCCGCCCGCCTCGGCCGACCCGGTCCCGTCGGCCGGCACCGACATCACCGGCCCGCTCGATCTGCTGGTGGTCGGCGTCGACACCCGCGTGAGCATCCCGGACTGGCAACCGCACGCGGACGCCGTCATGGTGTTGCACATCGACGCCGGTCTCAAGTCCGGCTATCTCTACTCGCTCCCCCGCGACCTGCGCGTGGACGTGCCCGCGTTCGCGGCCAACGGGTACGGCGGCGGGCGGCGCAAGCTCACCGAGGCGATGAGCGCCGGCGCGAAGGTACCGGGCACCGACAAGGCCGACGTCGCGCAGGGCTACGAGCTGCTCGCACGGACGATCTCGGACTACGTCGGCATCGACGGTTTCGACGCGGGCGCGATCCTGACCTTCAGCGGGCTGAGCAGGCTGACCGACGCCCTCGGCGGCGTCACCCTGAAGATCGACCAGAAGGTCGTCTCGCAGCACCGCCGCCCCGACGGCACCGCGCGCACGCTGCGCTCCGGCGGCGGCGGGTACGTCGGCCCGCAGGCCACCTACCTGCCCGGAACCCGCAAGCTCGTCGGCTGGCAGGCGATCGACTACGCGCGCCAGCGCTACACCGCCGGCGGCGACTACACCCGGCAGCGCCACCAGCGCCAGCTCGTCAGGGCGCTGCTCACCCAGGCCATGGGCGCGGGGCTGCCCGCCGACCAGGCCGGGGTGCAGACGATCCTCGTGGCGCTCGGCGACACCCTGGTCTTCTCCGGCGACCGCAGCCCGATCGAGTACGCGTACGCGCTGCGCGACCTCGACCCCTCGCGGCTGACCCTGGTCGGGCTGCCCGGCGACTCGGTCTCCAGCAACGGCCGCTACATCGGCGAGCAGCTGACCCCGACCGGCCGGGGCTTCCTCAAGGCGATGGCGGCCAGCCGGCCCGGGCCCTACCTCGAGGACCACCCCGAGCTGATCAATAAGTAGGCTTCCGCTTGCCGAACAGCCACGCCTCGAAGAAGTCGCCGAGATCCTTGCCGGACGCCTTCTCGGCCGCCGCGATGAAGTCCTCGGTGCTGACGTTGCCGTCGCGGTGCTCGGCCGGCCACGACTTGAGCAGCGCGAAGAACGCGTCGTCACCGATCTGCTTGCGCAGGGCGTGCACGGTCATCGCGCCGCGCAGGTAGACCGCGTCGCTGAACAGGTTGTCGTCGCCCGGATCGCCGGTCGGGATGGTCCAGTCGAAGTCCGCGTACACCCGGTCGAAGGACTGCTGGACGGTCCGCTCGTCCTGGTGCTCCTGCCAGAGCCACTCCGCGTAGGTGGCGAAGCCCTCGTTGAGCCAGATGTCCTGCCAGCGGCGCATGGAGACGCTGTCGCCGTACCACTGGTGCGCCAGCTCGTGCGCGACCACCGTGGCGTTGGCGCGGCCGCCGAAGAAGGTGTTCCCGTAAACCGGCCGCGACTGGGTCTCCAGGGCGTAGCCGACCCGGTCGTCGTCGAGGACGATCCCGCCGTACGCGGCGAACGGGTACGGCCCGAACTGGGTGGCGAGATAGTCGGCGACCTCGCCGGTGCGGGCGAGCGCCCGGGCGGCGTTGCCGTTCGCGGGCAGCGACTCCGGGATCGCGATGATCATCGGCTTGCCGGCGTGCGTGCCGACCTGCATCCGGTACTGCCCGATCACCACGAACGCCAGGTAGCTGGCCAGCGGGTTCCGCTCTGTCCAGGTCCAGGTGGTCCAGCCGCCGGCGGTGCTGCGCGGGCCCGGCACGCCGTTGCCGATCGCCTCGACCCCGTCGGGAACGGTCATGGCCAGCGAGAACGTGGCCTTGTCGGACGGGTGGTCGTTGACCGGGAACCAGGTGCTCGCGGACTCCGGCTGGCCGATGGCGAAGGCTCCGTCCTTGGTACGCAGCCACCCGCCGACCCCGAGCGTCTCGTTGTCCAGCGCCTGCGGCTTGCCGCCGTACTCGATGACGACGGTGAAGGCCGCGCCCTTGGTGAGGCCGGCCGCGGGCGTGACGACCAGCTCGTTGCCGTCGGCCCGGCTGGTGGCGGCCCGGCCGTCGACGGTCACCTTGCCGGCGACGAGGTTAGCGAGATCGAGGTTGAACCGCGACAGGTCCTGGGTGGCGGTGGCGGTGATCGTCGCGGTGCCCCGCAACTCCCCGCCGGCCGGGTCGTACCGCAGCTTCAGGTCGTAGCCGCCGACGTCGTAACCCCCGTTGCCGTACGTCGGGAAGTACGGATCGCCGGCCCCCTCGGCCCCCGCCGCGAAGCTCGGTGCGGTCGAGATCGAGGTCGACGGGGTGGGCGCCGGCCCGCCCTCGTCGGCGGTGCAGCCGGCCAGCGCCAGCACCGCGACGGTCGCTACGGCTGCTCGTACCCTGCGCGTGTTTTCCTGCATGTGCACTTAATCGTCAGCGATCGAGGACAAGCGAAACTTTCTGGAATTCCTTCACGTCGTGGTAGCCACACTTAGCCATGGCGCGGCGGAGGCCGCCGAAGAGGTTCAGCTGGCCGTCCGGCCGGTCGGCGGGGCCGTAAAGCAGCTCCTCGAGGGTGCCGTCCGGCTCGCCCGCGATGCAGAAGCCCCCGCGCGGCAGGCTCGGGTGGCTCGCCGCCGAGTGCCACCACGCGCCGCCGGCCGGGGCGCCCTCGGCCAGCGAGAGCGGCTCGCCCAGCATGACCGCGTCCGCGCCGCAGCCGATCGCCTTCGCGATGTCGCCCGAGGTCTGGATGCCGCCGTCGGCGATCAGGTGCACGTAGCGGCCGCCGGTCTCGTCAAGGTAGTCGCGGCGCGCGGCCGCGGCGTCGGCGATCGCGGTGGCCATCGGGACCCGGATGCCGAGGACCGTGTCCGTGGTGGACCACTCGTCCGCGCCGATGCCGACGATGACGCCGGCCGCCCCGGTGCGCATCAGGTGCAGCGCCGTCTTGTAGTCGGTGCAGCCGCCGACGATGACCGGCAGGTCGAGATCGGCGATGAACTCCTTGAGGTTCAGCGGCTCGTCCGTCGTGGACACGTGCTCGGCCGAGACCAGCGTGCCCTGGATGACCAGCAGGTCGACGCCGGCGTCGAGGATCACCGGTGCCAGCGCCAGCGTGTGCTGCGGCGACACCCGGACGGCGACCGTGACGCCGCCGTCGCGCATGGCGCGGACCCGCTCGGCGATCAGCTCGGGCCGGATCGGCTCGGAGTAGACCTCCTGGAGGCGCTTGGTGGCGTCCGCCTCCTCGTCGAGCGACGCCAGCTCCTCGAGGATCTTGGTCGGGTCCTCGTAGCGGGTCCAGAGGCCCTCCGCGTTGAGCACGCCCAGGCCGCCGAGGCGGCCGAGCGCGATCGCCGACTCGGGGCTCATCGTCGCGTCCGACGGGTGCGCCACACAGGGGATCTTGAACGGGTACGCGTCGAGGCGCCAGTCGGTGGACACGTCGTCCACGTCGCGGGTGCGGCGGCTCGGGACGATCGCGATGTCGTCCAGGTGGTAGCCGCGCTGTGCGGTCTTGCCGAGACCGATCTCCACGACGTCACGCATGTCTCAAACCCCTTAGCGGGAGTGGTAGTTAGGTGCCTCGACGGTCATCTGGATGTCGTGCGGGTGGCTTTCCTTGAGGCCCGCCGCGGTAATCCTGATGAGCTGTCCCCGCTCCTGCAAATCGGGGATCGTCTCGGCGCCGACGTAACCCATCGCCGCGCGCAGGCCACCGATCAGCTGGTGCGCCACGCGCGACAGCGGGCCGCGGTAGGGTACCTGCCCCTCGACGCCCTCGGGTACCAGCTTGTCCTCGGTGACGTCCTGCTGGAAGTAGCGGTCCTTGGAGTAGGACTTCGCCTGGCCGCGGGACTGCATGGCGCCCAGCGAGCCCATGCCGCGGTAGGTCTTGAACTGCTTGCCGTTGATGAAGATCAGGTCGCCGGGGCTCTCCTCGGAGCCGGCGAGCAGACCACCGAGCATCACGGTGTCGGCGCCGGCCACGATCGCCTTGGCGATGTCGCCCGAGTACTGGATGCCGCCGTCGGCGATGACCGGTACGCCCGCGGGGCGGCAGGCCCGGGCGGCCTCCATGACCGCGGTGATCTGCGGTACGCCGACACCGGCGACGATCCGGGTGGTGCAGATCGCGCCGGGGCCCACGCCCACCTTGACCGCGTCGGCGCCCGCGTCGACGAGGGCCTTGGCGCCCGCGTACGTCGCGATGTTGCCGCCGACGATGTCGGTGGTGGTGTCCTTCTTCAGCCGGGCGACCATCTCCAGCACGGCGCGCTGGTGGCCGTGCGCGGTGTCCACGATGACCACGTCGACGCCGGCGTCGATCAGGGACCGGGCCCGCTTGTAGGCGTCCTCGCCGACGCCCACCGCGGCGGCGACCCGGAGCCGGCCCTGCGCGTCCTTGGCGGCGTTCGGATACTGCTCGCTCTTGGTGAAGTCCTTGACCGTGATCAGTCCGCGCAGCCGGCCGGCGTCGTCGACCAGCGGCAGCTTCTCCACCTTGTGCCGCTGCAGCAGCGCCAGGGCCTCGTCCTTGCCGACACCGACCGGCGCGGAGATCAACGGCATCTTCGTCATGACCTCGCGCGCCTTGACGCTGTCGTCGGTGACGAAGCGCATGTCGCGGTTGGTGACGATGCCGACGAGCACGCCCTCGGCGTCGACGACCGGCAGGCCGGAGATGCGGTAGCGCCCGCAGAGCTGGTCCACCTCGCGCAGGGTGTCGTCGGGGCTGCACGTGACCGGGTTGGTGATCATCCCGGACTCGGAGCGCTTCACGAGGTCGACCTGCGAGGCCTGGTCCTCGAGCGAGAGGTTGCGGTGCAGCACGCCGATACCGCCCTGGCGGGCCATCGCGATCGCCATCCGCGCCTCGGTCACGGTGTCCATGGCGCTGGAGAGCAGCGGGATGGACAGCTCGACGTTGCGGGTCAACCGGGTGATCGTGTTGACGCGGCTCGGCACGACGTCCGATTCACCCGGCTGGAGCAGCACGTCGTCGAAGGTGAGACCCAGCGGAACCGTGCGGGCCGACTCGTTATCCACAGATCATCCCTAGCGAAGAGGCGGAGTGTTTCATCCTACCCATCCGGTCAGGGCGTTCTGTTGGGCGGACAGCGCGTGCGGGCCAGCACACACCGGCCATACATGGGTACGGTAGACATCGTGCAAGAAGAGCCGATCGACCCGTTCAACGGCGACCCCGCCGACCCGGCCGCCGGTCTCGACGACCTCTCGGAGGACGCCGAGAGCGATCCGCTGACCGAGCCGGAGCGGCAGGACGTCCTCGAGGACCTCTCCGACCTGGAGATCTACCAGGCGTTGCTGAGTCCGACGGGCATCCGCGGCCTGGTGATCGAGTGTGAGGACTGCCACGAGCCACACTACTTCGACTGGGACCTGCTCCGGGGCAACCTGCGCCACCTGCTGAGCAACGGTCGACCGCGGGTGCACGAGCCGGCCTACGATCCCGACCCGGACCACTACGTGACCTGGGAGTACGCCCGCGGTTACGCCGACGGGGTGCACGACACACTGACCGAGGGCACGGACGACGACGCTTCGTGATCGCCGCCCGGGCCCCCGGGTGTGAAACGACTTACCGTTAAGCGACCAGTCCGGCCCGGAAGCCGGCGGCCACCGCATGCGCCCGGTCTCGGGCGCCCAGCTTGCGGAAGAGCCGCCGAGCGTGGGTCTTCACGGTGTCCTCGGAGACGAAGAGCTCGCGCCCGATCTCCGCATTGCTCTTGCCGTCGGCCATCCCCCGCAACACCTGCAACTCGCGCTCGGTGAGCGTGAGCCGCCGGCCCGTCGGGGCGTCGGTACGGCCGGTGTCGTTACCCGGCCACACCATCGGCCGGCCGGTGGCCGGGTCGATGTCCGATCCGTCGCCTCGCTGGGCGGGGACCATCGGGGAATTCGGCAGCATCGCGGGGACGCCGGCACCGTTGGGCGTGCCGGCCATGGCCAGCCCGTCGCGGTGCAGGCCGCGAGCGGCCGCCGAGTTGTTGTTACGGCCGGCGCCGCCGACCGCGGCGGGCTGGGCATTCGCGCCGTTGATCGGCATGCCCTGTGGCCGCACCGGCAACAGCAGGAGCAGCAACGCCTTGGCGACGACACTGACCAGGTCGTGCTCGACGCCGCGGATGACACCCCTGGCACCGGCGGCGACAGCCGCTGCGGCGACCCGTGGATCTTCGGCACCGAAGAGGACGACCTGCGCCTGTGGGGCGCGGGCGAGGACGCGGCGGGTGAAACCGACGCTGTCGGGACGGGTCACGGCGGTGTCGGCCAGGACAACCTCGGCCGGCCTTTCAGCCAGTCGGATCATGGCCTCGGTCTCGCTGACCGCCGTCCGCACGACCCCGGTCATCCCGAGCCGGGCCGCGGTAGAGGCGACGGTCTGGGCCGCAAGTGGGGTTCGGACGCACACGAGGACGGTACGCACAGTGATCCTCCTTCTCTCTCAGAGGAGATCACGCAACGGCCGCAGCATTACGCGCTTTAGATGGAAAAATTAGGAAACATCGGTACGGCTTGGAGCACCGATGAGATACGGCTGGCGAAGACATCGACAAGTCGCGTGTGATCCGGCGTTCGCCGGGGTACACGGGCGGCAGGCCTGAGTCAGGCCCCTCAATGACAGCACTCCGCGGTGCCGCGCGGGAGGAGGGTGTTGATGTCGAACGTTCGCAGACTGCCCGGACCCATCGCCGACCTTTGGGAATGGCAGCGACTCGGCCTGTGCAGGGGGCGCGACAGCGCCCAGTTCTTCCACCCGGACGGTGAGCGTGGGTCTTCCCGCAACCGTCGGGAGGCGAACGCCAAGACGATGTGCGGCGCCTGCCCGGTCCGGGCGGAGTGCGCTGCTCACGCACTGGCTGTCCGTGAGCCGTACGGGGTATGGGGAGGTTTCAGCGAAGCGGAGCGGCTGCGGCTGCTCGCGGTCGGCTGGGAGGACCTTGCCGATCGGCATCACGGACGGGTCGACCTTGCCCGGCTGGAGGCCCGCCTCGGCCGGCCCCACAAGTCGGCGGTCCCGGCACAACGGCAGGTACCGGCGGCCTGACGCCGGTCGACGCGCGGCACCACACAGCTGCCGACGCGGTTCCCTGCGGGGAGCCGCGTCGACGTGTTCAACGGCGTGTTCGCCGCATCGGTGGACATGCAAGCCACCGTATGAGCGAACTTGGGGTTGTCGTCGGACCAAAAGTGCGGCTTTTGGGTGACACCCTCAGTCGACCGTGACCTGTACGGAATGCCATCCCGTCGCCCCGTCCGGGGCCGGCGGCGCGGGGGCGCCGGTCTGTAGGCCGCCGTCGCCGTCGGCCGCCCGGACCCGCACCGTGTGCTCGCCCGGCGTCGCCTGCCAAAGGTAGGACCACTGCACCCAGGTGTCCGACGATACGGTCGGCGCGAGGGTCGCCCGCACCCATGGGCCGCCGTCGATCTGCACCTCGACCAGGTCTATGCCGCGGTGCTGCGCCCACGCGACACCGGCGACGGTGACCGCGCCGGCCTTACGCCCGGCGCCGTCGCGTGGCGTGTCGATCCGCGACTGGGTCTTGATCGGACCCTGCGCCGACCAGCCCCGCGGCACCCAGTACGCGTCGAAGTCGGCGAACCGGGTCAACTCGATCTCGGTGATCCACTTGCAGGCCGAGACGTAGCCGTACAGCCCGGGTACGACCATGCGCGCCGGGAAGCCGTGCGACACCGGCAGGGGCCGGCCGTTCATGCCGATCGCCAGCAGGGCGTCCCGGCCGTCGCGCAGCACCGCGGTCGGGCTGCCGCAGTTCCAGCCGTCGGCCGAGCGCTGCACCACCTGGTCGGCGTCGGGCAGCGGACGAGCCTCGTCCAGCAGATCCTTGATCGGGGTGCCGAGCCAGAGCGCGTTGCCGATCAGGTCGCCGCCGACCTCATTGGACACGCAGGCCAGCGTCACGTACCGCTGCACCATCGGGCGCCGCAACAGCTGTTCCCAGGTGAGGGTGATCGGGTTGCGGACCATGCCGTGAATGCGCAGCTCCCAGGTCGACGGATCGATCTGAGGCGGATACAGCGCGGTGTCGATCCGGTAGAAGTCGGCGTTCGGCGTGACGTAGGGGACCGCACCCCGGACCTGGGCGCCGGCCGGGACCGCGGGGGCCGGCCGCGCCGGGGCCGGCAGCACGACGGCGTCGCGGGCGGCGGTCACCGCACGCCGCGAGGTCAGGAACCGGCCGCCGAAGCCCCCGACGGCGGCCACCGCGGCGGCACCGCCCAGCGCCATGAGGAAGCGGCGCCGATTCTCCTGCACCACGCCGCCGGGCCCCATCCGGCCGCCCTCACCCTCGGGGGGCGCGGCGGCCGGTTGCGCGGCTGCGGCGAGCCGCACGAGCCGGTGGAGCACCAGCGCCGCCACGACGGTGGCGACCAGCGACGGCAGCGCGGCCGCGAACCCGGCGCCGTGCCGGGTGACGGCGGCGGTCACGCCGATCGCGCCGAACAGGACGACGCCGGCGAGGGCGGCCGCCCGGCTGCGCAGCGCGATGACGCCGAGCACCGCGGCGTAGAGCCCGAGCAGGATCACGGTGCCGGTGATCAGGGCGGTCTTGTCGTGGGTGCCGAAGACCGCGATTCCCGCATCCTTGACCGGCCCGGGCACGTTGTCGACCACCACGCCGCCGACGGCGAGCAGCGGCGACGAGAGCGGGCCGATCGGGACGGCGACGATCTCGGCGACGCCGACGGCGACACCGGCCGCGGCGACACCGGCCAGCGCGGCCCACGCGGCCCGAGGCGAGAGGTTCACGCCTCCATCCTGCATCCGCGGGGCGCGGAACAGCCCTTACGGTTCGGTGACGGCCTGGCGCAGCGGCGGCAGGGCGGCCACCAGATCGTCCAGCAACTCCACCGCGCAGCGATCGGCGCGGGGCACCGGCAGCTTGGGCACGCCCTCGGCGGGCAGCTCCCAGATCACCCGGCCCGGGTCGAGCCGGTCCAGCGTGGCGTACCACTGCTGAAGGGGCTCGCGGAGCTGTACGTGCGCCGCGAAGTTGCGCCGCCGCCGG
The DNA here is from genome assembly GCF_040648555.1 of Actinoplanes sp. NPDC049118. Lineage (NCBI taxonomy): Bacteria > Bacillati > Actinomycetota > Actinomycetes > Micromonosporales > Micromonosporaceae > Actinoplanes > Actinoplanes sp. NPDC049118. Next base: position 76,044 of record NZ_JBEZDY010000038.1, read on the forward strand.
GTCTCGTCACTGTCGCGGCGCCGTTGCAGCGTCTCGACCTCGGGCAGGCCGACCAGCACGGCGTCGGCGAACCCGAGCCGGCCGGAGCGGAACGCCTCCCGGGTCACCGTCAGCTCACGGTCGAACCGGGCGCGCGGCGCCAGGCCGAGCGCCGCCATCCCCCAGGCGTAGTGCAGCTTCACCGGGTCGGTGTCGCAGAACGCGACGCCGTCGGCGCGTTCGAGATCGACGGCCTGCGCCCAGCGGCCCATGCCGACCCGCGCCCAGTGCCGGGCCAGGGCCATCTCGTCGGTCGGCTCGCGGCCCGTCGCGGCGTACTCGGCGACGTAACGGCCGACGTAACGCCGGCACCACGACGTCTTGCCGGCCGCGGTCGGACCTTCCACCACGACGATCATCCGCGCCTCTTTCCCCGAATCCCGCATCACACACGAGAAAGGGCGCGCCGCGGAATGCGACGCGCCCTTTTTTACTCTTTCGACTCAGAAACCCGGGCCGTGCTGGTGGCCGTGGCCACCGTGGCTGTGGCCGTGGCCACCGCCCGCGGCGGGCTCCGACTCGGCCGGCTTCTCCACCACGAGGCTCTCCGTGGTGAGCAGCAGCGCGGCGATCGAGACGGCGTTGGAGACCGCACTGCGGGTCACCTTCACCGGGTCGATGATGCCGGCCGCGACCAGGTCGACGTACTCGTCGGTGGCCGCGTTGAGGCCGTGGCCCCAGCCGAGCTCGGCGGACTTGCCCGCCACCACGTAGCCGTCGTGGCCCGCGTTCTGCGCGATCCAGCGCAGCGGCTCGACCAGCGCCTTGCGGACGATCTGCACGCCGACCGCCTCCTCGCCGGTGAGGCCGAGGTTGCCGTCGAGCGTCGAGGCGACCTGCGCCAGGGCGGCGCCGCCACCCGGGACGGTGCCCTCCTCGACCGCGGCCTTGGTCGCCGCGATGGCGTCCTCGATGCGGTGCTTGCGCTCCTTCATCTCGACCTCGGTCGCGGCGCCGACCTTGATCACCGCGATGCCGCCGGAGAGCTTGGCCAGCCGCTCCGAGAGCTTCTCGCGGTCCCAGTCGGAGTCCGAGGCCTCGATCTCCTTGCGGATCTGCGAGACGCGGTCCTCGATCTCGGCCTTGCGGCCGCCACCGTCGACGATGGTCGTGCTCTCCTTGTCCACCACGACCCGCCGGGCGGTGCCCAGCATGTCGAGGGTGACCTGGTCGATCTTGTAGCCGAGCTCGGGGGCGATGAGCTCGCCGCCGGTCGCGATCGCAAGGTCCTGCAACATGGCCTTGCGCCGGTCCCCGAAGCCCGGGGCCTTCACGGCCGCAACCTTGAAGGTCTTGCGCAGCGCGTTGACGACGAGCGTCGACAGCGCCTGGCCCTCGACGTCCTCGGCGACGATGAGCAGCGGCTTGCCGCCGGAGAGAACCTTCTCCAGCAGCGGCAGCATCTCCTCGACGCTGGAGATCTTCTGGGTCGTGATCAGCAGGTAGGCGTCCTCGAGGACGGCCTCCTGCGACTCGGCGTCGGTCACGAAGTTCGGCGAGATGAAGCCCTTGTCGAACTGCAGACCCTCGGTCACCTCGAGCCCGGTGTCCAGGACGGACCCCTCCTCGACGGTGATGACGCCGTCGCGGCCGACCTTCTCCATCGCCTCGGCGATGAGCTCACCGATCGTGGCGTCCTGCGCCGAGATGGTGGCGACGTTCGCGATCGACTTCTTGTCGTCGACCTCGACCGCCTTCTCCAGCAGGGCCTTGGAGACGGCCTCGGCGGCCAGGTCCATGCCGCGCTTGAGCGCGATCGGGTTGGCACCCGCGGTCACGTTGCGCAGGCCCTCGCGGACCAGCGCCTGCGCGAGCACGGTCGCCGTGGTGGTCCCGTCGCCGGCGACGTCGTTGGTCTTCGTCGCCACCTCCTTGACCAGCTGGGCCCCGAGGTTCTCGTACGGGTCGGAGAGCTCGATCTCCTTGGCGATGGTGACACCGTCGTTGGTGATCGTGGGCGCGCCGAACTTCTTGTCGAGGACGACGTTGCGGCCGCGCGGCCCGAGAGTGACCTTGACCGTGTCGGCGAGCGTGTTGACGCCGTGCTCCAACAGGTGCCGCGCGTCGTCGGAGAAACTGAGAATCTTCGCCATTTATGGTCCCTTCAACGCACCGGCGCCCTGGACCGGAAGCCGGGCCAGGGCGCTCAGCACTGTCAGATCAGGTCTACTTCTCGATGACCGCGAGGACGTCGCGGGCGGAGAGCACCAGGTACTCCTCGCCGGCGTACTTGACCTCGGTGCCGCCGTACTTCGAGTACAGGACGGTGTCGCCGACCTTCACGTCGATCGGTACGCGGTTGCCCTTGTCGTCGATCCGGCCGGGGCCGACGGCGAGGACGGTGCCCTCCTGCGGCTTCTCCTTGGCGGTGTCGGGGATCACGATGCCCGACGCCGTCGTGGTCTCGGCCTCGTTCGCCTGGACCACGATGCGGTCCTCGAGCGGCTTGATCGCAACCTTTGTCGCGGTAGTCACGGGCATACCCTCCTGGGTACAGGTGTTGTCGCCGGCCAATGACAGGCCGGGCTGATGCCTCATGCCACCGGGCGGGGCCGTCGTCGCGGGTGCCGGTCCGCCTGGCGCAAGCGCACGTCCCCGGATCGGGGAGCACGCTGGCACCCTCAGGTTGAGAGTGCTAATCGGAGATTATGCCGGAACTAGCACTCCGTCAACCAGAGTGCCAACACGTCAGCTTCCAGCAGAATGACTTTCCGTGGACCTCGAACTGCTCGCCGCCCTGCGTACCGCCGAGGGGTCTGCCGCCCTGGCGGCCGCCGCCGAGGTCGCCGGCGCGGACCCGCTCGCCGCCGCCACGGCCCTGCGCTCCCGCGGCCTCTCCCCTGCCCTGTCCGCCGCCGCGCTCACCCAGGCCGACCTCCGCAGACGCGCGGAGGCCAAGTTCGGCGCGGCCGGCGCCACGATGCTTTTCACCCGGGCGGGGCTCGAGCAGGCGACGCGGGCGGTGGTGGCCGACCGGCGCGCCGCCCGGCTGCGGGCGGCCGGCGTCGAGACCCTCGCCGACCTCGGCTGCGGCCTCGGCTCGGACGCGCTCGCCGCGGCCCGCCAGGGCATCCGGGTGTGGGCCGTCGACGCCGACCCGCTCACGGCCGCGCTCGCCGCCGCGAACGCGGCGGCCGCCGGCCTGGCCCACCTGGTGACCGTGGAGTGTGCGGACGCGACGAGCGTTCCGGTGGAGAGGTTCGACGCGGTCTTCGCCGACCCGGCGCGCCGGCGGGCGGGCCGCGGCCGGGTGATGGACCCGCGCTCGTGGTCGCCGCCGTGGGACTTCATCGCCGCCCTGCCAGGCCGGGTGCCGCGCACGGTGCTCAAGCTGGCCCCCGGCATCGATCACGCGCTGCTACCGCCCGGCGCCGAGGGCGAGTGGGTCAGCGTCGGCGGCGATCTGGTCGAGGCCGCGTTCTGGTGCGGGCCGCTGGCGGAATTCGCGCGGCGGGCGATCCTATTGCCGTCGGGGGCCGAGCTGACCGGATCGGGAGTCGAGGCGGCTCCGGTCGGCCCGGTCGGCGCCTTCCTGTACGACCCGGACCCGGCCGTGGTCCGCTCGCACCTCGTGGCCGAGTTCGCCGCGGCGATCGGCGGCCGGATCGCCGACCCCGAGATCGCCTACGTCTACACGGACACCGCCGTCGACACGGTGTTCGGCCGGCGGCTCGAGATCACCGACGTGCTGCCGTTCTCCCTCAAGCGGCTGCGGACGCTGCTGCGCGAGCGCGGCGTCGGACGGCTGGAGATCCGCAAACGCGGCTCCGCGCTCGAGCCCGAGCAGCTGCGCCGGGACCTGCGGCTCAGCGGCAGCGCCGCGGCGTCGCTCGTGCTGACCCGCACGGCGGGGGCGCCGACGGTCCTGCTCTGCCGCTAACCTTCCTCCTCGTGGCGAAGAAGGCTGCCGGTACCCCGGCCACCGTGCTGCTCACGGCGCAGCGGGTGGCGCACGAGCTGCACCCGTATGACGTCCCGGCGGATGCGCGCGACTACGGCGCGCTGGTCGCCGCGGCACTCGGGGTGGCACCGGCGGCGCTCTTCAAGACGCTGATCGCCGAGGTCGACGGCGGGCTCACCGTCGCCGTGGTCCCGGTCACCGGCGAACTCGACCTCAAGGCGCTGGCGGGCGCGGCGGGCGGCAAGCGTGCGGCGCTGGCGGATCGCGCGGCGGCCGAGCGCAGCAGCGGCTACGTCCGCGGCGGGATCAGCCCGCTGGGACAGCGCCGGCGGCTGCCGACGGTCGTCGACGACTCGGCCGCCGCCCTGGACCGCATGTACGTCTCGGCCGGGCGCCGCGGCCTGCAGGTCTCGCTCGTTCCCGCCGACCTGATCCGGCTCACGGATGCGAAAATCGCGAAGATTCGGACATAGAGCGGCAGACGCTGTTCCGGATCCTTCCGTTACGACACCGTTATCAAGATCCGGCAATCCAGAGCCGTGAAGTGACCTAGCGTCACGTTGTGGAGTGACTCCATGGCTGCGCGGTGACCCAACGTCGTCGCGCTGCCGTCTACGCGGGCTGCGGGACCTTGCGATCAGGCCCGTCGTGCCAACGTTCAGCACCGGGAATACGTTGCCCGATACAACAGAGTGTCCGATCCCGCAGCGGATCGGGTGAGTGACGTTCCCGGCAGCGCACACCAGAATCCGAAGCAAGGTCCGGATTGATCCGAAAGGACTCGAGGAATGCGTAAGGGAATGTTCGCCCTTGCCGCGGCCGGCCTGCTGGCCGCCGGCAGCATGGCTGCATGCGGTGACGACAGCGGTGGCGATTCAGGCACGGACGGCGGCGCGTCCGTCGGCAAGGTGGGCGTCATCCTGCCGGACACTGCAAGCTCTCAGCGGTGGAGCACCGACGACCCCAAGTTCCTGAAGGCGGCGTTCGACGCGGCCGGCGTACCGGTCGACATCCAGAACGCTCAGGGCGACAAGAGCCAGTTCCAGACGATCGCCGAGGGCATGATCTCCAGCGGTGTCAAGGTGCTCATGATCGTCAACCTGGACTCCGGAACCGGCAAGGCGGTCCTCGACAAGGCCCGTGCGGCCGGCATCGCGACCATCGACTACGACCGCCTCACGCTCGGCGGCAACGCGGACTACTACGTCAGCTTCGACAACGTGGCGGTCGGCAAGCTTCAGGGCGAGGGCCTGGTCAAGTGCCTGACGGCCATGAAGGCCGTCAAGCCCGTCGTGGCCCGGCTCAACGGCTCGCCGACCGACAACAACGCCACCCTGTTCAAGCAGGGCTACGACTCGGTCCTCGACCCCAAGTTCGCCTCGGGTGAGTTCGTGAAGGGTCCGGACCAGTCCGTACCGGACTGGGACAACGCGCAGGGCGGCACCATCTTCGAGCAGATGCTGACCGAGAACAAGAACATCAAGGGCGTGCTCGCGGCCAACGACGGCCTCGGCAACGCGGTCATCTCCGTCCTCAAGAAGCAGGGCCTAAACGGCAAGGTCCCGGTCACCGGCCAGGACGCGACCGTGCAGGGCCTGCAGAACATCCTCGTCGGCGACCAGTGCATGACGGTCTACAAGGCGATCCAGCAGGAGGCCGACGCGGCCGCCGAGCTCGCCATCGGCCTGGCCAAGGGCACGAGGAAGGACACCGGGCAGACCGTCACCGACCCGGAGACGAAGAAGGATATTCCCGCGGTCCTGCTGACCCCGGACCCCATCTTCAAGGACAGCGTCAAGGACGTCGTCGCCGACGGATTCGTCACCAAGGACCAGCTCTGCGCCGGCGACTTCGCCAAGCTCTGCGCAGAGAACGGCGTCAGCTGACCCCACCTCGGGCCCGACGGCGCCGCCCATGCCCGGCCGGGTGTGGGCGGCGCCGCATCGAGTGAAGGAGAACCCCCTGTGGCCGCGACACCTCTTCTGGAGTTGCGCGGGATCGACAAGAGTTTCGGTCCTGTACAGGTCCTGCACGACGTCGGCCTCAGCGTCTATCCGGG